>NZ_RWIO01000026.1:0-305951 GCF_009764655.1 Pseudomonas sp. PB105
CCGCGACGCCGTTGAGCGTCGCGGCCCTTTTTCGTTGAAGTCAGCACAGGCCTTGGCGAGTCGCCTCGTTCATCGCCTGCACACGGTTGTTGACTTCCAATTTGCCGTAGATGTTGCGCAAGTGAAATTTGACCGTGGCTTCGGAAGTGGCACGAATCTGACTGATTTCCCAGACGGTCTTGCCCTCCGAGGCCCAGCGCAAGATCTCCAGTTCCGCAGGGGTCAGCGGCTTGCCGGACAAACTCAGGCGTCTCCTGACGGCATTGGGCACGAAATACGACGACTGAGACGGCTCCTCTGGGCCATTCATTACATCTCTCCTATTTATTGGCTGATGCCCAATCACCTCTCGGATTCCTCCTATTGACAGGTGATACAGCTGGTGCCGCAAAGAGTTACATAACGAACGGTTACAGTGCGCATGGGTCGCGATAAACAGCCAAACCCTACAAGCAACTAAGCTTCTTCCCACAACAACTTCCAACTTGCCGGGGTTGAAGATTCCAGTTGCCTGGTTTCAATCGTCCAAACCAGGGAAACGGCTGGCAATATCGTCGCCGGTGAATGCCGGCACCGCCCCTTGCGCGCAGTTAAACAAGTGCAGTGTGACCAAGTGGGGGTTCTCGCCCATATCAAACCAGTGCGCCATACCGGCCGGGATCACCAGCAGGTCGTTTTTCTCACAGCGCACGGCGTAGACGTAGTCGCCGATGTGCAGGGTGAACAGGCCTTGGCCGGCGATGAAAAAACGTACTTCATCTTCACTGTAACGGCGCTCATGGAGGAACCGGGCACGCAATTCGTCCTTCTGCGGATGGTCGCTCGTGACACTGAACACCGCCACCGCACCGTAGCCCAGCGCATCGATCTGCAGCTTATAGGCCGCAATCATTTGCGCCTCGCTGGCACCCTTCTCGATCAGGGCGGGCTGCCAGCGCTCGAACCGCACGCCATGCTCGGCCAGCGTCGCGGCGATGTCGTCGGTGTGGGTCAGGACCTTGTTCGGGGTGTCCGGCGTAGCAACGTGGTAGACAGCGACATAACTCATTGAAGGGTTCCTTGGTTCTGCTCGTGCAATCGAAGGCCAATGATAACGGCCGCAGCCAGGGCGGCGACGCTGGCAATACTAAAGGTGAAGCTCGGCCCCAGCAGGTTCCAGCTATAGCCGGAGTACAGCGCGCCCAGCGCACCGCCGGTGCCCGCCAACGCGGCGTACAGCGCCTGGCCCTGGCCTTGTTGCTTGTCGCCAAAGCTGCGTTGCACAAAGACAATCGCCGCCGCGTGGAAGCTGCCGAAGGTTGCGGCGTGCATCACCTGTGCCAGCAGCAGTACCCAGAGGAATTCGGCAAACGAGCCCAACAGCAACCAGCGCAGCGCCGCCAACAGGAAACTGGCGAGCAGCACGCGGCGTACCGAGAAGCGCGTGAGGATGCGGCTCATGGCCAGGAACATCAGCACTTCTGCCACCACCCCGAGGGCCCACAGCATGCCGATCACGCCACGGCTGTAACCCAAGTGCTCCAGGTGCAAGGTGAGAAAGGTGTAATACGGCCCATGGCTCATCTGCATCAACGCGACGCACGCGTAAAATGCCAGTACGCCGGGGCTGCGCAACTGCTTGAGGAAACCATCACCGGCCAGGCGATTGCCCTGGGTGGCAGGCAGCGCATTCGGCACCCACAGGCTGGCGCCGATGATCCCGGCCATGATCACCACGACCACCACCGGGTAGATATCCAGGCTCAGCCAGTCGAATAGCCGGCCCATGATCACCACGGTGAGGATAAACCCGATGGAGCCCCACAACCGAACCTGGCTATAGCGCGACGTCTGTTTTTGCAGGTGCGCCAGGGTGATCACTTCAAACTGTGGCAGCACCGCGTGCCAGAAAAACGCGTGCAGCGCCATCACCAGAGCCAGCCAGGCGTAAGTCTTGCTGACGAAAATCAGCGAAAAGCTGATCAGGGTGCACACTGCGCCAAAGCGCACGATGGCCAGGCGGCGACCGGTATAGTCGCCCAGCCAGCCCCACAGGTTGGGGGCCACGCAGCGCATCAGCATGGGGATGGCCACCAGCTCGCCGATGCGCGCGCTGGAGAAGCCCAAGTGATCGAAGTACAACGCCAGGAAAGGTGCCGTCGCCCCCAGCAGGGCGAAGTAGAACAGGTAGAAGCTGGAGAGGCGCCAGTATGGAAGAGGAGTCATGCAGGGGGCTGCTTCGCAGCCCGGCGCGAGCAAGCTCGCTCACCACAACAAGCTCGCCCGCCACACATCGTCACAGTTGGCCCAGTACCGGGGTGTCCACCTGTACATCAGCATTTTGCCCGCGGTTGCGCAGCAAGTGGTCCATCAACACGATGGCCATCATTGCCTCGGCAATTGGCGTGGCACGGATGCCGACGCACGGATCGTGGCGGCCCTTGGTAATCACGTCCACCGAGTTGCCGTTGACGTCAATCGAGCGGCCTGGGGTAGTGATGCTCGACGTGGCCTTGAGCGCCAGGTGCGCAACGATGGGCTGCCCGGAGGAAATGCCGCCAAGGATGCCGCCGGCGTTATTGCTGAGGAAGCCTTGTGGGGTCATCTCGTCACGGTGCTCGGTGCCGCGCTGGGATACGCACGCGAAGCCTGCGCCGATTTCCACGCCTTTGACGGCGTTGATGCTCATCAGCGCATGAGCCAGTTCGGCGTCCAGGCGGTCGAAGATCGGCTCGCCCAGGCCTGGCTTGACGCCCTCGGCGACCACGGTGATCTTGGCTCCGACGGAATCCTGGTCACGGCGCAACTGATCCATGTAGGCCTCCAGCTCAGGCACTTTGTCCGGGTCAGGACTGAAGAAAGCGTTGTCATCCACGCTGTCCCAGGTCTTGAACGGGATTTCAATCGGGCCCAACTGGCTCATGTAGCCACGGACCACGATGCCCTGGGTGGCCAGGTACTTCTTGGCGATGGCACCGGCGGCCACGCGCATGGCGGTTTCGCGCGCCGAACTGCGGCCACCGCCACGGTAGTCGCGCTCGCCGTATTTATGGTGATAGGTGTAGTCGGCGTGGGCCGGGCGGAACAGGTCCTTGATCGCCGAGTAGTCCTTGGACTTCTGGTCGGTGTTGCGGATCAGCAGGCCGATGGCGCAACCGGTGGTGCGACCTTCGAAGACACCGGAGAGGATCTCGACTTCGTCGGGTTCCTGGCGTTGGGTGGTGTGGCGGCTGGTGCCAGGCTTGCGGCGGTCGAGGTCGCGCTGCAGGTCCTCCAGGGACAGTTCCAGGCCGGGCGGGCAGCCGTCGACAATGGCGACCAACGCCGGGCCATGGCTTTCGCCCGCGGTGGTGACAGTGAACAGCTTGCCGAAGGTATTGCCGGACATGCAGGGCGCTCCGTGAAATCAGTTGAATCAAGTCAACCGTAATAACTTAAGGCGGCCAGTATACGCAGGCTAACCGACTAGTTCATCCTCGAAACCTTACCGGTCGACATGGGTCCAACCGGCACTCCCCGGATAATGGCACGATAATGCTGCGAGCTTTGCTGTTCACCCTCACCCTGTTCACCGCCCTGGCTCATGCCGCGTCCCCTGTCGTACTGCAACGGCCCATCAGCCTGGACACCGGCAGCGGCGAACTGTTTGGTTCGCTGCTGCTGCCCCAGTCCGACAAACCCGTGCCCGTGGTGCTGATCATCGCGGGCTCCGGCCCCACCGACCGCAACGGCAACAGTGCCGACGGCGCGCGCAACGACAGCCTCAAGCGCCTGGCGTGGGTGCTGGCCCGGCACAACATCGCCAGCGTGCGCTACGACAAGCGCGGTGTGGCCGCGAGCCTCGCCGCTACACCGGACGAACGCAACCTGACCCTCGACGCCTATGTGGCCGACGCGGTGGCATGGGGCAACATGCTCAAGGCCGACAAACGCCTGGGCCCGCTGATTGTGCTGGGCCACAGCGAAGGTGCGCTGGTCGCCGCCCTCGCCGCCCCGCAACTCGACCCGGCGGGCGTGATTTCCCTGTCCGGCAGCGCCCGCCCGGTGGACCAGGTGATCCGCCAGCAACTGGCCGATCACCTGCCCCCTGCCCTGCTGCTGCGCAGCAATGAAATCCTCGATCACCTCAAGGCCGGCCAAGTGGATGCCGATGTACCTGGCCCGCTGGAGGCTATTTTCCGACCCAGTGTGCAGCCTTATCTGATCAGTCTGTTTCGCGCTGATCCGTCGGCAGCCTTTGCCAAACTGCGCATGCCCGCCTTGATCGTCCAGGGCACCAACGATATTCAGGTCGGTGTCGGCGACGCCCAGCAACTGAAGAGGGCCAAGCCCGATGCCGAGTTGACCGTGATCGAAGGCATGAACCACGTCATGCGCATCGTGCCCAACAACGTGAAGCAGCAACTGGCCTCCTACAATGACCCGCAATTACCCCTCGCCGCCGAGCTGGGCAACCGCGTGGTGCGCTTTATCGACGGACTTCAACCCCGTTAAGCGACAATTTGCCTCCAGTCCTGGGAAAACCGGCCGATAAGCCCAGTGTCGACAGCAAAAAAGACTGTCGGCTCGCTGGGCATGGACAGGATCGCGCCGCATGACAACCACTGAAGAAACACCCGAACAGACCGCCGACACCCCGGCTGAAAATACCGAGGCCGTCGACGCGGCGTCGTTGCCGTGGGCGGATGTCCAGGCCGAACACTTCAAGATGCTGCGCCTGGCGCCCCTGGCCATCGACCGCGCCACCGGCGTGCGGCCGTTGCGGTTTGTGCAGTTCGGCTATGCCGAGCGCAATGACAAACACCACAGTCTGTTGCGCATGGTCATTCAATTGCCCGGCCAGCGTGTACGGCGCGAGCAAAACCATCTGGATATCTGGGTCGACCACGACACCCATCGCGTGCATTTCGGTCCGGGCAACAGCCTGGAAATCGAACCGGCCAACCGGGGCATCGGCCGTTTCCTGGTGGCTCAAGGCGCGGCCTGGGCGAAAAAGAAGTGGTCACACTACCGCGTTGACGGCGTCGACCTGGCCAACAAGGACGCGCTCAACGAAGCCACGCGCCTGCGCCGCGATCACTTCCTGCGCGTGCAGGGCTTTGATGTGGCCTACGCCGACGTGCAGCACCTCAAAGGCAACGTACAGCCGGGCAAGGTCAGCGATGTGCTGGACAGTTGGAACACTGAGAAGGTGCAGTTCGTCGAGATCCTCGAAGCCGCACAGATGCTGCAACAGGCCGATCAAAACCTGTTGGAGCAGGAAGTGAAGCTGCGCAAGGAAGAGGAAAAGGTCACCAAATTCAAGCGGGAGGACAGCGGCTTGCGCTTTACCATCACGTGTCTGGTGGCGTTTACCGTGTTTCAGGCGGGGTTGTTGATCTGGATTGCCACGCACCGCTGATGGGTTGTAATGCAATAAAAATGTGGGAGGGGGCAAGCCCCTCCCACACTCACCGTGTTTCTTCAGTCAGATCCTGGCGGCGAAGACTGCCTGATGTTCCCGGCACTGCTCGGCCGTGAGCATGAATACACCATGCCCACCGCGCCGGAATTCCAGCCAGGCAAAGTCCACTTCCGGGTACAGCGCCTCGACGTGAACTTGGCTATTGCCCACTTCAACGATCAGCAAACCCTTTTCGGTCAGGTGATCCGCCGCTTCGGCGAGCATCCGGCGCACCAGGTTCAAGCCGTCGTCGCCACAGGCAAGGCCCAGTTCCGGTTCGTGTTGGTATTCGTCCGGCATGTCGGCGAAGTCTTCGGCGTCCACATACGGAGGATTTGACACGATCAGATCGAAACGCTGGCCCGGCAGGCCGTCGAAGCCATCACCCTGCACGGTGTAGACGCGCTCGTCGGCGCCATGGCGCTCGATGTTCTGGTTGGCCACTTCCAATGCTTCGAAGGACAAATCGCCCAGCACCACTTCGGCGTCCTGGAACTCGTAGGCACAGGCAATGCCGATGCAACCGGAACCGGTGCACAGGTCGAGAATGCGCGCCGGGGGTTGGGCCAGCCACGGTTCGAAGCGGTTTTCGATCAGTTCGCCAATGGGGGAGCGCGGGATCAACACGCGCTCGTCGACGATAAACGACATGCCGCAGAACCACGCCTCGCCCAACAGGTAGGCGGTCGGTACACGCTCATGGATACGGCGGTGAAGCAGGCGCTGCACATGGGAGATTTCCTCTTCTTCCAGGTTGCAGTCCAGGTAGCTATCAGCAATTTCCCATGGCAGGTTCACGGCGCCGAGCACCAATTGCCGGGCTTCGTCCCAGGCATTGTCGGTGCCATGGCCGAAAAACAGGTCTTCCCCATGGAAACGGCTGACAGCCCAACGGATGTGGTCGCGCAAGGTGCGCAGGCGGGAAGTGATCACGGGGGCAGACTCCTGGAAAAAACGACTGGCGATTCTAACAGCCTTCACCTGCACCGACGATCAACGAAAACCTGGCACCGCACGTCGGATTTTGTCCAAATCGCCATCATTCGGTTAAATACGCGGCCCTCTTGACAGAGCTGCACGCCAGCAACGGCGTACCTTACGATAGTAGCGATTCACAGAACCGCTCAGCCAGTGGACAATGTCGCAAAAGCCCCCCTCACAGGAGCCCCAGAATGTCCGTTCCAAAGACGATGTTTCAACTCAGCGGTCGCGGTTACGCAGCAGCCAACCTGAATCATGCGACCCTCGTGATCATCGACGCCCAGAAGGAATACCTCAGCGGTCCACTCGCCCTCTCTGGCATGGACGCGGCGGTTGACCATATCAAGCAGTTGGTTGATGCGGCCCGCAACGCTGGCCGTCCGATCGTGCATGTGCGCCACCTGGGTACCGTCGGTGGCCTGTTCGACCCGCAGGGCGAACGCGGTGAGTTCATTCCTGGCCTTGAGCCGGAAGGCGACGAAACCATTATCGGCAAGCTGCTGCCCAGCGCCTTCCACGGCACCGGCCTGGAAAAACACCTGCAAGACCTCGGCTCCCTGGACCTGATCGTCTGCGGTTTCATGAGCCATTCCAGCGTCAGCACCACGGTGCGCGCAGCCAAGAACCTGGGCTTTCGCTGCACCCTCGTGGAAGACGCCTGCGCCACACGCGATCTGCCTTACAAGGGCGGCGTCCTGAGTGCCGACCATGTACAGCAGACAGAAATGGCCATCATGGCTGACAACTTCGCCACCCTTGCGCTGACCAAAGATCTGATCTGATCTGATCGCCCTTCTGATGAGCGGCGCGGCACTGTTTATTGCCCCGCTCATCCGCTAAGCCCTCTCATTTGGCGCATTTACCTCGGGTACAGGAACAACCTGTGTATCTTCCGGTCGAAGGGCCGATACCCTGGAGGAAAGGTCGGAATGAAGATATCCGATGGTTTTGACGCTCGTCGCTTGCGCCCCAAGGGCCCGAGCAACTGGCGTCTGCGCCTGGTGGCGTGCATTGCCGCGCTGCTGGCGATGGTTGGTTTATTGTTGGCCGGTGCTGGTGGCGCCGGTTTGTTTGGCCATTCGCCGGCCCTTGGCGAACTGAATGCCAGCCCCGGTGGCTCTGCTCTTCTGCTGGGCATCGGCCTGCTGGTGTTGTGGTTGGGCGTGTGGTTGTGGCGTCGTAGCCGTCGCAAAATGCGTCAGCCGTTGTCACTGAATATTGCTGCGCACCTGATGAAAAAACACGACTGATGGCGCTTGGATAGCGTTTCCTGCGCCCGGCTGCCGCGAATTAGGTAAACTGCCCGCCCTTCGCGGAGGCCGACATGCAAGACGACGATTTTTCCCTGTTCAAAAACGAGCTGCGCGGCGTCAAGCCGATCAAGCACGACCGCGCCGACACCGGCAAACCCAAGGCTGACCGGGCGCAAATCGCCAAACTGCGCCAGGCCGCGACCGTGCGCACCGACGCCACCACGGTGGATGGCCTGTCGGACCAGTTCGTCATCGACGTAGGCCCCGAAGACGAACTGATGTGGGCCCGAGATGGCGTGCAGGAAAGCCAGATGCGCAAGCTCAAGGTCGGCCAGATCCCCTTCGAAGGCAGCCTCGACCTGCACGGCATGACCGTGGAGAAAGCCCGGGAAACCCTGTGGGCCTTTCTCGCCGAAGCGACCAAATTCGAAATCCGCTGCGTACGCGTCACCCACGGCAAGGCCGTGCGGCTGGACGGCAAGCGGCCGATGATCAAAAGTCACGTCAACACCTGGCTGCGCCAGCATGCCCAGGTGCTCGGTTTTACCTCCTGCCAGGCCCGCCACGGCGGCGCTGGGGCGGTGTATGTGATGCTCAAGCGCACCATGATGGAAGGGCGCGACGAGTAACAAGGCCATCGTCAGGCTTGCAGCGATGTGTCCGCCACCGTAACCTTGCGCTTTGCGAAAATCCCACAGGTAGTTTCATGTCCCTGGAACAGAATTATACGGCGATCCTCGGCCAACTCGGCGAGGACGTCTCCCGCGAGGGCCTGCTCGACACGCCAAAGCGTGCCGCCAAGGCGATGCAGTACCTCTGCCGCGGCTATGAGCAGACACTCGAAGAAGTCACCAACGGTGCCTTGTTCAGCTCCGACAACAGCGAAATGGTGCTGGTCAAGGACATCGAGTTGTACTCGCTGTGCGAACACCACCTGCTGCCGTTTATCGGCAAGGCCCACGTCGCGTATATCCCGAGCGGCAAAGTGCTGGGCCTGTCGAAGGTCGCGCGGATTGTCGACATGTATGCGCGCCGCCTGCAGATCCAGGAAAACCTCAGCCGCCAGATCGCCGATGCAGTGATGCAAGTGACCGGCGCCCTGGGCGTGGCCGTAGTGATCGAGGCCAAGCACATGTGCATGATGATGCGCGGTGTGGAGAAACAGAATTCGTCGATGATCACTTCGGTGATGCTCGGTGAGTTCCGCGAAAACGCGGCCACCCGCAGCGAATTCCTCAGTCTGATCAAGTAACCGGCTGAGCAGGAAAAAACCGGCGTTCATCGCCGGTTTTTTTTCGCCCGCAGAAATCAGGTAAGCTGCGCCCCCTCAGTTATGGGCAAGAGGTATCAGCCATGTTCGTCAAAGCACTTCGAGTGGGCCTCGGCCACGTCATCATCGCGGGCGACTTCCTGACCCGCCCACGTAAAAAGCAGCGCCCTGCCGAGCAACAGGCCAAGGTGAACGAGGCGGCCAAGGCGTTGACCCTGTATCAATTCCACGCCTGCCCGTTCTGCGTGAAGACCCGCCGCACCCTGCACCGTCTGAATGTGCCGGTGGCGTTGAAGGACGCGAAGAACAACGAGCAGGACCGCCAGACCCTGCTGGAGCAAGGTGGCAAGATCAAGGTGCCGTGCCTGCGTATCGAAGAGAATGGCCAGACCACGTGGATGTACGACTCCAAGGTCATCATCGATTACCTGGACAAGCGCTTCGCCGCGATCTGAATGTGGAAGGGGGCAAGCCCCCTCCCCCATTTTTTGACCGCGGTGATCAGTCGAGCATGGCCACATGCTTGGGATGGCTCGCCACGCGCTGCAACCAGGTTTGCACGGCCGGGTACGGCGCTAAATCAAAACCACCTTCGTGGGCCACATGGGTGTAGGCATACAGCGCGATGTCGGCAATCGAATACCGCTCGCCCACCAGGTACGGCGTGGTTTGCAACTGGCGCTCCATCACCTTCAATGCCTTGTAACCGCCCTTGTGGGTGGTCTTGTATTCCTCAAGGCGATCCTCGGGCATGTTCAGGTAAAACTGAATAAACCGCGCGACCGCGATATACGGCTCGTGGCTGTATTGCTCGAAGAACTGCCACTGCAACACTTGCGTGCGCAAACGCGGCTCGGTCGGCAGGAATTCGCTGCCATCGGCCAGGAAGTTGAGAATCGCGTTTGACTCCCACAGGCACGTGCCGTCTTCCAGTTCCAGCACCGGGATTTTGCCATTGGGGTTCTTGGCCAGGAACTCGGGAGTTTCGGTGCCGCCGTTGAGAATGTCGACATCCACCCACTGGTACTGGATATCCAGCAGGTTGAGCATCAATTTGATCTTGTAGCAGTTGCCCGACTTGTAATCGCCATAAACCTTGTACATGGGGCTCTCCTTATGCCGCTTGCGCGTGCTGTGCGTGACGGACCACCGCGGCCAGACGCTTGAGACCTTCGTCCAGACGGGCCGGGTCGATATGGCTGAAATTGAGGCGCAACGAGCCCAGATGTTGGTCCGGCTCGGCAAAGAACGGTTCACCGGGCATGAACGCGACGTTCTGCTCCAGCGCTTGGGCCAATAAGGTGCGGGTGTCCAGCGGCTGTTTCAAGGTCAGCCAGAAGAATAATCCGCCCTGGGGCACTTGCCAGTCGGCCAGCTCGCCGAAATGACGCTCAAGCGCGACCTGGAATGCATCGCGGCGCTGGCGGTAAAAACGGCGCAGTTCCACCAGGTGTTGCTGGTATTTTTCGCTGCCAATCCATTGCATCGCCTGCCATTGGCCGACACGGTTGGTGTGCAGGTCCGCCGATTGCTTGAGCTTGAGCAGGTGTGGGAACAGGTCCGGGCTGGCGATCAGGTAACCCACGCGCAGGCCAGGTAACAAGGTCTTGGACACGGTACCGGTGTAGATCCAGCTGGCCTTTTTCAAGCGACCGGCGATGGGTTTGGCGCTGCCGCCATCAAAAGTAAGCTCGCGGTAGGGTTCGTCTTCGATCAGCGTCACGCCGAACTCATCAAGCAAGGCTGCGACGGCCTCACGCTTGGCCTCGCTGTAGCGCACCGCCGACGGATTCTGGAACGTGGGAATCAGATAGATGAACGCCGGGCGATGGCGTTCGAGGTTGGCGCGCAGCGCGGCGAGGTTCGGTCCATCGGCTTCCAGCTGGACCGTGAGGCACTCGGCACCGAACAGTTGGAAGATCTGTAAGGCCGCCAGGTAGGTCGGGCCTTCCAGCAGGATCTGCGTGCCTTTGTCGATATACAACTTGGCCGCCAAATCCAGGGTCTGCTGGGAACCGCTGACCACCAACACCTGGCTGGCCCCGCACGGCAAGCCCAGTGCCCGCGCCTCGGCGGCAAGCAATTCACGCAATTGCGGCTCGCCTTCGCTCATGCCGTATTGGCCAATGTTCAGCGGCATGTCATCCCAGTACAGCGCAGGCAGCATGGCTTCGGCCGGCAGGCCTCCGGCGAAGGACATCATCTCGGGACGCTGGGCCGCCGCGAGGATTTCACGGATCAAGGAGCTTTTGAGGCGCGTAACACGTTCAGAGAAGGCCATGGAGGTCACCGCTAGCGAAGGCTGTGGGAAATACGTCAAACTGGTTGACCGAAATTACGACAGCTTGAGTGGATACGTCAACATGCTTGACCTTAAAAACCAAAGCAGCCAGCAACAGGCCATGGAAGCGTTCTTCTTCGGCTACCAGGCGTTTACCGCCAAGGCTGACGAGATGCTTGAACGCCGAGGCCTGAGTCGGGTGCACCAGCGCATCGTGTTTTTTATCGCGCGTTACCCGGCGCTGAGCGTTAAGGAGTTGCTGGAATTGCTCGGGGTCAGCAAGCAGGCGCTGAACATGCCGCTGCGCCAATTGCAGGAAATGCATCTGGTGGACAGCGTGGCGTCCGAAGCCGACAAGCGCAAACGCCTGCTGCAACTGACCGAAGAAGGCCTGCGTTTCGAGCAGTCGCTGCGCCGTGAACAAGTGAAACTGTTGCAGCGCGCGTTCAGTGAAGCCGGGGAAGAAGCAGTGATGGGCTGGCTGGCGGTCAACCAGGCACTGAGTGCCGGGAATTAGCCTTTCATCCCCTTTCGCACAGTTAATCGAAAACATTATTTGCTTTCTTTGTATACAAAAGCATAATTCGCTTCGTGCGAGTTTCTGACCTATTGGTCAACAAAACCCGCCTGTACCTCAAAGCGCTGTTGCCCACTCATGTGACCGGCGCTGGAAATAACAATAAAACTCTTGAGGAGTACTCGCTGTGGATAGCCGCAAATCCGAAGCACCAACGCTGGATCTCTCCCCCTCGCAGGGTGGCTGGCTGGAACGCCTGTTCAAACTGCGCCTGCATGGCACCACAGTGAAGACCGAGCTGATCGCCGGCCTCACCACCTTTATCACCATGGCCTACATCATCTTCGTCAATCCCAACATCATGGCCGACGCCGGCATCGATCACGGCGCGGCGTTCGTCGCCACCTGCATCGCCGCCGCGCTGGGTTGCCTATTGATGGGCCTGTACGCCAACTGGCCGGTGGGCCTGGCGCCGGGCATGGGGCTGAATGCGTTTTTCACCTACACCGTGGTCGGCACCATGGGCTACCACTGGGAAACCGCGCTGGGTGCGGTGTTCATTTCCGGAGTGCTGTTCATGGGCCTCACGCTGTCGCGGGTGCGTGAATGGTTGCTCAACAGCATTCCGGTAAGCCTGCGCCATGCCATGGGCGCGGGGGTCGGTTTATTCCTCGGGGTGATCGGCCTGAAAACCGCCGGCATCATCGTCGACAGCCCGGCCACGCTGATCAAACTCGGCTCACTGCATGAACCGGCACCCCTGCTGGCGGCCGTGTGCTTTTTGCTGATTGCGATCCTCAGCTACCACCGTGTGTTCGGCGCGATCCTCATCAGCATCATCGCTGTGACGCTGGCCGGTTGGGGCCTGGGCCTGGTGCACTACAACGGCATCCTCTCCACGCCGCCGAGCCTGGCGCCGACCTGGATGGCGATGGACGTAAAAGGTGTATTCAATATCAGCATGATCAGCGTGGTATTTGCGTTTCTTTTTGTGCACATGTTCGATACCGCCGGTACACTCATGGGCGTTGCACAGCGCGCCGGGTTGGTGAATGCCGATGGCAAGATCGATAACCTGTCCCGCGCGTTGAAGGCCGACAGTGCTTCCAGCGTGTTTGGCGCCATGGTCGGCGTGCCGCCGGTGACCAGCTACGTGGAAAGCGCCGCCGGTGTTGCTGCAGGTGGTCGCACCGGCCTTACCGCCGTGACCGTGGGCATTCTGTTTGTGGCGGCGATGTTTTTTGCCCCGCTGGCCGGCATGATTCCGGCCTACGCCACCGCCGGCGCCTTGATCTACGTGGCGATGCTGATGATGGCAAGCATGGCCCACATCAATTGGGATGAGGCCACCGACAGCATTCCGGCGATCGTCACGGCGATCATGATGCCGTTGACCTTCTCGGTCGCCGACGGCATCGCGCTGGGTTTTATCACCTACGTGGCGCTCAAGGCCGGCACCGGCAAGTACCGCGAGATTTCCGTGAGCCTGTGGGTGCTGTGCGTGATCTTTATCGCCAAGTTCGTCTTTCTATAACAAAAGGAGCAAGCAATGAGTCTGGAAACCTGGCTGCTGTTCAGCGGCGCTGCACTGGTGGTGATCCTGATCCCGGGGCCGCTGTCGTTGCTGATGATCAGCAACAGCCTGAACTACGGACTGCGCCGCTCGTACCCGGCGTTTCTCGGCGGGGTGATCGCCTCGATCTGCCTGCTGAGCGCGTCGGCCCTGGGCCTGGGCGCATTGCTGCTCGCTTCCGAACAACTGTTCAGCGCGCTGAAAATCGTCGGCGCGTTGTACCTGTTCTACCTCGCCTGGCAAAGCTGGCAACAGTCGCGGCAACCAGCCCAGGGTGCAACCGTGCCGCAGGCTGCGCCAGTGCCACGCTTTCGCGCACTGTTCGGCCGCGCCTTTGTGCTGGGCGCCAGCAACCCGAAAGACATCCTGTTTTTTGCCGCGTTCCTGCCGCAGTTTCTCAGCACTGAGCAGGCGTTCCTGCCGCAATTGCTGATCATGATCGCCACCTGGGCCGCCCTCGACCTGCTGTGCAAGTTGGCGTACGGCCTGGGTGCCCACGGCGCTGCACGGTATCTGCGCAGCGGTGCCGGCCAGAGCTGGTTCAACCGCGTCAGCGCCGCACTGTTTTCAGGCGCTGGCGTCTTGTCGCTGATCCACGTCAGGACCGGCTCACTTTGACGAAATAGACGCTCGCAGGGACCGTGCCCGTAGTAGGCCACTGAATGCCTGCCACAATCCGAACCAGGCGATTGTGTTCCATCGCCTGCTGGACCTGCGCAAGTGGTGCCAACGTTGGATGACTGCTGGGCCGTGAATTGGTTGACGTTGATCGACAACGAAGGCCACGTCATAAGCCGCAACGCGCGGTATCTTCTTCAAGGAAAACACCCGCCTATGCAGCGCAAACGCCCATGAGGCGCTAGATAGTTAAACGAAAAAAAGCCCGCAGTGTGCGCGGGCGAAACCAACGAAGAGCTTTGGGGGTGTGAAGCGAGGTGACGACTCAGCTACCGCGATAGGTGGAGTAGCTGTAAGGCGAAATCAGCAGGGGCACGTGGTAGTGATCCTGTTCGGCACTGATGCCGAAACGCAGTACGACGACATCAAGGAAGGCCGGTTCCGGCAATTGCACGCCACGGGCACGGTAGTAATCGCCGGCGCTGAATTGCAGCTGGTACACGCCACTGCGGTAGGCGTCGCCTTGCAGCAGCGGTGCGTCGCAACGGCCGTCGCTGTTGGTCAGGGCGCTGGCGACCAACTCCAGCTGTGCGCCCTCGACGCGGTACAGTTCAACCTGGATGGCGCTGCCGGGGCAGCCGTGGGCGGCGTCCAGTACGTGTGTGGTCAGTCGTCCCATGGAACGGGGCTCCCTTGAGTGGAGTGAAGATAGGCCGCACCTTTACAGGGCATGCAAAAGCCGGCGATGGGCTGATTAAGACACTTTTAATAAAAATTGTACACAATAAAAATCACAAAAATTTGCTGACGGTTGCGATGGAAGATTCTTGCGCTGGATTCTCAGTAAGCCTTGCTTTTAAACGACCTTTCATCCTTTTATTGACCCATCAGGCAAGTTTCTTGCAGTAGAAGCCCGTGGCAACCGTCTGGAAAAAATGCAGAAATACAGGCTTACAAAGTGACCACAAAGTTGTATACAATCAGCCCATCGCTGTGACGCCACCCAGTCTTTTCACTGCCCGGCCGCCACATGACTGACCACGAACAAGAAGGAAGACTGCAGTGAGCGCTGACTACCCACGCGACCTGATCGGTTACGGCAGTAACCCTCCTCACCCCCACTGGCCGGGCAAGGCACGCATCGCGCTGTCTTTCGTACTCAATTACGAAGAAGGCGGTGAGCGCAATATCTTGCACGGCGACAAAGAGTCCGAAGCCTTCCTCTCGGAAATGGTCTCGGCCCAACCGCTGCAAGGCGCGCGCAACATGAGCATGGAGTCGCTGTACGAATACGGCAGCCGTGCCGGCGTGTGGCGCATCCTCAAGCTGTTCAAAGAATTTGATATCCCGCTGACCATCTTCGCCGTGGCCATGGCCGCCCAGCGCCACCCGGACGTGATCCGCGCCATGGTCGAGGCCGGCCATGAGATCTGCAGTCACGGCTACCGCTGGATCGACTACCAGTACATGGACGAGGCCCAGGAGCGCGAGCACATGCTCGAAGCCATCCGCATCCTCACTGAACTGACCGGCGAACGCCCACTGGGCTGGTACACCGGTCGCACCGGCCCCAATACGCGCCGACTGGTGATGGAAGAAGGCGGTTTCCTGTACGACTGCGACACCTACGACGACGACCTGCCCTACTGGGAACCGAACAACCCCACCGGCAAGCCGCACCTGGTCATCCCCTACACCCTGGACACCAACGACATGCGCTTCACCCAGGTGCAGGGTTTCAACAAGGGCGATGACTTTTTCGAGTACTTGAAGGATGCGTTCGACGTGCTGTACGCCGAGGGTGCCGAGGCACCGAAGATGTTGTCCATCGGCCTGCATTGCCGCTTGATCGGCCGCCCGGCGCGCCTGGCTGCGTTGAAGCGCTTTATCGAATACGCCAAGGGCCATGAACACGTGTGGTTCACCCGCCGCGTCGATATTGCCCGCCACTGGCATGAAAACCACCCGTACACGGGAGCGGCCAAATGACTGCGTTCCAGACCCTGAAGCCATCGGCCCTGAGCCGCGATGAGTTTGTCGCCGCCTTCGCCGATATCTACGAACACTCGCCATGGGTGGCCGAAAGGGCCTACGACCTGGGCCAGGACCCGTCGATCGACCAGATCGAAGCCCTGCACCAGCGCATGAGCGACATCCTGTTGAGCGCTGATCACGCCTCGCAACTGGCGCTGATCAATGCTCACCCGGACCTGGCCGGCAAAGCTGCCGTCCAGGGCCAACTGACCCAAGCCAGCACCGATGAGCAAGCTGGCGCGGGGATTCACCAATGCACGGCCGAAGAGTTCTCGCGCTTCACCGAGCTGAACGATGCCTATAAGGCCAAGTTCAAGTTTCCCTTCATCATGGCGGTAAAAGGCAGCAACCGGCATCAGATCCTGGCCGCGTTCGAGACGCGCATTCACAACTCGGCAGACGCCGAATTCAAATGCGCCCTGGCCGAGATCAACAAGATCGCGTTGTTCCGTTTATTGACCCTCTAAACGACCATCCCCAGCCACTCTATCCAAGGCAGACAAGAAGAATGAAAGCTTACGCCGTACCTTTCGAAAAGTTCGTCAACCTGGCCGACGCCCGCCTGGGCACCAAGATCATCTCGGTCACCGATGACTGGTTCGCTGACGCCAACCGCCTGTTCCAGCCGACCCCGGCCGTGTGGAAGGAGGGCGTTTTCGATGACAACGGCAAGTGGATGGACGGCTGGGAGTCTCGCCGCAAGCGCTTCGAAGGCTACGACAGCGCCGTGATCCGCCTGGGTGTGCCCGGTTCGATCAAGGGCGTGGACATCGACACTTCATTCTTCACCGGCAACTTCCCGCCGTCGGCCTCCCTGGAAGCCTGCTTCCTGGCCTCGGGCGAGCCGGATGACAACACCCAGTGGACCGAAGTGCTGTCGGCCGTAGAGCTGCAAGGCAACAGCCACCACTATCACGAAATCAGCAACGACCAGGCGTTCAGCCACCTGCGTTTCAACATCTACCCGGATGGCGGCGTCGCCCGTCTGCGTGTGTACGGGGTGCCGTTCCGCGACTGGTCTTCGGTGGGCGACAACGAACAGGTCGACCTGGCTGCCGCACTGAACGGCGGTCGTGCCCTGGCGTGCTCCGACGAACACTTCGGCCGCATGAGCAACATCCTCAACCCAGGCCGTGGCATCAACATGGGCGACGGATGGGAAACCGCCCGTCGTCGTACACCGGGCAATGACTGGGTGATCGTCGCGTTGGGCCACCCAGGCGAGATCGAGAAGATCGTCGTCGACACCCTGCACTTCAAGGGCAACTACCCGGACACCTGCTCGATCCAGGGCGCTTTCGTCAAAGGCGGCACCGACAGCCAGATCGAAACCCAATCGCTGTTCTGGCGCGAACTGCTGCCGGCGCAGAAGCTGGAAATGCACGCTGAACACAGCTTCGCCGAGCAGATCAAGGCGCTGGGGCCGATTACCCACATCCGCCTGAACGTGTTCCCGGATGGTGGTGTGAGTCGCCTGCGTGTTCTGGGCAAAGTGTCGAAATAAGCGGTGATGCCATCGCAGGCAAGCCAGCTCCCACATTTGAATGTATTTGCAAATCAAAATGTGGGAGCGGGCTTGCCCGCGATAGCAATAGACCAAACAACACAGCATTTGGATAAGAAGACAGCCATGCGCACACTGATGATCGAACCCCTGACCAAAGAAGCCTTCGCCCCCTTCGGAGACGTTATCGAAACCGACGGCAGCGACCACTTCATGATCAACAACGGGTCGACCATGCGCTTTCACAAACTGGCCACGGTCGAAACCGCGAAGCCGGAAGACCACGCCATCATCAGCATCTTCCGCGCCGATGCGCAGGACATGCCGCTGACCGTGTGCATGCTGGAGAGACACCCGCTGGGCAGCCAGGCTTTCATACCGCTGCTCGGCAACCCCTTTCTGATCGTGGTCGCGCCACTTGGCGATGAACCTGTATCGGGCTTGGTCCGCGCCTTCGTTACCAACGGCAGGCAGGGCATTAATTACCATCGCGGCGTCTGGCACCACCCGGTGCTGACGATCGAAAAGCGGGATGACTTCCTGGTGGTTGATCGCAGTGGCACAGGCAATAACTGCGATGAGCATTTTTTCAAAGAGGATGAGCGGTTGATCCTCGCCCCCCACCAATAAGAGAAGGCCGGATCACCCGACAACAAGGGTGACAGGCGAGAGGTAAAGACTGTGGAAGCACATCTGTTGGAATGGCTGAACCTTAGCGTGCGCTGGGTTCACATGATCACTGGCGTCGCGTGGATCGGCGCTTCTTTCTACTTTGTCTGGCTGGAAAACAACCTCAATCGCGTCAACCCCAAGAGCGGCCTGGCCGGTGACTTGTGGGCGATCCACGGTGGCGGTATCTACCACCTGGAAAAATACAAACTGGCCCCGCCAACCATGCCGGACAACCTGCACTGGTTCAAATGGGAAGCCTATTTCACCTGGATGTCGGGCGTCGCGCTGCTGTGCGTGGTGTTCTACCTCAACCCGACGCTGTACCTGCTCGCCCCCGGCAGCAGCCTCAGCGGCACCGAAGGCGTGTTGCTGGGCATCGGCTCACTGTTCGCCGGCTGGTTCATCTACTCCTTCCTCTGCGACTCGGCCTTGGGCAAACGCCCTGCCCTGCTCGGGTTCATTCTGTTTGTGCTGTTGATTGCGGCAGCCTACGGCTTCAGCAAAGTGTTCAGCGGCCGTGGCGCCTACCTGCACGTCGGTGCGGTGATCGGCACCATCATGGTGGGCAACGTGTTCCGCATTATCATGCCGGCGCAGCGCGCCCTGGTGGCGGCCATCGCCGAGAACCGCACGCCGGACCCAGCCCTGCCGGCCAAGGGCTTGCTGCGTTCACGCCACAACAACTACTTCACCTTGCCGGTGCTGTTCATCATGATCAGCAACCACTTCCCGAGCACCTACGGCAGCCAATACAACTGGCTGATCCTGGCCGGTATCGCCGTGGCGGCAGTGTTGGTACGGCACTACTTCAATACTCGGCATAACAGCCAGAAGTACGCATGGACCTTGCCGGTGGGCGCGTTGGCGATGATCAGCCTGGCGTACGTCACCGGGCCAAAACCGGCCGAACCGATTGCCAAGGCTCCGGCGGCCATCGAGTACCAGCCATTGCCTGAAACGGCGTTGGGCGGTGGTTTGAAACCCGCCGCACCCGCAGCTCCCGCCGCCGAACCTGCACCGGCACAAGCCTCTACGGACTTCGGCCAGGTGCATAGCGTGATCGAGCAACGCTGCACCGTGTGCCACTCGGCCAAGCCGACCAGCCCACTGTTCAGCACCGCGCCGGCCGGCGTGATGTTTGATACGCCAGCGCAGATCCAGCAGCAAGCGGCACGCATTCAAGCGCAGGCCGTAGCGAGCCAGATCATGCCGCTGGGCAACATCACCCAGATGACCCAGCAGGAGCGCGATTTGATCGGCACCTGGATCAACCAGGGGGCCCGCACCAACTAATAGCCTGTGAAAATCCAATGTGGGAGGGGGCTTGCCCCCGATGGCGGCGTGTCATTCAAAACATCAGTGACTGAACAACTGCAATCGGGGGCAAGCCCCCTCCCACATTTGGCCCTACCGCGTTTTGAAGATTGCGTTCCACACAACACAACAATAAAAAGATCCGAGGTGTTGCATGACCGAGTTAGTCGAACCGCAGATTCCTGCCGCGCCTGCCATGGAGCGGCTGCCCCTCTTGCAACTGATTCTGGTAGGCCTGCAACACGTCTTGCTGATGTACGGCGGCGCGGTCGCCGTGCCCCTCATCATTGGCCAGGCCGCCGGCCTGAGCCGTGAAGAAATCGCGTTCCTGATCAATGCCGACCTGCTCGTCGCCGGCATCGCCACCATGGTCCAGTCGTTCGGCATCGGCCCGGTGGGCATCCGCATGCCGGTGATGATGGGCGCCAGTTTCGCCGCCGTCGGCAGCATGGTTGCCATGGCCGGCATGCCGGGTGTCGGCCTGCAGGGGATCTTCGGCGCAACCATCGCCGCCGGGTTCTTCGGCATGATCATCGCGCCGTTCATGTCCAAGGTGGTGCGCTTCTTTCCGCCGTTGGTCACCGGCACCGTGATTACCGCCATCGGCCTGTCGCTGTTCCCCGTGGCCGTGAACTGGGCAGGCGGCGGCAGCGCGGCAGCCACCTTCGGCTCGCCGATTTACCTGGCGATTGCGGCGCTGGTACTGGGCACCATCTTGTTGATCAACCGCTTCATGCGCGGTTTCTGGGTGAACATTTCGGTGTTGATCGGCATGGGCCTGGGCTACGGTCTGTGCGGCGTCATCGGCATGGTCGACCTCAGCGGCCTGGCCCAGGCACCATGGGTGCAGGTGGTGACGCCGCTGCACTTCGGCATGCCCAAGTTCGAGTTGGCGCCAATCCTGTCGATGTGCCTGGTGGTGGTGATTATCTTCGTGGAATCCACCGGGATGTTCCTCGCCCTGGGCAAGATCACCGGCCAGGAAGTGTCGCCCAGGATGCTGCGTCGCGGTTTGCTGTGTGATGCCGGTGCGTCGTTCTTCGCCGGCTTTTTCAACACCTTCACCCACTCCTCGTTTGCACAGAACATCGGCCTGGTGCAGATGACCGGCGTGCGCTGCCGCTCGGTGACGATCATGGCGGGCGCGTTCCTGATTGTGCTCAGCCTGCTGCCCAAGGCCGCGTACCTGGTGGCGTCGATTCCACCGGCAGTACTCGGCGGGGCGGCGATTGCGATGTTCGGCATGGTCGCGGCCACCGGCATCAAGATCCTCCAGGAGGCGGATATCGCCGACCGTCGCAACCAGTTGCTGGTGGCCGTCAGCATCGGCATGGGCCTGATCCCCGTGGTGCGCCCGGAGTTCTTCGCGCAACTGCCGTTGTGGATGAGCCCGATAACCCACAGTGGCATCGCCATGGCCACCCTCAGCGCCTTGTCGCTGAATATCCTGTTCAACATCCTCGGCGGTTCAGAACGCCCCGCCGTCGACCCCGCCCACACCTGACAAGTGCTCCATTGTTGTCCTGTGCGCGCTGTAACGGCGCACTTGAGCCAAGACGTGAGAGCCAGTATTCTCCGCGCCCGCTTGAATTGACGGTTGTTTAGCGCCTTGGCGCGGCTCTTGCTATGACCATAAAGCTGACCATTCAGACCACTTTCAGCGATCCAAAAGGCGCCGCACTAGAGCGCCTGCGTAGAAGAAAAACCACAAAATCTTAACTCGGGAGCAACCGAATGAAACCTATGTTCAAAGGCCTGATGCTGGCAGGATCCCTGCTGGCGGGTGGCCAGGCCGTGGCCGGTGACTTGTTGCAGTGGCAGAACAACAGCCTGACGTACCTGTGGGGCAAGAGCTTTACCGTCAACCCGCAGATCCAGCAAACCGTCACGTTCGAACACGCCGATGCGTGGAAGTACGGCGACAACTTTGTATTCGTCGACCGCATCTTCTACAACGGCAAGGAAGACGGCAACGTCGGCCCAAGCACCTACTACGGCGAGATCAGCCCACGGTTGTCATTCGGCAAGATCCTCGACAAAGACCTGTCCTTCGGCCCGATCAAGGATGTGCTGCTGGCCTTCACTTACGAGTTCGGCGAAGGCGATAACGAATCGTACCTGCTCGGCCCGGCGTTCGATTTGAACATCCCTGGTTTCGACTACTTCCAGCTGAACTTCTACCAGCGCCAGACCGAAGGCAATCGCCCGGGTGATGGCGTTTGGCAGATCACCCCAGTGTGGTCGTACACCCTGCCGGTGGGCAACTCCGACATCCTGATCGATGGCTTTATGGATTGGGTGGTGGACAACGACAAGAACGCCCGTGGCACCTACCACGCCAACCTGCACTTCAACCCACAGGTTAAATACGACCTGGGCAAGGCGCTGCATTGGGGCGACAAGCAATTGTATGTAGGTTTTGAATACGACTACTGGAAGAACAAGTACGGGATCGAAGATTCTGGGGCGTTCAAGACGACTCAGGACACAGCGAGCTTCCTGGTCAAGTATCACTTCTAACCGACACTAAAAAATTAGTGGGGGGGGCTTGCTCCCTCCCACATTTAGATTGATTCAAGTCCCAGGAACCGGCTGATTTCTTCGCGCTTGGCCAGCGCATCTTTCCTACCCAACTCAATCAACTCGCTGCAATACCCCGCCTCGAACAGCAGGTAACTCAACACCCCTGCCCCGCTCGTCTTGGTCGCCCCCGGCCCCCTCAGAAACAGACGCAACGCCGCCGGCAATTCCTGGCGATGCCGCGCCGCAATTTCATCGATCGGCTGGCTCGGCGCAATCACCAGCACCTCTACCGCCGCCAACCCAGGCGCGGCATGACTGAACTGATTCAAGCGCTCCAGCAACTCGATGTCGCTTTCCAGGCTGTCAATGAACGTACTGTTGAGCATATGCCCGCCGATCTGCGCCAGGGTAGGTTCCTGGCCGGTGAAGCTGCGCTGCACCGCCGGTTCATTGCCCCGTGGGTTGCCGCTGACGCCCACCACCAGCACGCGGCTGGCGCCCAGATGCAGGGCCGGGCTGATCGGTGCTGATTGGCGCACTGCGCCGTCGCCGAAATACTCCTGGTCGAGTTTCACCGGGGCAAACAATAACGGGATCGCCGAACTGGCCAGCAAGTGCTCTACCGTGAGCGCGGTGGGTACGCCAATGCGGCGGTGACGCAGCCAGGCATTGATGGTGCCGCCGCCCTGATAGAAGGTCACCGCTTGCCCGGACTCATAGCCGAACGCCGTGACCGCAACCGCATGCAGATGTTTGTTCCGGATCGCCTCGTCGATACCTGCCAGATGCAGCTTGTCCTGCAGCAGATCACGCAGTGGCGAACTGTTGAGCAGCGCTACCGGAAATTGCCGCCCCAGACCCAGCAGGCTGTGGATCAGGAAGCGACTCGCCTGACGGATCACACCGGGCCAATCGCTGCGCAATACCAGATGGCTGCGAAAGCCCTGCCAGAATGCTGTAAGGCGCTGGACGGCTGCCGTGAAATCCATCGCCCCACTGGCCAGGCTCACCGCATTGATCGCCCCCGCCGACGTGCCGACGATCACCGGAAACGGGTTGGGTGCCCCCGGTGGCAGCAATTCGGCAATCGCCGCCAACACCCCCACCTGATACGCCGCTCGCGCCCCGCCGCCGGAAAGAATCAAGCCTGTTACCGGTTCAGCTGGGCGCATCGCATCACTCCGTGTCGGGGAAAAATCTGTCTTATCGGCGGCGTTTTTCGTACAGCTTGGGTTCGCCCGGCGGCCGGCTCTTGAAGCGGCGATGGGTCCACAGGTATTGCTCGGGGCATTCGCGTACAGAGGCTTCGACCCACTGGTTGATGCGCAGACAGTCCACCTCATCGCTTTCGCCAGGGAAGTCGGTCAACGGCGGGTGGATCACTAGGCGGTAACCGCTGCCATCCGCTAGGCGTTCCTGGGTGAACGGCACCACCAGCGCCTTGCCCAGACGGGCGAACTTGCTGGTGGCGGTGACGGTGGCGGCCTGGATGCCGAACAGCGGCACGAAGATGCTTTGCTTGGCGCCGTAGTCCTGGTCCGGTGCGTACCAGATGGCGCGGCCGGCGCGCAGCAGCTTGAGCATGCCGCGCACGTCTTCGCGCTCAATGGCCAGGGAATCGAGGTTGTGGCGCTCGCGGCCACGGCGCTGGATAAAGTCGAACAGCGGGTTGCCGTGCTCGCGGTACATCCCATCGATGGTGTGCTTCTGGCCCAACAGTGCCGCGCCGATTTCCAGGGTGGTGAAGTGCAGGGCCATGAGGATCACGCCCTTGCCATCCAACTGGGCCTGCTTGAGGTGTTCAAGGCCTTCGACGTGGGCCAGGCGCGACAGGCGCTGGCGCGACCACCACCAGCTCATGGCCATCTCAAAGAAGGCGATGCCGGTGGAGGCAAAGTTTTCCTTGAGCAACTGCTTACGCTCTTCGGCGGTTTTTTCCGGGAAGCACAGTTCCAGGTTTCGTGCGGCGATGCGGCGACGTTCGCCAGCCACACGGTACATGCCCGCACCCAACAACCGACCAATGGCCAGCAGGGCGCGGTAAGGCAATTGGGTGACCAGCCACAGCAGGCCGAGCCCAAGCCATAACAGCCAGAAACGCGGGTGAAAAAATGCAGCTCGAAAACGCGGGCGATCCATTACAGATTCCGGTAAAGACAGGGCCGCGCATTCTACAACGGTTCGACCCGGCTTGCGGCCAGTGGATGTTCTCGTTATAAGTCTCGACACTTTTCGTGACAAGCCGCTTTATGCCGACCATGAGCCAAACCGAACCGCTAGACCAAGATCCCGTGTTCCAGCTGAAAGGCAGCATGCTCGCCATCACCGTGCTGGAACTCGCCCGCAACGACCTCGACGCCCTGGACCGCCAGCTCGCCGCCAAGGTCGCCCTGGCGCCCAATTTCTTCAACAACGCCCCGCTGGTGCTGGCCCTGGACAAACTGCCTGCCGGCCAGGGCGCGGTCGATCTGCCCGGCCTGATGCGCGTGTGCCGCTCCCACGGCCTGCGTACGCTGGCCATTCGTGCCAGCCGTATCGAAGACATTGCCGCAGCCATCGCCATTGAACTGCCAGTACTGCCACCGTCCGGCGCACGCGAGCGTCCGCTCGAACCATTGGTCGGTGAAGAGAAGAAAAAACCGGAAAAACCACCGGAGCCGACGATCAAGCCTACAAAGATCATCACCTCGCCCGTACGCGGCGGGCAGCAAATTTACGCAGAGGGAAGCGACCTGGTAGTGATCTCCTCGGTCAGTCCCGGCGCGGAACTTCTGGCTGATGGCAATATCCATGTATACGGCCCGATGCGCGGACGTGCCCTCGCCGGCATCAAGGGCGATACCAAGGCCCGTATTTTTTGCCAGCAATTGACCGCTGAGCTAGTGTCCATCGCGGGTCGGTACAAGGTTTCCGAAGATTTGCGCCGTGATCCGCTGTGGGGGGCCGGGGTGCAGGTCAGCCTTTCGGGCGACGTGTTGAACATCATCCGTCTTTAACGGATACTGCCGCATTTTCCAAGCATCTCTAGACTCTGATAGCACAGCGAAACCGGCAAGACTTGCGTAGGAATAATTGGAAGTTGGCGTTTCCCCATGGAAACCACATCTTTTTCCTACAATGGCTGTCCGCCTGCGGCGAGTTCCAAGAGATGTTTTTCAGGGACTGAAAAGTCCTTTTTCCTTAGGGGTGAAACACCTTGGCCAAGATTCTCGTGGTTACATCCGGCAAGGGTGGTGTGGGTAAGACCACCACCAGCGCCGCTATCGGTACCGGTCTCGCTCTGCGCGGCCACAAGACAGTCATCGTCGACTTCGACGTCGGTTTGCGTAACCTCGACCTGATCATGGGCTGCGAACGCCGCGTGGTGTATGACTTCGTCAACGTGGTGAACGGCGAAGCCAACCTGCAACAGGCCCTGATCAAGGACAAGCGCCTTGAGAACCTGTACGTGCTGGCCGCCAGCCAGACCCGTGACAAAGATGCGTTGACCAAGGAAGGCGTAGGCAAAGTCCTCGCTGAACTGAAGGAAACCTTCGAATACGTGGTGTGCGACTCCCCGGCCGGTATCGAAACCGGTGCTCACCTGGCGATGTACTTCGCCGATGAAGCGATCGTGGTGACCAACCCGGAAGTGTCCTCCGTACGTGACTCGGACCGCATGCTCGGCCTGCTGGCCAGCAAGTCCCAACGCGCCGAAAAAGGCGAAGACCCGATCAAGGAGCACCTGCTGCTCACCCGTTACAACCCTGAGCGCGTCAGCAATGGCGAAATGCTTGGCGTTGAAGACGTCAAGGACATCCTCGCGGTCACCCTGCTGGGCGTGATCCCGGAATCCCAAGCAGTCCTGAAGGCTTCCAACCAGGGCGTGCCGGTGATTCTTGACGACCAGAGCGACGCCGGCCAGGCGTACAGCGATGCGGTTGATCGCTTGCTGGGCAAGTCCGTGGAACATCGCTTCCTCGATGTAAAGAAGAAGGGATTCTTCGAGCGTATCTTTGGAGGCAACTAAACAATGAAATTTCTCGACTTCTTTCGCGCCAACAAAAAGCCAAGCACCGCGTCGGTCGCGAAAGAGCGTCTACAGATCATCGTGGCGCACGAACGCGGCCAACGCAGCACCCCGGACTACCTGCCCGCCTTGCAGAAGGAACTGGTCGAGGTGATCCGCAAGTACGTCAATATCGGCAACGATGACGTGCATGTCGCTCTGGAAAATGACGGCAGCTGCTCGATTCTGGAACTCAATATCACCCTGCCTGATCGTTGATCGAACAGGCGGCCGCCACGGCGGCTCGATCACCTTGATCCCCTTGCGGGAACCGGGTGGTCGAGCCGCCGTTGGCGTTTGTTGCGAGGCTGTTTAATGCCGCTGTCCAATATCCATATCCTGCATCAGGAC
Source organism: Pseudomonas sp. PB105 (assembly GCF_009764655.1). Lineage (NCBI taxonomy): Bacteria > Pseudomonadati > Pseudomonadota > Gammaproteobacteria > Pseudomonadales > Pseudomonadaceae > Pseudomonas > Pseudomonas sp. PB105. Next base: position 26,362 of record NZ_RWIO01000026.1, read on the forward strand.
GACGCTGTCCTGGTGGTGAACAAGCCGACCCTGCTGCTCTCGGTGCCTGGCCGCGCCGACGACAACAAGGATTGCCTGATCACCCGCCTGCAGGAAAACGGCTACCCCGAAGCCCGCATCGTCCATCGACTGGACTGGGAAACCTCGGGGATCATCCTGCTGGCCCGGGACGCCGATAGCCATCGCGAACTGTCCCGTCAGTTTCACGACCGCGAAACCGAAAAAGCCTACACCGCGTTGGCCTGGGGCCAGCCGGAACTGGACAGCGGCAGCATCGACCTGCCCCTGCGCTACGACCCACCGACCAAGCCCCGCCATGTGGTGGACCATGAGTTCGGCAAGCATGCGCTGACCTTCTGGAAAGTGCTGGAGCGCTGTGGGGACTGGTGCCGCGTGGAGCTGACGCCGATCACCGGGCGCTCGCATCAGCTGCGTGTGCATATGCTGTCCATTGGGCACCCGTTGCTCGGTGATGGCTTGTACGCACATGAACAGGCACTGGCTGCCTGGCCGCGCTTGTGTCTGCACGCGAGCATGTTGAGCTTCACCCACCCGCAAAGCGGCGAGCGCTTGCGCTTTGAGTGCCCTGCCCCCTTTTAAGCTGTGAACACAGTCAAATGTGGGAGGGGACTTGCCCCCGATTGCGGTGTAGCAGCTGCCGAGCGCAAGCGAGGCTGCGTTGGGAGCCCCGCAGATCGTGGGGTGTCAATACGTCCGCTACGCAGCCTCGCTTGCGCTCGGCAGCTGCTACGGATTACCGCTATCGGGGGCAAGCCCCCTCCCACATTTGTTCTGTGCACTTCTGGCCATCGGACGGTAAACTCCGCGCACTGCTGTCTGGAGCTATTTATGCGCGAAGCGTTGAATCAAGGCCTGATCGACTTCCTCAAGGCCTCCCCTACTCCTTTTCATGCCACTGCCGCCCTGGCCCAGCGCCTGGAAGCGGCCGGTTACCAGCGTCTCGACGAGCGCGAAACCTGGACCACCGAAGCCAACGGTCGCTATTACGTGACCCGCAATGACTCCTCGATCATCGCCTTCAAGCTCGGCCGCCACTCGCCGCTGCAGGGCGGTATTCGCCTGGTCGGCGCCCATACCGACAGCCCGTGCCTGCGGGTCAAGCCCCAGCCCGAGCTGCAACGCCAGGGTTTCTGGCAATTAGGTGTGGAAGTCTACGGTGGCGCCTTGCTGGCCCCGTGGTTCGACCGTGACCTGTCCCTGGCCGGCCGCGTGACGTTCCGCCGCGACGGCAAGGTCGAAAGCCAGCTGATCGACTTCAAACTGCCCATCGCCATCATCCCCAACCTGGCCATTCACCTGAACCGTGAAGCCAACCAGGGCTGGGCGATCAATGCCCAGACCGAACTGCCGCCGATCCTCGCGCAATTTGCCGGTGACGAGCGCGTGGACTTCCGCGCCGTGCTCACCGAGCAACTGGCACGCGAGCATGGGTTGAACGCAGACGTGGTGCTCGACTACGAGCTGAGCTTCTACGATACCCAGAGTGCGGCCGTGATTGGCCTTAATGGCGACTTTATCGCCGGCGCGCGCCTGGACAACCTGCTGTCCTGCTACGCCGGCCTGCAAGCCTTGCTCACCAGCGAAAGCGACGAAACCTGCGTGCTGGTGTGCAACGACCACGAAGAAGTCGGTTCCTGCTCGGCCTGCGGCGCCGATGGCCCGATGCTGGAACAGACCCTGCGCCGCCTGCTGCCCGAAGGTGATGAGTTCGTACGCACCATTCAGAAATCTCTGTTGGTGTCTGCGGACAACGCCCACGGCGTGCACCCGAACTACGCCGACAAGCACGACGCCAACCACGGTCCCAAGCTCAACGCCGGCCCGGTGATCAAGGTCAACAGCAACCAGCGCTACGCCACCAACAGCGAAACCGCCGGGTTCTTCCGCCATCTGTGCATGGCCGAGGAAGTGCCGGTACAGAGCTTTGTCGTGCGCAGCGACATGGGTTGCGGCTCGACCATCGGCCCGATCACCGCCAGCCACCTGGGCGTGCGCACCGTGGACATCGGCCTGCCGACGTTTGCCATGCATTCCATTCGTGAACTGTGCGGCAGCCATGACCTGGCGCATCTGGTGAAGGTGTTGGGCGCGTTCTACGCCAGCCACGACTTGCCCTGATCCAAAGGCTGAATACAGTCAAAAATGTGGGAGGGGGCAAGCCCCCTCCCACATTTGGTTTTGCGTACACCTGATCTATATCACCTGCACTTCCCGCAATCCGACCTAGACTTGTCAGTATTCCCACTCCGACAAGGCCGTCGCCCCATGATCTCCATGTCTTCCTTCCACGCCATGCTTATCCCTATCCTGATCGGCATGATCATGCTCGCGGTCGGCTTCAATTTTCGCGACAAACCCCTCGGCGTGTTCGGCATGTGGATCGGTATGCTGCTGATCCTGGGCACTGTGGTGTACAAGATCCTCGCCAAACTGGCCGAATGACCCGTGCACTCGTACACTCGCTCAACCCGTCGTTTCCAAGGTTGAACGCCTCGTGTTTTCCCGTCTGTTTGCTCTGCCCTGCTACCTGCTGATCGCCCTGCTCACCCTGCTGCCCCTGGCGTCTGCCCAGGCGGTCGGCCTGCCCGGCCTGCTGGGCAGCACCAACAAGTCACAGCCCCAGGCAGAAGTGCCCCTCGGCCAATCGCTGGACGAGGTGATCAAGACCCTGGAAAACGACCAGCAACGCACCCAACTGCTCAGCGACCTGAAAAAGCTGCGTGCCGCCACGCAAAAAGCCCAGCCGGCCGCCGAGCAAGGTGTGCTTGGGCTGATCGGCAACACGCTGTCGACCCTTGAGCAACAGTTTTCCGGTAACGACAGCCCGCTGGGGCGCTGGTCCAATGAAATCGACCTGGCCAAGGACGAGCTCGATGCGCTGATGCTGCCGGCCAGCGAATGGCTGCCGATCATCTTTGGTTTCGCGCTGATTTTGGCGGTGTGGAGCCTGCTGGCCTATGCGTTGATATGGCTCAGCCACCGCATCCGCGAACGGTTCGGCCTGCCTGAAGAGTTGCCGCAGCACCCACGTACCTGGGACATGGTGCGCTTTGCCCTGCGCAAACTCGGGCCGTGGCTGATCGCGCTGGTGATCACCGTGTACATGAGCTACGCGCTGCCCTCGTCCCTGGGCAAGTCCCTGGCGATGGTACTGGCTTATGCGTTGGTGGTCGGCACCTGTTTCTCGGCCATCTGCGTGATCGCCTTCTCGCTACTCGACGGCCCGCACCGCCATCGCGCGCTGTACATCCTGCGGCACCAGGCCTTTCGTCCGCTGTGGTGGATCGGCAGCTTCGCCGCCTTTGGCGAAGCCCTGAGCGACCCGCGCCTGGTAACGGCCCTCGGCCAACACCTGTCGCACACCGCCGCAACCGTCGCCAATGTGATGGCGGCGCTGTCCACCGGCGTGTTTATCCTGCGTTTTCGCCGGCCGATCGCCCACCTGATCCGCAACCAGCCGCTGTCACGCCGCCTCACACGGCGCGCGCTCAGTGACACCATCGAGATCATCGGCTCGTTCTGGTATATCCCGGCCCTGCTGCTGGTGGGTATTTCCCTGTTTGCCACGTTCGTCTCTGCCGGCGACACCAGCACCGCCCTGCGTCAATCGCTGCTGTGCACGGTATTGCTGGTGTTGTGCATGGTGATCAACGGCCTGGTGCGTCGCCATGCCCTCAAGCCGCAACGCGGGCACAAGCGCCATGCGCTGTACTCCGAGCGCCTGAAAAGCTTCATCTACACCCTGGCTCACCTGGTGGTGTGGCTGGTGTTTATCGAACTGGGCCTGCGGGTCTGGGGCCTGTCGCTGATTGGCTTTACCGAAGGCGACGGCCATGAAATCGCGGTCAAACTGTTCGGCCTGGCAGGCACGCTGCTGTTTGCCTGGTTGATCTGGATCCTCAGCGACACGGCAATTCACCACGCCCTCACCCGCTCGCGCAAAGGCCTGGCCAATGCGCGGGCGCAGACCATGATGCCGTTGATCCGCAACGTGCTGTTCGTGACGATTTTCATCATCGCCGCCATCGTCGCCCTGGCGAACATGGGCATGAACGTCACGCCGCTGCTGGCCGGTGCCGGTGTAATCGGCCTGGCCATCGGTTTTGGTGCGCAGTCGCTGGTGGCGGATTTGATCACCGGCCTGTTCATCATCATCGAAGACTCCCTGGCAATCGATGACTACGTGGACGTGGGCGGCCACCTCGGCACCGTCGAGGGCCTGACTATCCGCACCGTGCGCCTGCGCGACATCGACGGGATTGTGCACACGATTCCGTTCAGCGAGATCAAGAGCATCAAGAACTACTCGCGGGAGTTCGGCTACGCGATCTTCCGCGTGGCGATCCCGTACAACATGGACATTGATAACGCGATCAAGCTGATCCGCGATGTCGGCCAGAAAATGCGCAACGACCCGCTGCAGCGCCGCAACATCTGGTCGCCGCTGGAGATTCAGGGCGTGGAAAGTTTTGAGTCAGGCAGCGCGATCCTGCGGGCACGGTTCAAAACGGCGCCGATCAAACAGTGGGAAGTGTCGCGGGCGTTCAACCTGTCGCTGAAACGGCATCTGGACGAAGCGGGGTTGGACCTGGCCACACCGCGCTTGAGTGTGCAGGTGGTCACGGGGGCGTCGGGTGGGCTGGAGAAAGAGAAGGAAGCTTGAAGGCATCGCACCCACCGTTGCCAAGCGGGCTTGTTGTGGTGAGTGGGCCTGCCCCGCTCACCACAACAAGCCCGCTCGCCACATAAAGCCTGATTACCTCAGGCCAGTGCCGCGCCATCCATCTTCTGGCGCAGGCTCAACGGGCGCATATCGGTCCAGGTTTCTTCGATGTAGGCCAGGCACTCTTTCTTCAGGCCGCTCTTGCCTACGGTGCGCCAGCCTTCCGGCACGGCCTTGTAGTCGGGCCAGATGGAATACTGTTCTTCATGGTTGACCACTACCTGAAACAGGATGTCGTCGCGGTCAAATACTGAGGTCATTGCTGTTCTCCATCGCAAAAAAAGCTGGCTGCGCACCACGCGCAGCACTGATATCTGTAGAAACGTACCAAACCGTCGAAAAATTAGAGGCTGGCCACAGCGGCGGCCAGGGCGCGCCCGAAGATCTCGGCCACACGGTCGACTTCTGCGGCGGTGATCACCAGCGGCGGCAGGAAGCGCACTACGCTGCCATGACGGCCGCCCAGTTCCAGGATCAGTCCGCGCTTGAGGCACTCGCGCTGTACCAGCGGCGCCAATTGGCGGTGCACCGGTGGGTGGCCCTGGATGTCGAGGGTACCGTCCGGGTCCACCAACTCCACCCCGAGCATCAGCCCGCGGCCGCGAATATCGCCCAACTGCGGGAAGTCCCGTTGCAGGATGCGCAGATGTTCGCCGAGGCGCTCGCCCATCGCTGCCGCATGGCCGGGCAGGTCGTGTTCCTTGAGGTAGCGCATCACCGCCGAACCCGCCGCCATCGCCATCTGATTGCCACGGAACGTACCGGCATGGGCGCCCGGCAGCCAAGTGTCGAGCCAATCGCGGTACACCACCACCGCCAGCGGCAAGCTGCCGCCGATGGCCTTGGACATCACCACCACGTCCGGAATGATGCCGGCGTGTTCAAAGGCGAACATCTTGCCGGTGCGCCCAAAACCGCTCTGGATTTCATCGACGATCAACGCCACGCCCGCCTGCTCGGTGATCCGCCGCAGGCCGCGCAGCCAGTCGAGGTCGGCCGGGATGACGCCGCCCTCACCCTGCACCACTTCAACAATCACCGCTGCGGGCAGCAATACCCCGGCTTCCGGGTCGTTGAGCAGGTTTTCCAGGTAATGCAGGTTGACCTGCACACCTTGCGCACCGCCCAGGCCGAACGGGCAGCGGTAGTCATAGGGGAATGGCAGAAACTGCACGCCATTGCCCAGCAACGCACCCAAGGGTTTCTTCGGACCCAGGCTGCCCATCAGGCTCAAGGCGCCTTGGCTCATGCCGTGATAGCCACCCTGGAACGACAGCACGGTGCTGCGCCCGGTGGCGGTACGTACCAGTTTCAGCGCAGCTTCCACCGCGTCGGTGCCGGTAGGGCCACAGAACTGAATCTTGGCTTCCCGCGCCAGCTCGGCCGGTAACAGGCCAAACAGATCCTGTACGAATTGATCCTTGACCGGTGTCGTCAGGTCGAGGGTGTGCAACGGCAGTTCGTCACTCAGCACTTGCTGGATGGCTTCGATCACTACCGGGTGGTTATGCCCCAGCGCCAGCGTGCCGGCGCCGGCCAGGCAGTCGATGAACTGGCGGCCTTCCACGTCTTCCACATAAATACCCTTGGCACGCTTGAGCGCCAGGGGAATGCGCCGCGGGTAACTGCGGGCGTTGGACTCCTGCTGGCGTTGACGGGCCAACAGCGGTGTTTCATCGAACTGGTAGAGCGTTTCCGCAGGCGCCGGGCTGCCATGCACCGGGGCGCTTTCGATACGGCTGGTAGCGACTGACATCTCTCTGTCCCTCAATACGCTGATGATGGTGACCAAACTGCCAATCCGTTGGCGTCTGGCCCAAGGGCATGCGCACGGATTTCCTGTTCTGGAAACGCATCAGCGGCTGAGGGATTTAGGGCTATTGATCGTTAGCGGATGCAGTTGAACGGTACTCGGCGTCAAAGTCCTCGGTATTTTTCGTTCAGGGCATACAGGATCGCGCACGTCTCGGCATCCAACACACCCCGGTGATCTCGCGGCCTGAAGTGCATCTGGAACGCCCGCGTGCGCTGTGCAAACGCCTGTCGGTTCTGCGCAGGCTTATACCCATACCGCTCAAACGCCCGCTCGACCTCTACCTCCGGTGGCAGCCCCACACCAAACCGACGCTGGTACATCGCCCGCGTCGCCTCATCAAACCAGGCGCCAACCCCGGCGTCGTACAAGCATCGCCAAGGCAACCGGGGCCCTGGATCACTCTTGCGCCAATACGCCACGTCCGAATGCCCGAGAATATCCGCCGGGCCGATCTGCGGGTAACGCCCGAGGATGTCGCGCACCAGTGCAATCAACACCGAAACCTGCTCCTGGGCGTACGCAGGAAAGGTAAACACCCCCGCGTCATCCCGCGCCAGGTTGACGATCTCGATACCAATCGAACGGCTATTGAGGTTATCCCGCCCAGCCCATTGGCTCGCCCCGGCATGCCACGCACGCTTGGTTTCATCCACCAGACGAAACGCGCGCAGTTCGTCATACCCGGCAGCGCGGTAGCCGGGCTCATCGGGATCAGGCAGAAGATAGTGGGCGCTGACCCCGTCCTGGGTCAGGGTTCGCAGGGAGGACGCGAACGGCGCGGCGGTGTAATGCAGGATCAGTTGCCCCACAGGCTCGCCGTTGCGGTCGTTGAAGTGCCTGGCTGGGAAACTGGTGTCGATGACCAACATAAGAACCATCCTTTTCAATACAGGCCGAGTCATTCGGCCCGTTCAAGCGCAAAAAAATTAGCGCCATCCTGAAGACTTGAACGTCAGCAGGGTGGTAATTATTTGGCACTTGAAAGGACGGCGTTCAGCGTCGCAGCGGCATGCCCAACTCGACACGCAGGCCATCGGCCTGGCTGTCGAATGTCAGTGAACAGGAGCAGCGCTGCACAATCGCTTGCACGATCGCCAGGCCCAGGCCGCAGCCTTCGCTGTTGCCATTGCGCCAGAAGCGCTGGGTCAGGTATTGCAGGTCTTCACTGGAAATCTGCTTGCCATGGTCGCGCACGCGGAACACCACTTGATCTGGGGCGGTGAACACACTCAGCTCTACCCGCGTGTCCGCCGGCGTATGGCGCAAGGCGTTGTCCAGCAGGTTGCGCAGGGCGGCAACCGCCAGGCCCACGGGCATTTCCACCGGGGCAGCGGACAGGTTGTGCGGCAGGATCAGATCGATACGCGAATTATCGCCAGCAGTGGCATCCTGGATCGCCAGCCGTGCGACTTCTTCGGCGCTGGACTGCAGGCCATCGTCAAACGACAGGCTGCCTTCCACCCGGGCCAACAGCAGCAACTGCTCCAGGGTACGGTGCAAGCGGTCGGCGCCCTCCTCGGCGTGGGCCAGGGACTGGTCGCGGGCCGCGCCTTCGGTCATGCGCGCCACTTGCAGGTGGGTCTTGATCGCCGTCAGCGGGCTGCGCAGTTCGTGGGCGGCATCGCCGGTGAGGCGGCGTTCACGCTCGATGGTCTTGGCGATGCGTTGCAACAGTTGGTTCTGGGTGTCCAGCAGCGGTTTGAGTTCGCTGGGCAGCGGGTGGATCTGCAGCGGTTCGAGGGAATCGGCACTGCGCCGCATCAGCGCGTCGCGCATGCGGTTGAGCGGCAGCAGGCTCTGGCCGATGCCCAGCCACAGCAGGCACAGGCAACCGAGCATGGCCACGCCCACCGGCACCGACGCCGCCAGCAGGATCGACAGGTTCAGGGCCTCGCGCTCAACCTGGCGGTCGGCGGTGGTAATGAGCAGGTCGCCACGGGACAGGGTAAAGCTGCGCCAGCCCACGCCGTCGATCATCTGGTCGCGAAAACCGCTGCGTTGCGACTCCAGGCCCTGATCCGGCGTGGTGTGGCTGCGCGCCAGGATTTCCCCGCGCAAGGAACTGACCTGGCAGGCCATGCCGCCCGGCACGTGCAGTTGCTCGGCACTGAAATGCGCGCCGCCGCTGACACTGGCCAGGCCCGGCATCTGCTCGGTGAGCCCCGCCACCATGCGTGCCGACGCCACCAGGCGCTGGTCGAGGGAGAACATCATCTGGTTGCGCAAGTCGTTGAGCATCCAGGCCGCTGCCAGGGCCCAGATCAGCACGAAGGCGGCGCCGAGCTTGAAAGTCAGGCGCAGGCGCAGGCTTTTCACGAAGCGTTCTCGCCGTCATCCGCCGGGCCCAGGCGATAGCCCAGGCCGCGCACGGTCTCGACAATGCCATTGCCCAATTTGCGCCGCAGGTGGTGGATATGCACGTTGAGGGCGTTGCTCTCCAGCTCATCGTTGAAGCCGTAGACGCTGTCCTTGAGCTGCTCGCTGGACAGCACGCGGCCCTTGTTGTGCAGCAGCGCCTGCAGCAGCGCTTGTTCACGCCGGGACAGATCCACCGGCTGGCCGCCCAACAGGGTTTCGCGGCTGCTGGGGTCATAGGTCAACCGGCCATGTTCGATCAGGTTGACGCTGCGCCCCGCCATCCGGCGCAGCAGGGTTTGCAGGCGGGCAGCCAGTTCGCGCAGGTCGAAGGGTTTGAGCAGGTAGTCATCGGCGCCGGCTTGCAGGCCGTCGACGCGGTTGGTCACCGAATCCCGCGCAGTGAGGATCAGCACCGGAATCTCCAGGCCCTGGCTGCGCAGTTGCTGCAACAGCTTGAGGCCGTCTTCGTCGGGCAGGCCGAGGTCGAGCACCATGATGTCGAAGGTCGCCGCCTTGAGCATCGCCCGCGCAGCCGCCGCCGTGGCCACGCGCTCAACCGTAAAGCCCTGGGCGGTGAGGCCGGCCACGATGCCGCTGGCAATCAGTTCGTCGTCTTCACAGACCAGTACGTGCATGGTGAACCCTTCATGAAAGATGGGGGGATTAAAGGTGCAGCGGATTAAGCGCAGATTATGCCGTGAAAAGAGTCACGCTCAGATATTCCCTACACTTTAGAATAGCCCCCGGTTAATCATCGGTTAATCAACGCCACACATTGTGTGCCTCACTTGTATCGGACTAAGGCTTGACCATGCGGCATCTGTTTACCTTTCTGCTGGTGTTGTTCGCCGGGTTGGCCCAGGCCGCGCCGGGCAACCCGTTTGAGACCAAACCCGATTTCCTCCCGGTGGGCAAGGCCTTTACCTTTACTTCCGAACGCCTTGAAAGTGGCGAGACCCAGTTGTATTGGCAAATTGCCGACGGTTATTACCTGTACAAGCAGCGCATGAAGTTCGAAGGCCTGGCCGCCCAGCCGGCACTGCCGCAAGGCGAGGCCCATAGCGACGAGTTCTTTGGCGAGCAGGAAGTGTATCGCCAGGGCCTGGAAGTGAAGCTACCCGCCGGGGCCACCGGCCAGGTCAAACTGGGCTGGCAGGGCTGCGCCGATGCAGGCCTGTGCTACCCGCCGCAGTCGATCACTGTAGACCTGGGCGGCAACCCCGCCGTCGCCGCCACCGCGCAAGCCCAGGACCAGAGCCTGGCCAGCGGCCTGCAACAGCGCAGCCTGGGCTGGAGCCTGCTGGTGTTCTTCGGCCTGGGCCTACTGCTGGCATTTACGCCGTGTTCACTGCCGATGCTGCCAATCCTCGCCGGCCTGGTGGCGGGCAGTGGCGCCAGTCCTCGCCGTGGTTTTGCCCTGGCCAGCAGCTACGTGGTGTGCATGGCGCTGGTGTATGCGGCGCTCGGCGTATTGGCGGCATTGCTCGGCGCCAATCTCGCCGCGCTGCTGCAAACTCCCTGGATTCTCGGCAGTTTCGCCGCGTTGTTCGTGATCCTCGCCCTGCCGATGTTCGGCTTCTTTGAACTGCAACTGCCCGCCTTCCTGCGCGATCGCCTGGACAACGTCAGCCGCAAGCAAAGCGGTGGCAGCCTGATCGGCGCCGGGGTGCTCGGCGCGCTGTCCGGCCTGTTGGTCGGGCCTTGCATGACCGCGCCACTGGCGGGCGTCCTGCTGTATATCGCGCAAAGCGGCAATGCGCTGCACGGTGGTTTGATCCTGTTCTACATGGGCATCGGCATGGGTGTTCCACTGTTGCTGCTGGTGACCGTGGGCAACCGCTTCCTGCCCAAGCCGGGCAACTGGATGAACGTGCTCAAGGGCATCTTCGGCTTCCTGTTCCTGGGTACCGCCGTGCTGATGATTCGCCCGGTGGTCGGCGAAAGCCTGTGGATCGGCCTGTGGGGCGCATTGGCGCTGGTGATGGCCTACTGCGGCTGGACCCTGGCCCGCGAGTACGGCCTGGCGGCCAAGGTATTCGGCGCCGGTTCCCTGGTGCTGGGCCTGTGGGGCGCAGTGCTGGTGGTGGGCGCGGCCGGTGGCGGCGACGATCTGTGGCAACCGCTGAAGGTGTACCGCGGCGCGCAGGTCGCCGGTGCGCCCACCGCCCATGACGCCTTCATGACCATCAACGACCCCGCCGTCCTGCAAAATCAACTCGACAGCGCCAAGGCCCAGGGCCAATGGGTGCTGGTGGACTACTACGCCGACTGGTGCGTGTCGTGCAAGATCATGGAAAAACAGGTGTTCGGCCAACCCAAAGTCCTCGATGCCCTCAAAGACGTACGCCTGCTGCGCCTGGACGTCACCGCCGACAATGCCGCCAGCCGCGAACTGCTGGGCCGCTACAAAGTACCGGGGCCACCGAGCTTCGTCTGGATCGGCCCCGACGGTGAAGAGCGCCGCGCCCAGCGCATCACCGGCGAAGTGAATGCCGACGCCTTCCTGCAACGCTGGACCCAAGCCCGGGACGCCCTCTGATGCTGACCCTGACCATCGGCACCTTCGCCATCGCGCTGAATCATATCCTGCTGATCAGCGCGTTGATTCTCGCCACCCTGGTGGGCTGGCGCGTGGCCAAGCGTGGCGGTGAGAACCCGGAATCGGTGCTGTTCAGCCTGTTCCTGCTAGGCATGCTCGCGGCACGCGTCAGCTTTGTGCTGATGTACTGGAGCTACTACAGCAGCGACTGGCTGCAGATGGTCGACCTGCGCGACGGCGGCTTCCTCGCCTGGCCCGGCATCATCACCCTGATCCTCGGTGCGCTGGCCTACGGCTGGCGCCGCCCGGCGCTGCGTAAGCCACTGAGCGCCGGGGTCATCACCGGCCTGCTGTTCTGGGGCATGACCAGCCTGTCCTTGAGCGTGTATGAAAAAGGCACGCGCCTGCCGGACATCACCCTGCGCAACGCCAATGGCGAAGTGGTGCAACTGGCGGATTACCAGGGCGGCCCGCTGGTGATCAATCTGTGGGCCACCTGGTGCCCGCCCTGCCGCCGCGAAATGCCGGTGCTGGAAAGCGCCCAGCGCATGCGCCCTGACGTGACCTTCCTGTTCGTCAACCAGGCCGAAAGCATGCAAAGCGTCAGCACCTACCTGGCCACCCAGGGCCTGAACCTGGACAACGTCCTGTTTGACGCCAACGGCCGCCTCGGCCAGGCCGTGGGTTCCATGGCCCTGCCGACCACCTTGTTCTACCAAGCCGACGGACGCCTGATCAACAGCCACTTGGGCGAGTTGTCCCAGGCCAGCCTGGCCCGTGCCATGGAACCCTTCGACACCGCCCCTGCTGCCACAAGGAAACCGACATGCCAAGCCTCCGCCACCTGCTGACCCTACTGCCGCTGACGCTGGCGGCCACCCTGGCCCAGGCCGAAGACTGGCCGGCGCCGATCAAACAGATCGAAGCCAAGGGCGCCAGGATCATCGGCAAATTCGACGCCCCCAGCGGCCTTACCGGCTACGCCGCGCAATACCAGAACCGCGGCATGGCGCTGTATCTGACCGCCGACGGCAAAAGCGTGATCGCCGGCAACCTGTACGACGCCCAGGGCAATGACCTGAGCACCGCGCCCCTGGAAAAACTGGTGTACGCGCCGATGGCCAAGGAAGTCTGGGCCAAGATGGAAAAAAGCAGTTGGATCCAGGACGGCGACGTTAAAGCGCCACGCATCGTCTACCTGTTCAGCGACCCTAACTGCCCGTACTGCAACATGTTCTGGGAACAGGCGCGGCCATGGGTCAAGGCCGGCAAGGTGCAGTTGCGCCACATCATGGTCGGCATCATCCGCGAAGACAGCGCGGCCAAGTCCGCAGCCCTGTTCGCCGCCAAAGACCCGCAAAAAGCCCTGGAAGAACACGAAGCCGCCGGCAAGGGCAGTAAATTGCAGGCAATGGCGAAGATCCCGGCGGATATCGAAGCCAAGCTCGATGCCAATATGAAGTTGATGGATGAGCTGGAGTTGTCGGCGACGCCGGCGATTTTCTACCTGGATGACAAGGGTGGGTTGCAGCAACAGCAGGGGGCGCCGTCGCCGGATAAGTTGGTGAAGATTCTTGGGCCGAGATAGGCGTTGCCTGGGATGACGCCATCGGGGGCAAGCCCCCTCCCACATGTTGATGTGTGAATACATTCAAGTGTGGGTGGGGGGCTGCGACGCTTAAAGCCCCTCCAACTCCGCCATCAAATCACTCAGCCGATCCACCTTCTCCGCGCTGATCTCATTGGCCGCCAACCCGTCGATGTACTCCGCCAATTGCGCCACTGTGCTGCACTCGAACATCGCCCGCAGCGGCACATCCCGCTGCAAGGTCTTCTGCACCCGCGAGGCAATCTGTGTGGCCAGCAATGAATGCCCGCCGAGTTCGAAGAAGTTGTCTTCGACGCCCACCCGCTCGACCTTGAGCACTTCGGCCCAGATTGCAGCCAAGGAGGTTTCCAGTTCGTTGCGCGGCGCCAGGTAGTCCTGGCTGTGCAACTGGCCGATTTCCAGTGCCGGCAGGGCTTTGCGGTCGAGTTTGCCGTTGGCGTTGAGCGGCAGGCGGTCAAGCCATAGCCAGTGCAACGGCACCATGTATTCCGGCAGCTCGGCGCGCAGGCGTTGCTTGATGCGGTCCAGGCGTTCGCTTGGGTTCAGCGCTTCATCGGCCGCCACCAGGTAACCCACCAGGTGCTTGCCGTTGACGCCCTCTTGCACGCCCACTGCGGCATCGCGCACTTCGGGTTGTTCGTGCAGGCGCGCTTCGATTTCACCCAGTTCGATGCGGTAGCCGCGAATCTTCACTTGATGGTCGATACGCCCAACATATTCCAGCACGCCATCGCTGCGCCGACGCGCCAAGTCGCCGGTGCGGTACAGGCGCTCGCCCGGCGCACCGAACGGGTTCGGCACAAACACGCCGGCCGTGCGCAACGGGTCGCTGACATAACCGCGACCCACACCCGTGCCAGCCACACACAACTCACCCACAGCACCTTGGGGCACCAACTCCAGCGCGCCATCCAGCAGGTACAGGCGGTTGTTGTCGGTCGGTGTGCCGATCGGCAGATAGGTGCCACGGGTCGACGCCAAATCGACGCGGAAGAACGCCACATCATCCGAGCATTCGGCCGGGCCATAAGCATTCACCAAACCGATCTGCGGGTAGCGCAGCAACCATTGGTGCGCCAGTTCCGGTGGCATGGCTTCACCGGTCGGCAGCATCCAGCGCAGGCCATCCAGGCTGATGCGGTCCTGGGCCAGCATGCCCTGGATCAGCGACGGCACGCTCTCCAGCACGGTGATGCCCTGCGCCTCAACGTGGGCCAGCAAGCCTTGGGGATCATGGGCGATGCTGTTCGGCACGATGTCCACCCGCGCGCCGAACAGCGGCGCGGCAAGAAATTGCCACACGGAAATATCGAAGCTCTGCGACGCAGTTTGCGCGATCACATCCGCCGGGCTCAGGTCCAGGTACGGCAGTTTGCTCAATTGGTTGTTGAGCATGCCGCGCTGTTCGACCATCACGCCTTTGGGCAGGCCGGTCGAGCCCGAGGTGTAGATCACGTAGGCGAGGTTGTCCGGGCCGCTGTAGATGCCTGGGTTTTCACCACGCGCCGGCACGTCTTCCCATACCAGCAATTGGCAGTCGACACCGTCAAGCAACTCGATGGCCTGCTCACGGCACGCCTCGGTGCACACCAGCAACGGCGTACGGCTCATGTCGATGATGCGGCTCAAGCGCTGGCTTGGCAAGCCTGGGTCCAGCGGCAGGTAACCGGCACCGGCCTTGAAGCTGCCGATGATCATGCCCAGCAGGTCGAGGTTACGCTCGGCCAACAGTGCCACCGGTTGATCCAGGCCGACGCCCGCCGCGATCAGCGCATGGCCGAGGCCATTACTGCGACGGTTGAGTTCATCGAACGTCCATTGCTGGTCCAGGCAACTGCCGGCGATCCGCTGCGGATGCTCGCCGACTTGCGCTTCGAACAGCTCGATATAGCTGCGGTCCAGCGGGTAGGCGTGCTCACTCTGGTTGCAGCCTTCTACCAGGAACTCGCGCTCCTGCTCGCCAATCAACGGCAGGTCGGCCATGTCGCCATGGAAGCCCTGCACCAGCGCCAACAGCAGGCGCTTGAACTCGCCGAGCATGCCTTGCACGGTGGTTTCGTCGAAGTAACGCTGGTCGTAAGACAGGTGCAAGCCCAGGTCATCACCGGGGTAGCACACCGCGGTCAGCGGAAAGTTTGTGTGGGTGCGACCGGAATCCGAAGTGGCATTCAGGCTTTGCGCACGGTCCAGCACAGAGGTTTCCACCGGGGCGTTTTCGAACACGAACAGGCTGTCGAACAGCGGCTGGCCCTTGGGCAGTTCGCTGTGTTCCTGGATCGTCACCAGCGGCAAATATTCGTACTCGCGCAGCTGCATATTGCTGTCGAGCAGGCCGCTCAACCATTGGCGCACGCTGCACGGTTGATCGTCTTGCGGCAGCTTCACCCGCAGCGCAATGCTGTTGATAAACAGGCCGACGGTGCGTTGCATCTCCGGCATTTGCACCGGGCGCCCGGCCACCGTAACGCCGAACAGCACGTCGCGGTCGCCGCTCAAGCGGCGCAGCACCAGGGCCCATGCCGCCTGGGCAAAGGTGTTGATAGTGAGCTGATGGGCCTGGGCCAGTTCCCGCAGTTGCGCGCCATCACGGGCATCCAGGCGGGTGTAGCAGTCGCCCACCACCATGCCGCCGCTGTGGCCGGCGTGTTCGCGCAGGAACGGCCGGTCGCTCGGGATCGGCGTGGTGCGCTCAAAGCCTTGCAAGTTCTGCTGCCACCACTGGCGTGCTTCATTCAGGTTCTGGCGTTGCAGCCAGGCGATGTAGTCGCGATAACGCGGCGGTGTGGCCAATTGCGCCTCAACGCCTTCGCCCAGGGCCATGTAGATCTCGAAGAAGTCATTCATCAGCAGCGAACGGCACCAGGCATCGATGAGGATGTGGTGGTTGCTCATCATGAACCAGTAGCGCGCTTCGCCGACGCGGATCAGGCGCAGGTGGAACGGCGCCTGGTTGAGCAGATCGAAGCCGGCTTCACGTTCGGCCTTGAGCAGCGCTTGCAGGCGCGGCTCTTGCTCAGCCTCGGGGTCCTGGCTCCAGTCGAGGTACTCAATCGGCGTGCTGCCGGGTTTGTGGATCACTTGCAGCATGTCTTCGCCGACGTTCCAGCAGAACGAGGCGCGCAAGGCTTCATGACGGGCGATCACCGCTTGCCAGGCCTGGGCAAAGCGCTCCGGGTCGAGGGCGCTGTTGATGCGGTAGCGGTCCTGCATGTAGTACAGGCCGGTGCCTGGTTCGAGCAAGGTGTGCAGCAACAGGCCCTCTTGCATCGGGGTCAGCGGGTACACGTCTTCGATGACGCTGGCCGGAACCGGCAAGCTGTCGAGTTGCGGCTGGGTCAGGTGCGCCAGGGGGAAATCGGACGGCGTAAGGCCGCCGGCATCGTCCCTGAGGCAATGCGCGATCACGCTGTGCAGCTCGGCCAGGTAGGCTTCGGCCAACTCGCGGACGGTATGTGCATCGTGGCGTTCGCGGCTGAAGGTCCAGCGCAGCACCAGTTCACCGCCATACACCTGGCTGTCGACGCTCAGGACGTTGGGCAGCGGCGCATCCGGGTCGTGGGCCAGGCCCGCCGACTCATCCAGCGGATGGAACAGCGCCTCGCTGCCGAAACTCTGGTCGAACTGCCCCAGGTAGTTGAAGGTGATGTCGGCGGTCGGCAGCGCGGCCATGGTCTGCTTGCACAGGTCGTCCGCCAGGTAGCGCAGCACGCCATAACCGAGGCCCTTGTGCGGCACGCCGCGCAGTTGTTCCTTGATGGCCTTGATCGAGTCGCCCTGTTCAGCCTGCGGCGTCAGGCGCAATGGGTAGGCACTGGTGAACCAGCCGACGCTGCGGGTCAGGTCGATCTCGTCGAACAGGGTTTCGCGGCCATGGCCCTCCAGTTGGATCAGCGCCGAGTCGTGCCCGCTCCAGCGGCACAACACGCGGGCCAAGGCGGTCAACAACAGGTCGTTGACCTGGGTGCGATATGCGCTTGGGGCTTGTTGCAGCAACTGACGGGTGTGTTCGGCATCCAGGCGCACGCTGACGGTTTCGGCATCGCGATTGCGTAACGAGCCCTGCGCACGGTCCACCGGCAACGCCACGGCCGGGCCCGCCAATTGGTCCTGCCACACATTCAATTCTTCGCGCAGGGATTCGCTGCTGGCATAGGCCTGCAAGCGTGCGGCCCAGTCACGTAGCGCGCTGGTCTTGGCCGGCAGGCTGACGGATCGGCCTTCGCTGAGTTGGCGATAGACGTTCTGCAGGTCTTCGAGCAACACCCGCCACGACACGCCATCCACCACCAAGTGATGGATCGCGATCAGCAAGCGTTGCTGGCCTTCGGGGCCATCCACCAGCAAGGCGCGCAGCAGCGGGCCGTGTTCCAGATCGAGGCTGCGCTGGGTATCGGTGAACAGCGCCGTGCACTGCGCCATATCGCGCACTTGCGCCTGCATCAGCACGCCGCCCTGGGGCACGGCCATATGCTCGGCATGCCATTGCGCATGGCGCCGGGTGAAGCTCAGGCGCAGCGCGTCGTGGTGCTCCAGCACCGCCAGCAGCGCTTGCTCCAGGCGATGAGGCTCCAGCAGTTGCAGCGGTTTGAGCACCAGCGCCTGGTTCCAGTGCTGACGCGCCGGGACGTCGGTGTCAAAGAACCAATGCTGGATCGGCGTGAGGCCCGAGCTGCCGGTGAGTACGCCCTGCTCCGCCGTGACCTGCTCGGAGCGCGTGGCGACGGCGGCCAGGGTTTGCACGGTCTGATGCTGGAACAGGTCGCGGGGGCTGAAATGAATCCCCGCCTGGCGCGCCCGGCTGACCACCTGGATCGACAGGATCGAGTCGCCACCCAGTTCAAAGAAATTATCGTCCAGACCGACTTGCTGCACGTTCAACACCGCGCACCAGATCGCGGCCAAGGTGCTCTCCAGTTCGTTGCGCGGGGCCACGTACTGTTGGCGATTGGCCTCGGGGTCCGGTTGCGGCAAGGCGCGGCGGTCGAGCTTGCCGTTGGCGGTCAGCGGCATGCTGTCGAGCACGATCAGGTGCGCCGGCACCATGTAGTCCGGCAATTGCGCCTTGAGGTGGGTCTTCAATGCCTCGCGCAATGGGCCGTGCTCTGCGTCGCTGACCAGGTACGCCACCAGCTGTTTGCCACTCGGCGAATCCAGCGCCAGCACCACTGCCTCGCGCACGGCTTCGTGTTCCAGCAGGCGGGTTTCGATCTCGCCCAGCTCGATGCGGAAACCACGGATTTTCACCTGATGGTCGATACGCCCCAGGTACTCCACCAGGCCATCGGCGCGTTGGCGCACCAGGTCGCCGGTGCGGTACAGGCGGCCGCCATTGGCGGCAAACGGATCGGCGACAAAACGCTCCGCCGTCATGCCCGGACGCTCGTGGTAACCCTGGGCCAGGCCCGCGCCGCCGACGAACAACTCACCGGTCGCACCTTGGGGCACCAACGCCAGATCGGCGTCGAGAATGTACGCCACGCGGTCGCCGATAATGCTGCCGATCGGCACGCTGCCGGCGCCCTCCTCCAACTGCTGCGGCGCCAGGCTGGCCAGCGGCATCACCACGGTTTCGGTCGGGCCATAGGCGTTGAAAAACACCTCGGGCTGGAAGGCTGCGCGAATGCGCTGCAAGTGTTCGCCGGTCAGGGCTTCGCCGCCAGTGATGCACATGCGTACCGGCAGGGTCTGGTGTTGAGTCGCCAGCCACTGCGCCAATTGGCTGCCGTAGCTCGGGGTAAAACCGAGAATATTGATGCCATGGGTGCGGATCAGCCCGCAGATTTCCTCCGCATCCCACTGGCCCTGAGCCCGCAAGACCACTTGCGCGCCGCTGAGCAACGGCACCAGCAAACGCTCGGTGGCGGCGTCGAAGTTGATCGAATAGAAATGCAGCTCGCAGTCATCCGGGCGCATGCCGAAACGCTCGATCACGGCCTGGCAATGCATGGCGATTTCGCCGTGGGACACCACCACGCCTTTCGGTTTGCCGGTGGAGCCGGAGGTGTAGATCAGGTACGCCTGGTGTTGCGCCAGGCTGATAAACGGCAGCTCATCGGCCGGGTAGTTCGCCAGCACGGGCGAGTCATCCTCCAGGCACCAGCACGCCACTGTGGCCGGCAGTTCACCGAGGGCTTCGAACATCGCCGCGTCGCTGAGCAGCAGGCCGATGCCGCTGTCTTCGATCATGTAGTGCAGGCGATCCAGCGGGTATTCCGGGTCCAACGGCACATAGGCGCCGCCGGCCTTGAGGATCGCCAGCAGGCCGACGACCATTTCCAGGGAGCGCGGCAGCGCCAGGCCGACCCGCACCTGCGGGCCGACGCCGCGTTCGCGCAGCATCCAGGCCAGGCGATTGGCACGGGCATTGAGTTCTGCGTAAGTGAGGGTCACGCCGGCAAAGGTCAGGGCCGGCGCATCCGCACGCTTGAGTGCCTGCTGGCTGAACAACTGGTGGATACACTGATCAAGACGGTGCTCACCGGCCTCGACGCCCAGGCTGTCCTGCAATGCGCGTTGTTCGGTGGCGGTCAGCAGCGGCAGTTCACTGAGGCGTTGTTGCGGGTCGCCAATCAACGCTTCCAGCAGGTTGCGCCAATGTTCAGCCATGCGCGCAATGCGCGGTTCGTCGAACAGATCCGTGCTGTACGTCAGGCAGCAACCCAGGCGATGGTCGAGGTCGGTGACTTCCAGGTTGAGGTCGAACTTGGTCGCACGGGCATCGTTGGCCAGGTATTCGACGGTCATGCCGGCCAGTTGGCGGCTCTGCTGAAATTCCCAGCGCTGCACGTTGCACATCACCTGGAACAGCGGGTTGTAGGCGGCACTGCGCGGTGGTTGCAGGGCTTCCACCAGATGGTCGAACGGCAGGTCCTGGTGGGACTGGCCCTCGATCACGGTGTGACGCACCTGCTCGAACAATTGGCCGACATTCATCTGCCCATTGAGCTGGCAGCGCAGCACCTGGGTGTTGAGGAACGCGCCGATCAGCCCTTCGCTTTCCGGGCGGATGCGGTTGGCCACGGGGGCGCCGATGCGCAGGTCGGTCTGGCCGCTGTAGCGGTAGAGCAACACGGCCAGGGTCGCGGTCATGGTCATGAACAGCGTGAGACCGCGTTCGGCATTGAAGGCGCGCACGCGGGCGGCCAGTTCGTCGCTCAGATCGAAGCGGTACAGCTCGCCCTGGTGGCTTTGCACTGGTGGCCGTGGACGGTCGCTCGGCAGCTCCAGCAGCGGATGTTCAGTGCCCAGTTGCGCGGTCCAGTAATCCAGTTGGCGTTGGCGCTCGCCGGATTCCAGCCACTGACGCTGCCACACGCTGTAGTCGAGGTATTGCACCGGCAACGGCGCCAGCGGCGACAGGCGCTCGTCGATAAAGGCTTCGTACAGCGCGCTGAGTTCACGGGCAAAGATGTCCATGGCCCAGCCTTCGGTGACGATGTGGTGCAAGGTCAGCACCAGGTAGTGTTCCTGCTCGCCGGCCTTGACCACACAGGCGCGCAGCAACGGCCCGGTTTCCAGGTTGAAGGGCGTGTGGGCCTCATGATCGGCCAGTTGCTGCAAGCGCTGCTGGCGCTCGGTTTCGTTCAGCGTGGAAATATCCTGCCAGTCCATGCGCAGGCCAGTCTGCGGCGCGACCTTCTGACAGGCCACACCGTCGACGCTCGGGAACGTGGTGCGCAGGGTTTCGTGGCGCATGATCAAGGCCTGCAACGCGGCTTCGAAACGCCCCACGTCCAGCACACCCCGCAGGCGCGCCATGCCGCCGACGTTGTAGGCCGGGCTGTCCGGTTCCATCTGCCAGAGGAACCACATGCGCTGCTGGGAATAGGACAACGGCACGGGCTGGCTGCGGTCGACCTGGGCAATCGCAGTTTGCTGGTTGCGCTGGCCCGATGCCTGGATCTGCTCGACTTGCTCGGCAAACGCGCCCAGTTCGCTGGCTTCAAACAAGGTGCGCAGCGGCAGTTCGACGTCACAGGCCTGGCGGGTACGGGAAATGATTTGCGTGGCCAGCAGCGAGTGGCCGCCAAGGGCGAAGAAGTCGTCGCGCAGGCCGATTGTTGGCAGGCCGAGCACTTCGCGCCAGATCGAGGCGATCTGCTGCTGCAGCACTGTTTCGGGTTCAATATGTTCGCGGGTTTGCCACACCGGCTCCGGCAATGCGCGGCGGTCCAGCTTGCCGCTGGGGCTCAGGGGCATGGCGTCCAGGCGCATCAGTTGCGCGGGCACCATGTACTCAGGCAGCTCGGCGGCCAGGGCGGCTTTCACGTCCTGTTCATCCAGTGCGGTGCTGGCGGTGTAGTAACCGATCAGCGTGGCGTTGCGCACCAGCACCACGGCCTGGGCGATACCGTCCAGGGCCAGCAGGCGTGCTTCGATTTCTTCCGGTTCCACACGGAAGCCGCGCAACTTGACCTGTTGATCGAGACGGCCGAGGTATTCGAGCACGCCGTCAGCGTTCCAGCGCACGCGGTCACCAGTGCGATACAGGCGTGCGCCGGCCTCGCCCAGCGGGTCGGCAATAAAACGTTCGGCGGTCAAACCGGCGCGCCCGAGGTAACCCCGCGCCAGGCCGATGCCACCGATGCACAGTTCGCCCGGCACACCGGCTGGCAACAGGTTGAGGTGATCGTCCAATACGCGGCAGATCACATTGCCCAGCGGTCGGCCAATGGGCGAGCGCTCGCCATCTTCTGCGCTGCAGTGCCAGTGGGTGACGTTGATCGCGGTTTCGGTCGGGCCATAGCGGTTGTGCAACTGCACCGCCGGCAACTGCGCCAATACGCGGTTGCGCAGTTCGGCGGGCAACGCCTCACCGCCAGAGAACAGGCGACGCAGGCTGGTGCATTCGGCCACCAACGGCTCGTCGATAAACAACTGCAAAAGCGGCGGCACAAAGTGCAGGGTGGTCACGCCGTGTTCCTGCACCAACTGCGCAATGCGGTGCGGGTCGCGATGCTCACCAGGACCGGCCAGCACCAGGCGGCAGCCGGTGATCAACGGCCAGAAGCATTCCCACACCGACACGTCAAAACTGATCGGTGCCTTTTGCATCAGCACGTCGGTGTCGTTGAGTTGGTAAGTGGCCTGCATCCACTGCAAGCGCTCGGCCAGCGCGCCATGGGTATTGCCCACGCCTTTGGGCTGGCCGGTGGAGCCGGAGGTGTAGATCACGTAGGCAAGGTTGTCGCCGTGCAGGTGCAGGCCCGGTGCCTGGGTCGGCCAGCGGTCCAGGTGCAGGCTGTCCATGGCGATGACGCACACGCCGTCGGCGCTCGGCAGTTGCTCCAGCAATGCGGTTTGGGTCAGCAGCAGTTGCACGCCGCTGTCCTTGAGCATGTAGGCCAGGCGCTCGGTAGGGTAATCCGGGTCCAGCGGCACGTAGGCGCCACCGGCCTTGATGATCGCCAACAGGCCAATCAGCAGTTGCGGCGAACGCTCGGCGGCGATGGCCACGCACACGTCCGGGCCGACGCCTTTGTCGCGCAGGTAATGGGCCAGGCGGTTGGCCTGGGTGTGCAGTTGGGCGAAGGTCAGGCTGCCGCCCTGCCAGACCAGCGCGGTGGTGTCCGAAGTCTGCTGGTTGAGCAGCTCGGGCAACCATTGCTCAGCGGGCGCGCACGGCGCCTGGCTCCACGGTTGCTGCTCGTCCGCCAGCAGCAACTGCAGGTCGCCGAGGGCTTGCTGGGGTTGCTCGCAGATGGCGTGCAACAGGTTGATGAAGTGTTCGGCAAGGCGCTGGATGGTGGCGCCTTCGAACAGCTCATCGGCGTAGTCGAACGCCAGGCTCAGGCGGCCGTTGCGGTCTTCTTCGGTATGCAGTTGCAGGTCGAACTTGGCTTCGCGGCTGTGCCACGGCAACTCATCGGCGAGCATGCCCGGCAGGCGGCGCAAAGCGCTGAGGTCGCGTTGCTGGTGGTTGAACATGACCTGGAACAGGCCCTGCTCGCGGGCCTGGGGGAAGGCTTCCAACAGCTGTTCGAAGGGCAGGTCCTGATGGGCCTGGGCGCCCAGGGCGGTTTCGCGGGTGGCGGCCAATAGCTGGGTGAACGGCAGGCGCCCGTCCAGCTCGGCACGCAGCACCAGGGTGTTGATAAAAAAGCCGATCAGGCCTTGGGTTTCCTGGCGCGGGCGGTTGGCGTTGGGCACGCCGATGCGGATATCGCGCTGGCCGCTGTAGCGATAGAGCAGGGTCTGGAACGCCGCCAGCAACAGCATGAAGGGCGTGGATTCATTGGCCTGGGCGGTCTGGCGAATCGCTTCGCTGAGGCCGGCGCTCAGGCGCACGCTATGGCGCGCAGCACTGTGCAGGTGGTGGGCGGAGCGTGGGTGGTCGGTGGCCAGGTTCAGGGTCGGATGCTCGTCCCCCAGTTGGTTTTTCCAATACGCCAGTTGACGCTGGCCTTCACCTTCGGCCAGCCATTGGCGCTGCCAGCTGCCGTAGTCAGCGTATTGCAGGGCGAGCGGCGGCAGCGCCAGGGATTGTCCCTGGGAAGCGGCGGCGTACAGGCGCGAGAACTCATCGATCAGGATGTTGAGCGACCAACCATCGGCAATGATGTGGTGCAGCGTCACCAGCAATTGGTGGTCTTCATCGTCCAGGCGCACCAGGGTCACCCACAGCAGCGGGCCTTTTTCCAGATCGAATTGCGTGCGCGCTTCGTCTTCGCGGATCTGCTGCGCACGGGCTTCGCGCTCGGCGGCGGGCAGGTCGCTGAGGTCGATGACTTGCAGGTCGAACGCTGCGTTGGCGTCAACGCGCTGGAAGGCTTGGCCATCACGTTCGTAGAAGCGGGTGCGCAGGGCTTCGTGGCGCTGGATCAGGTGCTGGAAACTCAGGCGCACCGCGTCTTCGTCCAGCTCGCCACGCAGGCGCAGGCCGCCAGGAATGGTGTAGGCGCTGCTCTGCGGGTCCAGTTGCCAGGTGATCCACAGGCGATTCTGGGCCAGGGACTGGGGCAATTCGTCCTGGCGTGACAAGGCATGAATGGCGCCTTGGGCGACGCCGCCGTCCTGTTGCAATTGCGCAACATGGGCAGCAAATGTCGACAGGGTCGGTGCCTCGAACAGCATGCGCAGGTTCAGCTCCAGGCCAAGGGTTTCACGCAGGCGTGCGACCACTTGGGTGGCGGTGATGGAGTTGCCGCCGAGCAGGAAAAAGTGATCGTCGGCAGCGACACTCGCGACCTGCAACTGCTCGCACCAGATCGCCGCGATCTGCTGTTGCAAACCGCCGTCCAGCGCCACATCCCCAGCCTGCCCTTGCAGATCGGGGAATTGCGCGTAGCTGTCGAGGCTGCCATCGGCGTGGCGCAGCGCACAGGCCGCACGTTGCACCTTGCCGCTGGAGGTCTTGGGCAACGCGCCGGGGTTGAGCAGCACCACCACGCTCGGCGCCTCTTGGTACGCCTCGGCCACGGCCTGGCGGATGGCTTTGATCAGCGCTTCGGGCGGCAGGATTTTCTGCACGCTGCGGCTGATTTCGGCGGCGATGCCGATGCCTTCCAGGCCCTGGTCATTCACCGCAAACGCCGCAACCCGGCCTTTGCGCACCACTTCCACTTCGCGCTCGATGGTTTGCTCGATGTCTTGCGGATAGAGGTTGTGACCGCGCACGATCAACAGGTCTTTGAGGCGGCCGGTGATGTACACCTCGCCAAAGCGGATAAAGCCCAGGTCGCCGGTACGCAGCCAGGTCCGCCCGGCGTGCTGGACGAAGGTCTTGGCGGTGGCTTCAGGATTGCGCCAGTAGCCGTGGGCGATGCTCGGACCGGTGGCCCAGAGTTCGCCGACGCTGCTGTCGGGCAATTCATCCAACGTGTGGGGATCAACGATCAGCACCGCGTGTTCCGGCTGGCTGGTGCCGCAACTCATGACCGCACTGCCCTGCCCCGGCTCTACGCGGTTGGCGGCCAGCGCCGTCTCGTCGACGCGCAGCGCCGGGATGCCATGACCCCGGGTGCCGCCAGCGACAAACAGCGTCGCCTCGGCCAGGCCGTAGGATGCAAAGAAATGGTCTGAGCTGAAACCACAGGCGGCGAATTTTTCGGCGAAGCGCTCCAGGGTGTCGAGACGGATCGGCTCGGAACCGGAATAGGCCACACGCCACTTGCTCAGGTCCAAGCGCTCCAGGGCGGACTCGCTGACGCGCTCACTGCACAGGCGGTAGGCGAAATCCGGACCGCCGCTGATGGTGCCGCCGTATTCGCTGATCGCTTCGAGCCAGCGCAATGGCCGGCCAAGGAAGTACGCCGGCGACATCAGCACGCACGGCACGCCGCTGAAGATCGGTTGCAGCAGGCCGCCGATCAGGCCCATGTCGTGGTACAGCGGCAGCCAGCTGACAATCACGTCGTCGGGGTTGAGGTCGATGCCAAAACCACGGCGGATCAGCACTTCGTTGGCCACCAGGTTGCCGTGGCTGACTTGCACGCCCTTGGGCAGCGCCGTGGAGCCGGAGGTGTATTGCAGGAAGGCGACGTCGTCGGGATGCAGCTCGGGGGCGACCCAATTGTCAGTGCCGTCCAAGGTGTCGACACTCAACACCGGCGGCGCATGTTCGATCTGCGCCAGGCCCTCGGCGAGGCTGGCGACGGTCAGCAGCAGGCACGGTTCGGCGTCGCTGATGATCGACAGCAAACGCTCCTGATGATGACGGCGGGTGGACTCCGGCGGGTAGGCCGGCACCGCGATCACCCCGGCGTACAGGCAGCCAAAGAACGCCGCGACGTAGTCCGGGCCGCTGGGAAACAACAGCACGGCGCGGTCGCCCAATTCAGCATTGGCCTGCAGGGCGCTGGCGATGGTGCGGGCGCGCTGATCGAGGTCGCGGTAACTGAGCACAACGCTGTGCTCGGCGGACTCGGCCAGGAAGCGCAGAGCCACCTGGTCCGGGGTCTGCGCGGCGCGACGTTGAAGGGACTGGACCAGGGTGCGGGGAAGTTCGAAGGCGTCCATCTTGGGGTTCCTGCCTGAAATCGGCTTACGGGAAATTCGGGAATTGAGTAGCTGTCAGCCGGCGACCAGTTGCCGCGTCACGCCATTGCGCCAGCGGGCCAGGTGTTCGTCGGCGTAGCGCCGCAGGCAGCGCAATACCGCGCTTTCGTGCTGCACGAGAAAGAAGTGGTGGCCGTCGAACATGTCGAGGGAAAAGCCGCTGGCGGCATCGAGTTGCCAGTCGAGCAATTGGTCGGCGCGCACGCTGTCCTGCTTGCCGCCGAACACATGGATCGGCATGGCCAGCGGCGTGCGTTCGCCATAGTTGAAGCTGCCGCACAGCAGGAAATCGGCACGCAGGATAGGCAGCATCAGTTGCATCAATTCGGGGTTGGCCAGGGCTGCTTCGGCGGTGCCCTGCAGTTCACGCAGGCGGGCGATCAGTTGCTCATCGGTCTTTTCGATGGCGTATTCGCTGACATCGCGGCGCGCCGGGCCGGCAGTGCCGGAGGCGAACAGCGCCAGCGGCGCAGGGACGTTGCGGGCGTTCAATGCGTGGGCCAGCTCAAAGGCGAGCAGGCCGCCAAGGCTGTGGCCGAACAACGCGTAGGGGCCACTCAAATCGTGGCTGATTTCATCCGCCAGTTGCGCAGCCAAGGCCTTGATATCGCGCTGCAAGGGCTCGTCCATGCGCATGCCGCGACCGGGCAATTCCAGCGGGCAAACCTGCAGCCACTCGGGCAACGCTCGGCGCCACCGTGCGTAGACCATGGCGCTGGCGCCTGAATAGGGCAGGCAGAACAGGCGCAGTCGGGTCGGCGTGCTCATCGCTCGAAGACTCCAAACTGAAACACGCTGTGTGCACGGTAAAAACCCATTTCGTCCTCCTGCGGGTGCTGATCCTTGGCCGCTTTGCTAACGGACCTGTCACCCAGAAGAACGGACGGCAACCGCAAATAATTAGTCGCCGGGGATGAGCGAGACGTGGTTCACACCGAACAAGAAAGCATAAGATTAGTTCGCCTTCTCATTTGACAATCATTATCATTCAGCCTAATTTGTTGCCCGATGTGTAGGAGGCCTCAGCAAGGACGCCCTCCCCCAACCTATTTATCAAGGTGATTTCCATGACGGAACAAGTATCCACAGGCAGGTGCGACTCACCACTTCTCCAGGCGTTCGTCGACAATCGATTGATTCTGGTGAAGATCGCAGCACGTATTACCGGCTGCCGCTCCCGCGCCGAAGATGTCGTGCAGGACGCCTACTTTCGCCTGCAATCGGCGCCGACGATCACCTCATCGTTCAAGGCCCAGCTGAGTTACCTGTTCCAGATCGTGCGCAACCTGGCCATCGATCACTACCGCAAGCAGGCCCTGGAACTCAAATACTCCGGGCCGGAAGAGGAAGGCTTGAATGTGGTTATTCACGGCGCTTCACCGGAAACCTCCCACATCAATTTCAACACCTTGGAAAACATCGCCGACGCGCTGACCGAGCTGCCCCAGCGCACCCGCTACGCGTTCGAGATGTACCGCTTGCACGGTGTGCCGCAAAAGGACATCGCCAAGGAACTGGGGGTGTCGCCAACGCTGGTCAACTTCATGATCCGCGATGCGCTGGTGCACTGCCGCAAGGTGTCGGGCAGCCATAGCGATACCTTCGCACGCCGGGTCTGAGGCAAAAAATGGGGAGCGGCCTGCCCGCTCCCGCCTGTGAACCTCGCCTCAGATCAACCCGCACCGCTCAAAAAACCGCTCCCGCCCCAGAATCATCAGCGCCGCGCGCTTGTGCGGGAAGTCGAACTCCTTCTCGCAGTGGAAACACTGGTTGTGCATATGGCCGATCATCTTCGCGTTATCGGCACGCGGTTCCGCCACCACGCGCTGGGTGCGCGGGTCATCCAGGAACAGGTAGTGCACCAGCGCCGACAGCCAGCTGGCGACCTTGTGCGGACCGCGATGATATTCCTCCCCCACCAGCATGTGGATGCCACGGTCGTAGTCGGCCGCATCGTAGAACGGTGCGATACGGTCTTCCTTGGCCCAGTAGGCTTCGAAATAGGCAAAGGGTTCATCGTCGAAACAGCCGATCAGCGTGAGGGTGTGCGGATCGGCGGCGAGCTTGTCGAGGTATTCCCGATGCTGCTCCAGGCTGCCGCTTTCCTGCCAGAAACTCGCCACGCGCGCGCTGTTCTGCCAGCGATTGAAGCGCGCCAGGTCCACATCGATTTCAACGGTGCGCAGGGAAATCCAGGCGCCGAGGCGTGCGTCGTAACGTCGGTAGACTTCACCTCGGGGTTTCGGTGCGCGGACCGGGTGGCGCTTGCCCGCACTGACAATCATCTGTTGCGGGTAGCTGCCACTGGACGATTGCCCCAACCACGGCTGGGGCAGTTGCCAGAACAGGGTGCGCTCGCAGCCGTATTGCCCGGCGGTCTCGGCGACCACCAGCAAACCAGTGCTCAAGGCCTCTTGCGGTGCATGTGCGAGGTGCCAGGTCAGGCGCTGCCGAGCGGGTTCCCTGGCAAACAACCAGTAGCAGGCGGCCCACAAGGCACGGGCGGAAGGCACATCGCCGGGGTTCTGCAAATGCACCTGCAATTCATCGCCACGCTCCAGGCGCAAACGCGCCAGCGGCTGGCCTTCCAGGGTCAGGCTCAGGTGGCTTTCGGTTTCATCAGCATTCAAGGCAGGCCCGGCCGGCAATGGCAGGACCGACAGGTCATTGAGATTGGACATGGGAGGGGCTCACGTAATCGTCGACAGATAAGGAAGTGACGTGAGCCGGAGGAAGAAATTTAGCCGATCAAGGTACCGCCATCACGTCGATGCGGTACGGCTCGAAAATCTTCAGCATCTGGCCGTTATCACGCAGGCGTTTGAGCATTTCGGCAAACGCGGGCCCCGTGATCGGCGCCTTCGGCCGTAGCAAGGCGTAATGGTGATAGACCTGATCGATACGCTCCGACACCAGGAACTGCGCGGCCATATCCGCATTGCGCACCATAAAGTCACTCAGGTACGAACGGGTGACCAAGGCAATGTCCGCTCGCCCACGCGCAACCATCAGCAGGTTGCTGTCATGGGAATAGGTCAAGGTGGCGTTGAAATGCTCGGCCATGTTCCTGGGGTCGGGATTGAAGCTGGCGAAGGCGTAGTGGTATCCGCTGAACACCGCCAGGCGTTTGCCCGCGAGGTCGGCGAAATAGTCCTGGCCGCGACCGGGCTCACGCTGGGCGATGAAAATCTCTGCGTCTTCCAGCCCCATGTCGATGCTGGTGTGGGGGATTTTCTGCCAGCCCCAGGCGGGGTTTTCGAAGATGGCCATGTCGATCCGGCCCTGCTCTAAATCGCGGAAACGCCTGGGAATCGAGGTGGGCACCAGCACAAACTGGTAGTCGGTTTGCAAGGCGTTCAAGGCCTCGACCAATTGCGGCAGCAACCCGGTGTCGGCGCCCTGCTCCGGGCGCACGGTGTAAGGCGGGAAATGCGCCGCGCCGACGCGCACCAATTGCGCAGCCGAGGCCGGCATCCACCACACGGCGCCCAGTGCCCATATTGTTAGTCCTGCAGCCAGCCGCCATGGCGAAAACATCAAGGCACACACCGTTCAACCGATTGATGGCGATAAGCTAGGCGTTTTTGTCTGGCGAGACAACTTTCCACCACCAAATTAATAGCTTGCGCCTCAGTCAGCTTTCAGAACCATCAGCAGGGCTTCTTCGGCCAACTGCTCCAGCGTCAGGTTGCCCTCGGCGCGAAACCAGGTGGTGGTCCAGGACAAGGCGCCGGTGAGAAAGCGCCGCGCGATAAACACATCACCCTTGATATAGCCTGCGGCCTTGGCCTCGCCCAGCACGTGCAGCCAGAGGTCTTCATACACGTCACGCAGCGCCAGGACCTGGGCCTGGCCGTCCTGCGACAACGAGCGCCATTCATACACCAGTACCGCCATGGCTTCGCCGCTGCCGCCCATGATCGACTGCAACTCGCAGCGAATCAGCGCCAGCACACGCTCGCGCACGTTCGTCGCGTGCTCCAGCGACGCCCGCATCATCGCCGTGTTGTAGTGGATGGTTTCTTCCATCACGGCCCGCAGGATCTCGTCCTTGCTCTTGAAGTGATGAAAGATGCTGCCGGACTGAATGCCCACCGCACTGGCCAGGTCACGCACGGTGGTGCGCTCGAAACCCTTGTTGCGAAACAGGTGCGCCGCGGTTTGCAGCAATTTGCCCCGGGCGCTGTCGGGATCGGTCAATTGGCCGCCTTCGACCATGGTGCGCATCACCCGCATGGCTTGGTGCTCATCCATGCTGCTCTCCTCTACTTCCACTGACGTCTTGGCCGGCAATTTAGGCCGTGTCCGCCAACCAAGCAAGCGCTTGGCCAAATCTTGCTCGAAGCGATGAACAGGGAACATTCACTCACGGTGGGCATTGACGAGATTGCAAAGGCTGGACAGGTGATTGACGGCAATCTCGGTGCGCAATCGCCAGGTTTTGCTGGAGATCGAATAGGCCCTGGGCGGAACTACAGGGCCGGGCTACGCTCTATCCCCATCAAGAAGGGACGAGTACGGGAACCTGCACAATGCCTCATTGGCTGATTATTGACCTTGAAGCCACAACGGATGAAGGCGGCTGGCCCGTGACGGAGATGGAAGTCATCGAGATCGGCGCGAGCCTGGTCAACCGCCAGGGCCGCGAACTGGACCACTTCCAGCGCTTTGTGCGGCCGTTGCGCCGCCCATTGCTGACGCCTTTTTGCCGTCAGTTGACCCACATCACCCAGGCAAATATCGACGCCGCCGCGCCCATCACCGAGGTGTGGCCGCTGTTCGAACGCTGGCTGGGCCAGCATCAATCGCGCCTGGAAGGCTGGGCCAGTTGGGGCGACTATGACCGTGCGCAGCTTGAACTTGAATGGCAGCGCAATAGCCTGGTCAGTGCACTCGCCAAGACGCCTCATGTGAACCTCAAGCAGCGCTTCGCCAAGGCCCGGCGCCTGGACAAGCCCCTGGGGCTCAACGGCGCGCTGCAATTGGCGGGCATGCAGTTCCATGGCCAGCAACATCGGGCACTGGAAGATGCACGCAATACCGCTCGCCTGCTGCCGTTGATTTTACCGGTCTAGGCAGCTCCCCCGCCCTTGGGCATACTGGCCGACCTTTCCAGACCCTTTTTCCGAGGATTCGCCCATGTTCAAAGTCAACGAGTACTTCGACGGCACCGTCAAGTCGATCGCTTTCGGCACTGCAGAAGGTCCGGCGACCATCGGCGTGATGGCTCCGGGTGAATATGAATTCGGCACCGCCCAGCGTGAAATCATGCACGTGGTTTCCGGCGCCCTGACCGTCAAACTGCCTGACGCCAGCGAGTGGGAAACCTTCGCCGCCGGCAGCCAGTTCAACGTTCCGGCCAACAGCAAGTTCCAGCTGAAGGTCGCCGTGGACACCGCTTACCTGTGCGAATACCGCGGCTAAGCCTTCGCCCGCTCAAAAAAATGCCCGTCTCCTGCGAGACGGGCATTTTTAATGGGCGCTGAAAACTATTCGAGAATGGTCACTGGCATGCCCACTTCCAGGCGGCCGTTGCCCTCATTGACCAGGTTCTGGCCGAACATCGCGCCGTCCTCCGTCTTGCGGTAGGTATCCAGTGTGGCGAAAGGCTCACGGTCGGCACTGCGCTCGCCGGTTTGCGGGTCGATGGTGGTGAGAATGCAGCGTGAGCAGCGTTTGACCGCACGAAACTCCACATCACCGATGCGCAGGCGCTTCCAGCCGTCCTCAGCGAAGGCTTCACCGCCTTCGATCACCAAGTTGGGACGAAAGCGCAGCATTTCCATGGGGCGGCCGATTTTTTGCGAGAGGTCGTCCAGCGACGCTTGCCCGATAACGAGCAACGGATAACCGTCGGCAAACGCCACCTGGTCGTCATCGCGACCGTAACCGGCCTCGGTCGTGCGGGCACGGTCCAGGGGCATCTGCACCAGCCGCGTCGGCTTGCCGATAAAGGCGCTGACCCAGGCAGCGGCTTCATCACCGGCGTCCGGCACGCGCAAGGTGTCGCGCCAGATGGTCACGCCGCGCAACTCGGCATCGCTGCCGGGCAGTGCCACGTCCAGCGGCGCATGGCCGGGCGAACTCAAGGTCAGGCCACCGCTGCGGCTCCACAGCGCCGAGAGCTGGCTCATCTTCGCCACTGCCCGCTGCGTAAGGAAACGCCCGCTGGCCTCATCCACCAGCATCCAGCGTCGATCCCCGTCCAACCCGAGTTTATCCAGGCCGATCTGCTGCAAGGTTTCGGCCTTGCCGGACTTCAAAGGGTAACGGTACAACGCACTGAGACGAAGCATGGGCCTGCATTCCTGAGGGGGCAAAGATGCAACCCTAAGGTCAAGCGGTGGCTTCGTCCAGCATCAGTCGCTGACGCACCACATCCACCAGTTTGTCGGGCTGGAATTTGGACAGGAAGTTGTCGCATCCGACCTTCTTCACCATCGAGTCGTTGAAGCTGCCCGACAGCGAGGTATGCAGCACCACGTACAGCTTGCGCAGACGCGGGTCGTTGCGGATCTCGGTGGTGAGGCGGTAGCCGTCCATCTCGGGCATTTCGGCGTCGGTGAAAATCATCAGCAGCTTGTCGGTCATCACGTGGCCGGCGTCGGCCCAGGCCTTGAGCATGTTCAGTGCCTTGAGGCCGTCGCTGGCGATGTGCATCTTCACGCCCAGTTGGCCCAGGGTGTCGCGCAATTGCGACAGGGCAACGTTGGAGTCGTCCACCAGCAACACTTCGCGGCCACGGGCTCGTTCCAGCACCGGGTCTTCGAGCTTTTCGCGGGAAACCTTGGCGTTGTAGGGCACGATCTCGGCAAGGACTTTTTCCACGTCGATGATTTCCACCAGTTGATCATCGACCTTGCTGATGGCGGTGAGGTAGTGCTGACGCCCGGCGCTGGTCGGCGGCGGCAGGATGGACTCCCAGTTCATGTTGACGATGCGGTCCACGCCGCCCACCAGGAACGCCTGCACCGAACGGTTGTATTCGGTGACGATGATGGTGCTGTTCGGGCCAGGCACCAGCGGGCGCATGCCGATGGCCTGGGACAGGTCGATCACCGGCAGGGTCTGGCCACGCAGGTTGACCACACCGCACACAAAGGGATGGCGCTGGGGCATCAGGGTCAACTTGGGCAGTTGCAGGACTTCCTGCACCTTGAACACGTTGATTGCGAACAGCTGCCGCCCGGCCAGGCGAAACATGAGGATCTCCAGGCGATTCTCACCCACCAGTTGCGTGCGTTGGTCTACCGTGTCGAGAATGCCGGCCATTAAAAGCTCCTGGTGTGCGCTGGAAAATGCGCGAAGGGATTGTGCAATTCATTACTGCTGTTATCGGCGGCGAAAGCCAGACCTTGACCCCCTTAAAATGCCACGCAAATTCATTGATGTCACACTGACATCATGCTCTACTGCACGCACGTCTCCAGACAGCGGTACTGCGGCATTGCACGACATTCAAATCGGTGCAAGGTTCCGCCATGTAAGGGATTCCCCTATACACAATCAGGCCCAACCTGATATTCGCAATATCTAATAGCCATTAATGTGACGCCATTCTCATTGCATGAATGGAGTCAGGCTTTTGTTTGTCATCGCAAGCCCTCGGCCCACGGGTCTTCTGGACGCTCACGTCGCGGCAACTGATGGTGTGCAATTGAGCCTGCTCACAAGGGCCACGCGCAGCCGTCGCCGTCATTCAAACAAACGTCCTACTGAACAATCAGAAGCAACCTACATACTCCAGTTATCTTTCAGCAGTAGTTTTACGCCATTCACCCTGTGCGACCTCTCATCACCCAACCTTATGTTGCGGAGATTTGCATGATGAACGACGGTAACGAGTGGCAATTTGCACTTCCAGAGTTCCGGTCCGAGGCTGAAAAGCTGCTGGCCAAGTCGGAGGAGTGCCTGAGTCACCTGCATTTGATTCGCAACGACAACGACGCCATCGACTGCATGAAAGTCAGCCTGACCAAGCTCGCCGAAAAGGCCGATTGCCTGGCCCTGGGGGCGATCAGCGAATTTTCGCGGCATATCCAATACCTGATCGCCAACGCCGAAAACCCTCTGCAGCTGCACGATGAGGCCCTCAATGCCTTGGAGGATTGCCTGAGACTGCTGGCCTGGCAGCTGGAGTTGATCGATGCGAAGACAGGCCTGTTGGCACTGGATGAAGCGGAACAAACCACATTGATCGCCACGGTCACACTGCAGATTCCACAAAAGGACTTCAGATATAAACCGCAGCAGCGTATTCACCACGCTTCTTGAGGGGTTATCCAGTCGGATTCAGCGCTAAGTTGTCTAAAAACGACAGATTTAATTAACGCGCTGAAATTGAATGCCCCCTGCATGGATATCAATTAGCCATTAAGGCTACAGGCCTTTTAAAACAATAAACCTCACTTCATTAACTCTGGGATTAGCGTCCCGGGGTGTTTGCGCGTCTAAATAAGCCCGCCAGACAGGCACCTGGCGACCAACGGTAAGAGTAGTGGTACTATCACCCCGCTCGAAGTGGCTGAACTTTTGCCACTTTGAAAACGATTCAATCACGTATTCCAAACAGCGTCCGGTCAGCGTCGACCGGTCTTCCCGCAGCGAACCTTCATTGGCTACATCCGCTATGCATGCCAGCCTCAAGACATTCATTGCAAGGTCCGCGTCCCGCAGCAATGCACGCCGTTTGATCCTCACCCTCTGCCTTGGCTCGCTGCTGCTGAGCCTGTGGGCTTATTCCCACTCGGCACCGTTGCCGCTGATGATCCTGCTGTTCAACCTGGCCACCGTGTTGGTGGTGGGCGTGCAACAGTGGTACTCGCGCAAATCCATCAAGTTCCAGCCCCAGGAATTGGCCGATCGCCTGCTGCAAGTGCAGGAAAACGAACGCCACCGCCTCAGCCGCGAATTGCATGACGATATCGGTCAACTGTTGACCGCCGCCAAGCTGCAAAGCGAATGGCTCAAACGCCGCCTGCCGGATGAGCTGCAAACCCAGTGCAACGTCCTGTGCAACACCTTGAACGAGACCCTGGCCAAGGTGCGCGACGTGTCCGCCATCCTCAACCCTCGCCAGCTCGCCAGCCTGGGCCTGGAAGCCAGCCTGCGCGCGCACCTGCTCAAGACCCTGGAAAACACCTCGGTGCATTGGAGCCTGGAATGCCAGCAACGGCTGACCGGCATCCCGGAAGAAATGGCCGTGGCGGCTTTTCGCATCACCCAGGAAGCGGTCACCAACATGCTGCGCCACGCCCAGGCGCGCAACCTGCTGGTACGCCTGCAACGCCTGCCCGAGGGACTGTCGCTGACCATCTGCGATGACGGTCAGGGCTTTTCGCCCGCCATCAATCCCAGCCTGGAAGGCCAGCGAGGCATGGCGGGCATGTCCGAGCGGATCGATCAGCTTGGCGGTTCATTATCCGTGAGCAGCCAGCCAGGCAACGGAACACGCATCGACGCGCTCTTCCCCTGGGCGCCCCGCGCCCTCGAACGGGCCAGCGCCCCTAAGGTTATCGAGTGAGCTGCACATTACTGCTGGTGGACGACCATGCCCTGATCCGGGCCGGCGTACGTGCACTGATCCAGGATATTCCCGGCTACACCGTAACGGGCGAAGCCAGCGATGGCGCGCAGTTGCTGGAGCAATTCAATACGCTGCTGCCGGACATCGTGCTGCTGGACCTGTCGATGAAGCACACCGGCGGCCTGGACGCCTTGCAGCAACTCAAGCGTGCGCACCCCAAGAGCAAGGTGCTGATCCTGTCGATGCACACCGACCCGGAGCTGATCATGTGCGCGCTGGAGGCCGGCGCCCACGGCTATCTGCTCAAGGACACCACCGCCAATGAGCTGGAACACGCGCTGCAAGCCCTGCGCAACAACGAGCGCTACCTGAGCCCGGCGATCGCCCACACGGTGATCAATCAGGCGCTGGTGCGCAGCCAGGGGTCAGTCACACCCGCTGGTCACAGCCATAACCTCACGGCTCGCCAACTGGAAATCCTGCGTCTGATCGTGCGCGGCAAATCCACCCGCGAGATCGCCCACGGCCTGGGCCTGAGCATCAAGACCGTGGAAGCGCACCGGTCGCAGATCATGAAGCGCCTGCAGATATTCGACGTGGCGGGGCTCGTATTATTTGCCGTGCGCGAGCAGATCATCAGCCTGGACGACTAGGGGCGAACCCACCGGTAAATGCACGCGAAGCGCCTTGGGCAGCGCTTCGAAACGCAGGTCGTCCCCTTCCAGCGGCTCGCCATCAAGGTTGATGTACAAGCCCTGCGCCACCTTGATGTTGACCCACGGCAGGCGCGCCCGCACGAACATATTGTCGAGCCCGCCGTCGCTCATCAGATTGAGCAGCGTGCCGACCACTTCCTGGGGCGCCGGCAGAATGCTGACGTCGAGCAAGCCGTCATCGGCCAATGCGCCAGGGCACAGCACATGCCCCCCGCCCGCCTGGCGACCGTTGCCGATGCCCAGCGCCAGCAGCTCGCCCTTCCAGTGGAAGTCCGGGCCTTCCAGCTCGCCATAGGCGGCCTTCAACTCGCTGAAGCGCGTCAGGCCGGTGAACAGATAAGCCGCGCCGCCGAGGACTTTCTTCAGGTCTTCGGAGGTATTGGCCGTGACCTGGCTGCCGAAGCCGCCAGTGGCCATGTTCAGGAAAATCTGCCCGCCGACACGGCCCAAGTCGATTGCCCTGGGCGGCACCTCCAGCAACGCCAGGGCCTGGGCCGGCTCCAACGGCACGCCGGCGGCTTTGGCAAAATCATTGGCGGTGCCCAGTGGCATCAGCACCAGGCTGGCGTCGCTCTTGGCCTGGGCCATGGCTTCGGCCACGTCACGCAAGGTGCCGTCGCCGCCGCCGGCAATGATATGGGTATACCCAACGTCCAGGGCCTCCTTGACCAGCCGTTGAGCGTCACCGCCCTCCCACGTCACCCGCACCGCCAACTCCCAACCCTGCTCGCGCCGGGCCAGCACCGCCGCGCGCACGTCCTCGTTGAGGGCTTGCTTGCCGTGGAGGATCAACAATGCCTTGGGGGTGGTCATGGGGGGCGTACTCCTGGGTTCAATGGTGCTTGAAGGATGTTGACCTTTGAGGAGTAGGAAAAAGTCATTCAGGCCGAAAAATAATTGGCCTGTTAGAAATTATCCATCGCGTTGCACATCGACACCTTGCCCCTGGGCGCAGGCTCCACCGCAACCCATTGCTTAGCGCCCGCCGGCAGTTCGTGCAGCTGGAACGAACAGCTTGCATAGATGGACGCCTGCACCATGTAGTCCATCCCCGGCCGAGGCACGAAGGTCATTGTGCTGGAGCATTGCCGGGAATACTGCAATTTCCCCAGGTAATGAAACGCGATCGGCGTGTTCGCCGGCACCACCAGCTCGGACGACACGGCAGCGTCCCACGAGTAAATCGGCCCTGGCATGCCCAGGCTTTCGCCGTTGTGATCGGGGAAGCCCGCCTTCGTCGACGCCATCACCCCGGCGCCCGGCACATTCCAATCCAGGCAATCACGCCCCGGTACTGCGCGCACCAGACCGTCGGTGATCAACCGCACGCGAGCGGTTTCGCCGGACGTCGGGGCGACGTAGCCGGTGGACAGCGAGCGGATATTCGCCACCTGGCCGCAGCCCGTCAGCAGCACCAGCAACACCAC
The DNA here is from genome assembly GCF_009764655.1 of Pseudomonas sp. PB105. NCBI lineage: Bacteria > Pseudomonadati > Pseudomonadota > Gammaproteobacteria > Pseudomonadales > Pseudomonadaceae > Pseudomonas > Pseudomonas sp. PB105. The sequence goes on from NZ_RWIO01000026.1 coordinate 64,093, forward strand.
GGGAACCCCACGTAAAACATTCATTGGCAATCAACTCGCAAAGGAAAAAAGAGCCGCTTACGGCTGTCGGCAATTCTGGTTGACCGACAGCTGCGGCGCCGGCTCGTACTTCACCATCTGCAAGCCATCGGCGCCCTGGAAGATGAAGTACTTGATACGGCAGTCCTTGAACATCGGCGAGTAACCCTCAGCCCGAAAGCCTTCGCCCTCGACCCGCTTGGTCACGGCGTTGTTGCGGCTGACCACCGCGAGCACCTGGGCATAGCTCTGGCCCATTTTCACCCCCGGCTCGCCGGTGACCGTCATCGACGAGGCACAACCGCCCAACCCTGCCGCCACCAATGCCAGCGCGACGCCGTACAGTCCATTGCGTAGCTCGTTCATTCCCTGCTTCCTTTCAGTAATGGATTACCGGCGGCCTTCGCACACCGGTGATTCGCCGATACGGCCTTCCTTGCACAAGTCAATGTTGTCCGTACGCTTGAAACCGGCGTCTTTCATGCAATAAAACCGTTTGAGTACCTGATCAATCGGCGTCTTGTCCCCCGTCCCTGTCAGGTTGGTATAGCCGCAAGCGGTCATAGCGCTCTTGACGCCTGCTTGCGAGACGCCGCTTTTTTTCCAATTGGTGAATTCCGGCGGCGGTGGTTGAAAGCCCCTCCCCGTGCAGCCGATCAATAACACCGCGTAAACACTCAGCAGCAGGCTCTTCCTGAACATTGTGCTCTTCCTCAGGGTTTGCGCAGATCATTCATTCCCTACGACCTTTTAGTGATGGATCAGCGGCGACCTTCACACACCGGTGATTCGCCAACGCGGCCAAGCTTGCATAGGTCCAAGTTATCTTTGCGTGTGAAGCCCGCATCTTTCATGCAGTAGAAGCTCCTAAGCCTCTCATCGATTGAGCCGCCGCCCGTGCCCGCCACATTTTCGTACCCGCACGCGAGCATACTGCTCTGGACGCCCTCTACGGAGACCCCACTCTTTTGCCAATAGATAAAATCAGGCGGCGGCGGTTGGAAGCCTCTGCCCGTGCAGCCAATCAATAACATCGCGTAAACACTCAACAGCAGGCTCTTCCTGAACATCACGTTCTTCCTCATGGTTTGCGTAGATCGTTCATTCTCTGTTTCCTTTCAGGTATGGATTAACGACGACCTTCGCACGCCGGTGACCAGCAAGCCCAGACCCAGCAGCAATGCGGACTTGAACATCCTGAATGCCTTAGGGTTGAGGTTTGACTTTGACGAATTGTGATCGATTTTCCTTGAAATCCTTCCAGTAAACGGCGCATCCCGGTCCCGCGGCGCCGTAACAGTTATGGACGCTTTCACCAGCATAAAACACCTTCAACCACTCCAATACGGGGTTACTACCAGGGGGTAGTGTACCGCCGGTCCCAGGGTTAAAGCCTACGCCTGGTGTCCGTGCAACCGGGTCGAAACGATGATTCTGGTACTGCAGCGCCATCTCCTCGCGCTTTTCCTCAGAGCTGAACCTTGAGCGGTCCTGCAATATCCCCAGCAACGAATCGGCTTTTTGCACCCCATACGCAGCCCCGAAGAAATTCATCGACGTATCACCCAACACGCCAATGTTTGATGAGTCACGTGCCAAAGACTCCATGGCATTGCCCGTGGTCATGGTGCCCCGGCTATGGCCGTCGATATGCAGCCCGCTTTGACCGAACTGGACCATGTATTCCTTGGTCTGCACGGTCGCGTTGGACAGGCCCCAGAAATCGTTTTCCAGGTTTTTCTGATATGCCGCAATCATCAGCTCCGAGGTGAAGTTGTTGGCTTTCTCGAAGTGGATTAAATACTGCGGCCCGGTATCGGCAGAACTGTGCTGGTTGGCATACCTGGCCGCAGCGTCGGCATCATTGAAAATGCCGTTGTTGGCGATATGCACCTTGTTGTCCGGCCCTTTCTTGAGGTGCAGTTTCTCTTCGTCGCTCAACTCGCGATATTCAACTTTGCCTTCTTTATCAACCCGCGCCTTACCATTCTCATCCTTCAAGACCTCATACACCCGCGCCTTCTCGATAAAGATCTTGCGATACGCCTCATCCGCCAACAACGAAACCTGATGATAGAACTCACGCTTGATCTCCTGCTCAGCCTCGACCTTGCGCCCCATTTCCGCCACATCCAAGCGTCCCACGGCGACATGGGCAGCCTCGGTGTTGCGGTTGAGGTTGGCAATTGTCTGGTCGACCGTCATGCCGCCAACCACACGCTGGCGCTCGGCGTTGGTGATCACCAATGTGCCGGCGCTGATCGCGCTGCGGGTGTCGCTGGATTCGGAATCGGAGTCCGAGCCGTTGTTGAGGCTGTTGGCGAGCAGCGCCTTGGCCGTGCCCAGTTTGCCGTCGAGCATGTCCGAGCTCAGGTCGACGCCTGAGGTCTTGGCGCTGGCTTCGGACACGTTGTGGATGTCGGACACGGTCAGCGTGCCGGTGGTCAGGCTGTTTTTGCCGTCGGCAATGGCCTTGTCGGAACTGGCGATCACGCCGCCCTTGAGGTCGGTATTGCCGCGCACGTTGATGTCGAAACCACCGTCGCCGGCCCGGATGCCCGATTGCTCGATCACGCTGGCAAAGTTGGACTTCTGCTTGGCGTTGGTGGAACTGAAGCTGGCGGTCGCCGCACCGGCACAAACCGGCGGGATGCAAATGCTGATCCCGGCGCTCATGCTCTTCTGCTCGGACGCGAAGGTACTGGTGTCCTGTAGGCTCTCGACATTCAGGTTGCCGCCAATGTCGGCCTTGACCGTCTCGCCTGACACCACCGCACCTCGCAGCGTGGTGTCCTTGCCGGAAATCAGACTGGCCTGTTTGCCGGCCGTCACGTGGGTGTTGCTCCACACCAGGTCATTGCCATCGGCATTGCCACGGCTCTGGGAGGCGGACGCGTTGAAGCTCAGGCCGTTCTTCTCGCTGCCAAACGAGATGCCGATGCCCAGGCTGCCATTCACGCTTTTGTTGGTGCTGTGTTGCTCGATGGTGTTCTGCGCACCCGCCAGCAGGATATTGCCGTCGGCTTTCAACAACGCATTGTTGCCCGCCGTGATCTCACTGCCCTGCACGGTCAGGTCGTTGTTGCGCGTGCCGCCCGAGGACACGATCGTCACATCCCCTCCGGCGGCGACCGTCGAAGCGGCCGCCGTGTTGCTGGTCTGCTCGCTTTTGCTCTCGCTCTTGTTCATGCCCAGAGCAATGCTCAGGTTGATCCCACCTGCCGCCGCCGGGTCGGCCATGACCTGAGTATGGGCGTCGTTGGCGGACCACGCGGTACTCAGCGCCGCCAGGGTCTTCATGCGTTTGTCGTCGGTACGCTCGGCGGCTTTGTTCATGCGCTGGGCGGTTTGTACCGCACTCACAATCGGGTTGGTCAGGGTCAGGCTCACGCCGGTCTGCTTGAAGCGCTGCTCCTGCTGCTGCGCACTGAGGTTGCGCGCTTCGAGGATATTGACCTCGGACGCCTCGATCGACACATCACCATTGGGCGCGTTCACATTGCTGCCCACCTGACGGTACTCGCCGCCAGCGCTGATCAGCACGTTGCCGTCGGTTGCGCCAATGTTGCTCGCGGCCGCCGTGGTCTGCTGACCGCTGTCCTTGTTGGTCTGTTGCTTGGAACCAACGGTGACGGCGATCGCGCCGCCGCTGAACATGCCGCTGGTCTTCACATCCTTCATGTGTTTTTCGTCGAGCTGCTCGGTGGCCGCCAATACCTTGATGTCATTGCCCGCCGCCAGCACCGTGCCCGAGGTGGACACCACGTTGCTACCGGTGACCGTGATGTTGTTGCCGGCCTGCATCACCGCCTGCTCGCCGCTGAAGGTCGAGGCCTGGGCGGTGGTCTGGCTGACCGTGTCACGAGTCGTGGTGGTCTTGCTCGAAAACATCCCGTTGCTGCCCTTGACCTTGTGCGCTTCATCGGCGCTGTTGAAGCGCTCGCCAGCCTCGACGTTGATATCGCGCACTGCACTCACGGCCACAGCCCCCGCGTCGCTGTTGACCAGCGCCCCGCGCACCTGCACATCACGCCCGGCGCCCACGCGGATGTCGCCGTTGGCCTGCACCGAACTGCCGACTTCATTGCGCCCGGCTTCCTTGCGCCAGTTGTCGCCATCCCATTGGTTGGCCTGGGTGTAGGACTCTTTCACGGTGGTCAGGCTGATGTCGTTGCCCGCCACCAGCGACGTCTTGCCGCCGGCGCCGGTATTGCTGACTTGCGCCGCTTGCAGGTTGATATCGTTGCCGGCAGTGGCAATCAGGCTCGCCGCCGGTGCCGACACATACAGCCCCGCCACACGCGACAGGCCGGTGCGGGTGCCCTGCGCGCTCTCGCTGTCGGTGGTGACCGAACGCACATTGATGTCGTTGCCTGCGCTCAGGGCCAGCCGGCTGTTGGCGCTGATCAGGCCGCCGATGTTGTTGATGTCCTGGCTGGCGCTCAGGGCCACGTTATTGCCCTGGATGCGCCCGCCGAGGTTGTCGAGGTTCTGCACACTGATGTTCACGCCATCGCGCCCGGACAGACTGCCGGAGTTCACCAGATCACCGCGCACATCAAGGTTCAAGGTGCGCCCGGCCATCAGTGCGCCGGAGCCATCCAGATCGCCTTCGCGAACCCGCACATAGACCTGCGGCACCAGCACCTGGCGGACTTCACCGCTGGCCAGCGTCACGTCCCTGGACACCAGCCAGACGATGTCGCTGGTCAGCTGCGCCATCTGCTCGGCAGTCAGGGCGACGCCGGGGATCAGCTTCCACTGACCCGCCAGCGTCACGGCGCTGTCGATCATGCCGCGATACTGTTCCTCATCACTGGCGTAGCCGTCGAGAAAGCGCCGGCCGGTGAGTTGCGCGATTTGCTCACGGATCAGCTTCTGTTCGTAGAAACCATCACCGAGGCGCTGTTGCGTGGCAGCCGGGTCCAGGTTCAGGCGCCCAAGCATGTAGTCCGAAGACAACCACTTGCGATAGTTGGCAAAGCGCGGATCGGTCTCCACCAGGTAGCTGGCGGTGCTGTTCGGGTTGGTCTGGAACAGGCTGCTGTTAGGCAGGTCGGGGTTGAAACCGCCGGTGCGGATCTGCTCCACCGCGCCTGCCGCGTCCAATTGGGTCAGCGCCTTCACTTCGCTGATCGGGCTCACGGCGTGGGTGCGGCCAGCGCCCGCCAGCGCACCGGTGCCCGCCGTGCTGTCGGTAACGTTGGCCAGCACCAGCGCGCCGACCTGGGTGCCGCTGCCGTTGATGGCCGCGTACTCGGTGTACACCGAGGGTTTGAGCGAGATCTGCTGAATCAACGGTGCCGGCGTGTACGCAGTGACGCCGCGGCCCTGACGGTCGCGGCCTTTGCGCTGAATACGATAGAAGTTGCTCAGCGTGCCGCTGTCGGTGGTGATGCGCTCGCCATTCAACTCGGTATTGATCACGCTGCCGACGCCGCTGGCATTCAACGCCTGGCCGGCGATGATCCGACTCTTGTCGTTGAGCACCTGGTCGGCGATCAAGTTGAGGTTGCCACCGGCGAGCATCTGCGCCGGGTCGGAGCTGACAATCTGCGTCTCGGTGACGCTGCGCGTGTAGTCATAGCGGTTCCAGCGCGTACCGGAGCTTTCCGGCGTGACGAGGTGCAGCACCTCGTCGTTGTACAGCGAGATCTGGTCCGGCGTGTAACGGTTGGTCGAGCCCGACAGCAGGAACTCCTGCAGTACCTGATTGGACACCAGCACGCGCTGGGTGGCGAAGTGTTCGTTGGTGTTGTTGATCTGCCTGGCGTTGACGCTCAGATGACCCAGCGCTTCGACGGTGGCGCTCGCATTGTTCAGCACCTGTGCCTGGCCAGTGGCCTGGTCGTTGGCGTCGAGCAAGCCGCCGATCACCGTATCGCCGGCGCTGAAGATCAACCCGTGTTCACGGTTGTTGATGACCTGCGCGCCGATATCCAGGCGGTTGCGTGCCGCGATGGTCGCCGCCGTGGCGCCTTCGAGGGTGTTGTTGAGGGTGCCGGCGCTGATCGACAAATGATCACCGTAGAGGCGCCCGGTGCCGAGGTTGTTCAGGGTCGCGGCGCTGAGGCGAGTGCTCTCGCCATCGACTACGCCACGGTTGTCGAACTGGTTGACCGCGTTGACCTGCGCGCGCCGCCCACTGATCACGCCGCTGGCGCCGTTGTCGATGGCGCCGGCATCCACGCGCACCAGTGCGCCGGACTGCACCGCGCCCTGGTTGCTCAGAGTGCCGCCGATCTGCAGCGACAGGTCGCCGTTGCTCTGCACCAGGCCGCTGTTGATGAGATTCTGGGTCAGTCGAAAAGTCAGGTCGCCCAGGCTCTGCACCCTGCCGGCGCCGCTGTAGCTGGCGCTGTCGATCAGCACCGACTGGCCCGCAATCAGGGTGCCCGCGCCGTTATTGATGGCCAGGCTTTTCTGCGCCGGGTTGCGATCGGCCAGGGTCAACACGCTGCCCGCCGAGAGGATGCCCGCGTCGTTGTCCACGCTGCCGCTGCCCTTGAGGTTCAGCGTGGTGTCGGACACGATTGAGCCGACGCGGTTGGTCAGCGTATCGGTGTCCAGGTCGACGCTCTGGCCCTTGATGCCCTGGTTCGCGCCCTGGGTCGCGCTGTTGTCCACGCTTGCGGCGGTCAGCAACAGATGCCCGTCGGCGCGCAACAGGCCCGCCTGGTTGCTCAGTTGCTGGGCGTTGATGTCCAGGGTGCGCGCGCTGCCGATAAAACCCTGGTCGTTGAACATCTGACCGGCGCGCACCGTGACGTCGTGCTGGCCGAGGATGCCGCCGGTACTGCCGGAATTGCGGTTGCTCAGCTGTTGGCCGTGGGTATCCACGCTCAGGTCCGACTTGGCCTGCATGATGCCGCCGTCGTTGATCAACGCGCCGCTGTCGACGCCCAGCGTATCGCTGGCGTTGACGGTGCCTGCGCTGTTATCGAGCTGCTGGCCATGGGTATCGAGCAGCAGTTGCGCGCCGGTGATCACGCCACTCTGGTTGTTCAGGCCGAAGGCGTTGAGAGTCAGTGCCTTGGCCGCCTCCAGACGCCCGCCACGGTTGTTGAGCACGCCGGTGTCGCTGTTGACGATCAGGTCGGCCGCCACCGAACCAAGGGTGCCGCCCTGGTTCAACAGGCTGTCGGTCTTGACCGTCAGGGTTTGCGTGGCGGCGACGGTGCCGTTGGCGTTGTTCAACTGCGCGGCCTTGATCCCCAGCGCGCCGCCGGCGGTGATCTGCCCGCTGCTGTTGTCGAGGGTGCCGCCGTCAAGGGTCAGTTTTGCAGCGGTGACCAGCTTGCCGTTCTGATTGTTCAGGTGCTGGCGCGCGCTGACGGTCAGGTCGCCAAGGCCGCCCGACTGCACCAGGCCGCCGGCGTTGTTCAGGGTGTCGGCGCTGACGCCGAGGGCGCCGCCGCTGGAAAGCGTACCGCCACTGTTGTCGAGGCTGCGCGCGACGGTCATCTGCATACCGGTGCTGCCGGTCTGCACCCACTTGCCGGCGACGTTGGACAAGTCCAGCGCGGTCACGCTGATCCGTGCCGCGCCGACCTGTGCGGCATCGCTGAGCAGGCTCTGATTGGCGTCGGCCGTGAGGGTCCGGCTGGCGGTGACGCGGCTGCGACGCAGGTCGAGGTTGCCGGCGGTGCTGGTCAACTCGACGGTCTGGGCGGACGTCTGGCTGTCACTCAGGTCGACGTGCGCGGCGCTGGCCTTGAGGGTCTGCGCCGCGAGGTTCTGGCCCTTGGCGCTCAGGGTGCCGGCCGAGGTCAGCGTCAGCGAACCGCTGCTGCCGAGCTTGCCGGCGCTGTCCACGCCTGCGGCCAATGCGGAACCTGCGTGGCTGCGAATCGCCGAATTAGCGCCGGTGGCGGTCAGCGCGGCATTGCCCTGGGCGGACATGATGCCACGGTTGTCGATGTCGCCAGCGGTGTGCGCGTCCAGGTTGCCCTGGGCGTACAGCGTGCCGTCGTTGTCGATGCCCTTGGCGGCGCGGACGGTCAAGTCGGTGGCGCTGCTGATCTGGCCGTGGTTTTCGATACGGCCGTCGCTGCCGATCACTACTTCTCCGGCACTGGAACCGATCTGCCCGGCGTTGCGCACACCGACGCCTGCGCCGTTGCCGACCAGGGTGATCTTGCCGGCGTACATGCCGCCCAACTGCGCCACGTCGATGCCGACGGTGGGTGTGTCGGTCGGCGCCGCGCCGGTGGTGCCGGCCTTGATGGTCAAGTCTTTGGACCAGATACCCGCGTTCACCTCGACGGTGCGCGCGATGATTTCGGTGTAGTCGGCACGGCTGGCGTCCATGCCTTCGCCGCCGATGCTGACCTTGCCGCCCGAGACTTGGTAGCCGCTGATCAGGCCGTTCTCGAACTGTGCGCGGCCGGTGGTCAGGGTCGCACGGTCGGCGTTGATAAACCCGCAGCCCTCACAGGTGATGCCCGACGGGTTGGCAATGACCACCTGCGCCTTGGAGCCGCCCACTTCGACAAAGCCGCGCAACTGACTGGGATTGTTCGAGTTGACCTCGTTGAGAATCACCCGTGCGCTGCCGTTGACCAGGTTGCGGTTGCCTTCGATCCAGCCGCCCAACTGGGTCTGGCTGTTGGTCACGCCGTTGTTGAGGATCACCCCGCGCTTGTCCACGTCGAACTGGGTGTAGGTGTTGCGCGACACGCCCGCGCCGCTCGGCCGGGTGATGTCCACCACCGTGGTGCCGTTGCCGGCGGCACCGATGGTCGGGCGCTGGCCCGCGGGTGCGGAGCCGTCGACCACCACTTGGGCCTGCACCGGCGCCACCAGCGCGACCCAGCCCATGCCCAGCATCAGCGCAAACCGCAGTGGCGTCAGCGTGGCAACCGCCGTACCCGGACGCGCCACGGCGCCGGTAGTGCCGGGGGCCTTGCACACGCTCTTGACGTTTTCGGCCACCACCATCAGCAGGCCGCGAGCCTGGTTGAAGACAATTCGATACAGATGCTTATTCATGCAGATCCTTTGCGCGGTGGCTGATCAGAGCGCGTCACTGGGTAACGGGTGAGTGGCAAACCAGGCTTGCGCCTCCAGGTCCAGGACGGCGATCCCCTGGAAATTCATGACGCGCAGTCCGCGCTCATCGCCTCGGTGGTACAGCGAACGGAAGATCCGTCCAGGCCACAGCCGCCGTCGCAACAGGCCGCTGACCCGTCGCGTATGCCCGAACGGCGCGACCCAGTCGTTGATCCACAGGCGGTCGCCGCTGTCCCAGTCTGCGGCGGGCAGGCAGACGGCCGGCTCGCGCAGATAACGCGCCTCGGCCTCGGCACTGAGGTTGAGCCACGACAGGAAAAACACCGGGCGCCCCGCTTCGCTGATCAGGATGAACTGGCGGAGCTTGATCGCCGGCAACAACAGGGTCGACAGGCTGTGCAACGGCGCATCGCGATGCGCCGCCGAGTGCATCCACAACCACACCGCCGAACCCAGCACCTGGGCTTCGTCGATGGGGCTGTCAGGCGCCGTGGGCGCGAGCACTTCGAGGGTGTCGTCGGACATGCTGGCCTCCTTCAAAATGACCAGTTGGCGCTGAAGCCACTGGTCACGTCGGCGGTCTGGAAACCCTTGGGTTTTTCCAGGGGTTTGCCGGTATAGATGTCATAGGAAAACTGCTTGTAGCCGCCGCGCAGGCCCACCACTGCACCGGCCAGGCGGCGACCCAGCAGGTACTCGGTGGAATGCCCGCCAACCTGACCGTAATCCACGCCCACATAGAGTTCCTGGCCGGTGTTGCCCAGGCTCAGGCCGAGGTCATTGCTGAAGGTCCAGCCGCGTTCGGCAGACAGAATCTGCTCGCCATCAAACCCACGCACGGTGTAGCGCCCGCCGATCGAAAAGCGGTCCTGGGGGATCAGCGGCGTGCGGTTCCATTGCCCGCGCCAGCCGCCGATGTAACGCAGCTTCTGCTGGCCGACGCTGAACGGCACCTGCAATTGTGCGTTGGCGGAAATGATCTGCGAGCGCGACGTGCCTTCGCCGTTTTCTTCCTCGGGCGCGCGCAAGGCATCTCGTGCGCCGGTGCCACGGCGATAGCCGACGCCGAGGTCGAGGGTGTTCGCACCGATGAACTCACGGTGATTGATCCCCGCCTGCCAACCGGCCATGCGCCGGCGCTGAAATTCGATTTCGGTGTCTTCGATGTAGTTGCTGGACGTACGGCTCCAACCGCCGAAGGACACGGTGGTCTTGCGCACCGCATCGCGATAGATCACCCGCGACAGTTGCACCTCATTGGTCCGGCTGCGGCCGCTGTAGGAATACGCCTGGTTCACCCCGGCGATAGTCTGGTGGTAGTCGTACTCGCTGGACGTCAGGCTCAACTGCCAATAGTCGTAGGGCACCGAATAGTGAATGGTGTGGCCCTTGGACCCACGGTCGCCGCTTTCACCGCCGCCCAGGTCATGGTTGAAGCTGATATAGAACAGGTCGTTGAGAGTCGCCACGTTGTCCAGTGACAGCGCGACGTTGCCCTGGTACTTGCCGGTCTGCTTGCTGCCGGAGTCGTCCACCGACAGGCTGACCCGTACCGGCACGGCCTGCTTCCAGGCGATCACCACATCGCTTTCGCCCGGCTGCGCATCGGCGCCTTCAGCGGGGGTGATCTGCACGTCGGCTTCGGCAGTGGGCACGCGCTTGAAATTTTCCAGCGCCTGTTCGATGTCGCGCAGGTTCAGCACATCGCCATCGGACGCGGGCATCGCATTCCAGTAGTGGGCGCGGGCGGAGGTGCCGGCGGCAAAACGGATGTGTTTGATCCGGCCGGGCACCACCACCAGCGACAGGGTGCCCTGGTTCAAGTCCTGGGCCTGGGCCAGCACGCGGGTGGTGATAAAGCCTTTGGCGATGATCGCATTCTGGATGCGCTTCATGGTCAGGTTGATCCCGCGCGCGCCGACGCAACGGCCCTGCACGGGATCATCGGACGGGTTGGCGGCACGCAGGGCCCACTGGAAATCTTCGGCCTGGTCGCCGCTGAGGACCACGCGGTCGATCTTGAAGCACGGCGCTTCATCGCGCGGCAGGCGCAGGCTGGCATCGGTATCTTGAGGCGCTTGCAGGCGCACGTCGGGCGACGGCTCCAACTGCTCGCGTTGTGCACGCTCGCGCTGTTGCTGCTGGATCAATTGCTGGGCCGGTGCCTGCGGCTCGGCCGCCGACGCAGCCACGCTGACCAGCAAACCAACCGCAGTACAGGTGGAAATGCAGGACTGCAGCAACACTGATGGTTTTGTTCTAGGTACAGCGACGACAGACATTTCGCATCCTTGTGAGTGAAACTTCCTACATGCGCAGGCTTTGTCACCACAACGACACAAAAGTGCCCCGATAAAAGATGGCACTGTGACACATTTCGCAAAAACAGCCATTCCCGGCTGCCCCAACTTTCACACTGCACCGCTCTAACTCAAGGGTCAGAGCGGTATTGGCAGGCGTGAACCCATCCTCAGCTTTTGTGCAATTTACTCATCAATTGCGCTTCAGCCTGGGTCAAGCCGCAGGACTGGGTCAGCTCATCCACCGTCGCGCCCATGCCCACCAGCTTCGCCGCCTGGGCAAACGACAGGCTCGCCGGGTCGCGCTGTTCGATCTGCGCCAGCTTGTCCGGCAACGGCGCGAGGATGGCGCGCAGTTCATGCACCTCATCCCCCACCTTCACCGCACTTTGCTGGAAGTGATCAACCCGTCTGACCAATTCCAGGATGCGCCGGTCACGCACTGCATCGCGCTCGGCCTGCTGCATCGCCAATTCGCGCTGCTGACGCACGTAGCGCAGCAAAAACGCCAGCGTCCCGGCCCACAGCAGGGCCAGGACAATCACCAAGGCTTCAAAAAACAATCAGATGTTCTCCAGATCCGACCACTCTTCTTCGCTCATCATCTTGTCCAGTTCAACCAGAATCAGCAGTTCGTTGTTCTTGTTGCACACGCCCTGAATGAACTTGGCCGACTCCTCGTTACCCACGTTCGGCGCGGTTTCCACTTCCGATTGGCGCAGGTAAACCACTTCGGCGACGCTGTCGACCATGATCCCGACCACTTGCTTGTCGGCTTCGATGATGACGATACGCGTGTTGTCGCTGATCTCGGTCGCATCGAGACCGAAACGCTGGCGGGTGTCGATTACCGTCACCACGTTGCCGCGCAGGTTGATGATGCCCAGCACGTAGCTTGGCGCACCTGGAACCGGGGCGATCTCGGTGTAGCGCAGCACTTCCTGCACGCGCATCACGTTAATGCCGTAGGTTTCGTTGTCCAGCTTGAAGGTAACCCATTGCAGGATCGGATCGTCTGTAGTGCTCTTACTTGGATTACTGCTCATACTCATGACCCCTTCAAATGCCGTTGCGTACGGCGTGTGTGCTTCGTTGGCCGCACTCGCGCGCGGCCCTTATTGTTCAATCAACTGCGTATGTTTACGGGCATCGACTTGACGGCACCGCTGGCGATCAACTCGGCCAGTTCGGCGACGTCGAGCAACGCGCACATGTGTTCGATCACGGTGCCGGCCAGCCAAGGCCGCTGGCCCCGGTGACTGCGCCATTTGATTTCGTTCGGGTCCAGGCGCAACGAGCGGCTGACTTGATGCACGGCCAGCCCCCATTCGTAGCCCTGCACCGAGATTACATATTGCAAGCCCTGGCGGAAGTCATCGCGGTAGCGGTCGGGCATCACCCAGCGTGCGGTGTCCAGGACCTTGAGGTTACCGGCCTGGCTCGGCAGGATCCCGAGGAACCACTCCGGTTGCCCGAACAGCGGGGTCAATTCCTGGCCTTCCAGGGAATAGATTGAACCCAGGCACACCAGCGGCACCGCGAGGGTCAACCCGGCGACGTCGAACAGCAGGCACTCGAACGGCTCGGCCGCCCAGGCCGGACGATCATCGCCGCTTACGGGTGGCGGCGTAATGCTCGGTGGCATATGCACTTCCACAACCGGTTCGACCACCACCGGCGCGACAGGCATGGCCACCGGCACGGCGACCGGCACGATCACCGGCGCGGTATACGCGTCACGCGCCTGCTCTTCCAATACGGCCAACTGGAACTCATCCAGAATACTCGCCGACGGTTCTTCTACCGCAGGCTCCAGCACCAGGATCGGTTCCGGCAGTTCTTCCCCGGTCGCTTCCTGCAGCAAGGCATCCAGGTAGGATTCCAGTGCCAGTTGCGGCCGGGTCTTGAGTTGGACAGGACGATTCATCAGGCCACCTGCGCGACAAGCTGCTGGGACAGCAGGTGCTTGAGCAATGCGCGGTAGGCCAGCACCCCACGGCTCTTGCCGTCGAACTGCGACGGCGTCAGCCCGGCACGGCTGGCGTCACGCAGGCGCGTGTCCACGGGGATGTAGCCGTTCCAGATGGTCTCCGGGTAGGCGTCACGCAATACGCGCAAGGTGCCCAGCGACGCCTGGGTCCGGCGGTCGAACAAGGTCGGCACGATGCTGTACGGCAGCGCCTGCTTGCGCGAGCGGTTGATCATTGCCAGGGTGCTGACCATGCGTTCCAGGCCCTTGACCGCCAGATGCTCGGTCTGCACCGGGATCACCAGTTGCTGGCTGGCCGCCAAGGCGTTGACCATCAGCACACCGAGCAACGGCGGGCTGTCGATGATCGCGTAATCGAAGTCCTGCCACAGTTGCGCCAGGGTCTTGGCGATCACCAGGCCGAGGCCGCTCTGCCCCGGCGATTGGCGCTCAAGGGTGGCCAACGCGGTGCTGGACGGCAGCAGGGAAATGCTCTCGTTACTGGTCGGCAGCAGCAATTGGCCGGGCAAGTCGCTCGGCACATTGCCCTTGTGCAGGAACAGGTCGTAGTTGCTGTGCTCCAGCGCGTCCGGGTCGTAACCGAAATAGCTGGTCATCGAGCCATGGGGGTCGAGGTCGACCACGACCACACGCTTGCCCGCCTCGGCCAGCAAGCCGGCTAAAGCGATGGAGGTGGTGGTCTTGCCGACCCCACCTTTTTGATTGGCAACTGCCCAGACTCTCATTCGGATGATTCCTCCCGGTGGACACACGCGCGACCGAGACATTGCATAGGTTATTGAGCCGGTGACGGAGAATTGACGGCACTCTGCCGAACCGGCGGCTTTGCAGGGGCCGGTGCAGTTTGTGTGCCAGCACGCTTCAAGGCCGCGTCCGGTGTTGCATTGGCAGTGCCGGTGCCGGTCAGGCTGCGGCGCACATCCAGGTTGCGTGAAACGACCAACACCACCCGACGGTTGCGCGCACGGCCTTCGAGCGTGGCGTTATTGGCCACCGGCTGGAACTCGCCATAGCCTACCGACGCCAGGCGTCCGGGGTTCACGCCCTGCATCGCGAGCATACGTACGATGCTGGCGGCACGGGCCGAGGACAGCTCCCAGTTGGTCGGGTACTGCGCGGTGCTGATCGGCACGTTGTCGGTAAAGCCTTCGACGTGGACCGGGTTTTCAAACGGTTTGAGGATCGCCGCCACCTTGTCGATGATGGTGAACGCCTGATCGCTGGGCAACGCATCGGCGCTGGCGAACAACAGGCTGGAATTGAGCTCGATCTCCACCCACAACTCATTGCCGCGCACGGTCATCTGGTTGGAGCTGATCAGGTCGCCAAACGCGGCGCTGATGTCATCGGCAATGCTTTTCAGCGGGTCGCTGGTACCGCCCACGCCGGCAGCGGTTTCGTCGCTGTCGTTGACCAGCGGCTTGGCCGGGGTCACGCTCTTGGGCCGCTCTTCGCCAATCGGGATCGGCTTGAGCGAGCGGTCGGCATCGTTGAACACGCCGATCAACGCCTGGGAAATGACTTTGTACTTGCCTTCGTTGATCGACGAGATGGAATACATCACCACGAAGAACGCGAACAGCAAGGTGATGAAGTCCGCGTAGGACACCAGCCAGCGTTCGTGGTTGACGTGTTCTTCAGGCTCGCGACGGCGACGGCTCATTGGCAGCTCACCTCTACAGAAAGCATCCCCATCAATCCATGAAGCCCTGGAGCTTCAATTCGATGGAGCGCGGGTTCTCGCCCTCGGCAATCGACAGGATGCCTTCGAGCAACATCTCGCGGTAACGGGATTGGCGCATGGCAATCGACTTGAGCTTGCTCGCCACCGGCAACAGCACCAGGTTGGCACTGGCCACACCATAGATAGTCGCGACGAACGCCACCGCAATACCGCTGCCCAATTGGGAAGGATCGGCCAGGTTGCCCATCACGTGGATCAGGCCCATGACTGCGCCGATGATGCCGATGGTCGGCGCGTAGCCGCCCATGCTTTCAAAGACTTTGGCGGCGTTGATGTCGCGGCTTTCCTGGGTGTAGAAATCCACTTCAAGGATGCTGCGGATCGCTTCCGGCTCGGCGCCGTCGACCAGCAATTGCAGGCCTTTGCGCGAGTAGCTGTCGGGTTCGGCATCCGCCACGCCTTCCAGGCCCAGCAGGCCTTCCTTGCGTGCGGTGAGGCTCCAGTTGACCACCCGGTCGATGCCACCGGCCAAGTCGACACGTGGCGGGAAGATAATCCAGACCACGATCTGCATCGCACGCTTGAACGAACTCATCGGTGACTGCAACAACGCAGCGCCCACAGTGCCGCCGATCACGATCAGCGCCGCCGGGCCGTTGGCCAGCGCGCCGAGGTGACCACCTTCGAGGTAGTTGCCGCCGATAATGGCGACAAACGCCATGGTGATGCCGATCAGGCTCAACACATCCATCAGAGGCAGGCCTCCACCAGATGCTTGCCGATGTCGTCCAGGCTGTACACGGCGTCGGCCAGGTCAGCCTTGACGATGGCCATCGGCATGCCATAGATCACGCAGCTGGCTTCGTCCTGGGCCCAGATCGCGCTGCCGCCCTGCTTGAGCAGACGCGCGCCTTCACGGCCGTCGGCGCCCATGCCGGTAAGCACTACCGCCAGAACTTTGTCGCCGTAGGACTTGGCTGCCGAACCGAAGGTAATGTCCACGCACGGCTTGTAGTTGAGGCGCTCGTCACCCGGCAGGATTTTGATTGCGCCACGGCCGTCGACCATCATCTGCTTGCCGCCCGGGGCCAGCAACGCCAGGCCCGGACGCAGGATGTCGCCATCCTCGGCTTCCTTGACGCTGATGCGGCACAGCTTGTCCAGACGCTCGGCAAAGGCTTTGGTAAACGCCGCCGGCATGTGCTGGATCAACACGATCGGCGCCGGGAAGTTGGCCGGCAGTTGGGTCAGTACGCGCTGCAAGGCCACTGGGCCGCCGGTAGACGTACCGATGGCAACGAGTTTGTAGGCCTTGCGCTTGGGCGCTGGCGAATGGGAATGCCCAGCCGCCGGTGCCGAGGTGCGTACCGGCGGCGGCGCGGGCCGGGCAACCGGTGCAGGCGCCGGGCGACTGAACGAGGAACTGGTAGGTGCAGCCGCAGGCGCTACCGGGGCAGGCGCTGGCGCAGGCGCGCTGAACAGGCTGCGACGGTTACTGCGGGAAATGCTGTGGACTTTCTCGCACAGCATTTGCTTGACCTTCTCGGGGTTGCGCGAGATGTCTTCGAAATTCTTCGGCAGGAAGTCCACCGCACCGGCATCCAGCGCATCGAGGGTCACTCGGGCGCCTTCATGGGTCAGCGAGGAGAACATCAATACCGGGGTCGGGCAGCGTTGCATGATGTGCCGGACTGCCGTGATGCCATCCATCATCGGCATCTCGTAGTCCATGGTGATCACGTCCGGCTTCAGCGCAATGGCTTGATCAATCGCCTCTTTGCCGTTGGTGGCCGTACCGACCACCTGGATGCTTGGATCGGCGGAAAGAATTTCCGAGACGCGGCGGCGGAAGAAACCCGAATCGTCCACCACCAGGACCTTGACTGCCATAAACACTCCGTTAGGTGGGGCGGGCATTACCGCCCTGCCCCACCAGAATCAAATACGCCGTGCGGCGTAACGCTTGAGCATGCTCGGAACATCGAGAATCAGCGCGATCCGACCGTCACCGGTGATGGTCGCACCCGACATGCCCGGGGTCCCCTGCAGCATTTTGCCCAAAGGCTTGATGACCACTTCTTCCTGGCCAACCAGTTGGTCGACGACAAAGCCGATCCGCTGGGTGCCCACCGAGAGAATCACCACATGGCCTTCGCGCTGTTCTTCATGGGCAGCCGATGCAACCAGCCAGCGCTTGAGGTAGAACAGCGGCAACGCCTTGTCGCGCACGATCACCACTTCCTGGCCGTCCACCACGTTGGTGCGTGACAGGTCGAGGTGGAAGATCTCGTTGACGTTGACCAGCGGGAAGGCGAACGCCTGGTTGCCCAGCATCACCATCAGGGTCGGCATGATCGCCAAGGTCAACGGCACCTTGATCACGATCTTGGAGCCCTGGCCCTTGGTCGAGTAGATGTTGATCGAACCATTGAGCTGGCTGATCTTGGTCTTCACCACGTCCATGCCCACGCCACGGCCCGACACGTCGGAAATCTCGGTTTTGGTCGAGAAGCCTGGGGCGAAGATCAGGTTGTAGCACTCGGTGTCGGTCAGGCGGTCGGCGGCGTCCTTGTCCATCACGCCACGCTTGACCGCGATATTGCGCAAGATCGCCGGGTCCATGCCCTTGCCGTCATCGGTGATCGACAGCAGGATGTGGTCGCCTTCCTGCTCCGCCGCCAGAATCACCTTGCCGCCACGGGACTTGCCCGAGGCTTCGCGTTCTTCCGGCGTTTCGACGCCGTGGTCGACCGCGTTGCGCACCAAGTGGACCAGCGGGTCGGCCAGGGCCTCGACAAGGTTTTTGTCGAGGTCGGTTTCTTCACCCACCAGTTCCAGGTTGATCTCTTTCTTCAGTTGGCGCGCCAGGTCACGAACCAGGCGCGGGAAGCGGCCGAAGACTTTCTTGATCGGCTGCATCCGGGTCTTCATCACCGCGGTTTGCAGGTCAGCGGTCACCACGTCGAGGTTCGACACGGCCTTTTGCATGGCTTCATCACCACTGCTCAGGCCCAGGCGCACCAGACGGTTACGCACCAGCACCAGCTCGCCGACCATGTTCATGATGTCGTCCAGGCGCGCGGTATCAACCCGCACGGTGGTTTCGGCTTCACTGGCAGGTTTTTCCGGTGGCGGTGGCGCCGCAGCACGCGCAGGTGCTGGCGCCGAGGCGGCTGGCTTGGCCGCTGCCACAGGGGCAGGTGCAGGCGCGGCGGCCTTGGCGGCAACCGGTGCCGCCGTGGCCACAGCCGCCGTCGAGGCGACTTCGGTGAACTTGCCCTTGCCGTGCAAATCGTCCAGCAGCGCTTCGAATTCGTGATCGGAGATCAACCCATCGTCCGCAGGCTTGGCACTGGCGGCCGCAGCAGGCGCTGCCGCCACTTCCGGCAGGGCGTCGACCGCAAACGTGCCTTTGCCGTGCAACTGGTCCAGCAAGGCTTCGAATTCGTCATCGGTGATGTCGGTGCTGGCCGGGGCCGCAGGTGCTTCGACAGCCGCGACAGGCGCCACCGCATCGGCGGCGAACTGGCCCTTGCCGTGCAACTGGTCGAGCAGCGATTCGAACTCGGCGTCGGTGATGTCTTCGCTGGTCGGCGCCGCTGGCGGGGCAACGGCGGCCGGCGCTTCAGCCTCGGCCTTGACGGCACTGAGGGAGTTGAGCAACTGCTCGAACTCACTGTCGGTCACGTCCGCTTCAGGCTCCGCCACCGGCTCAGGCTCAGCCTCGACCACCGGCGCTGCCGTGGTGTCGGCCGGCTCTGCATAGCGCGCCAGGGCGGCCAGCAGTTCCGGGGTGGCCGCGGTGATCGGGGCACGTTCGCGAACTTCGCTGAACATGCCGTTGACCGCATCCAGTGCTTCGAGAATCACGTCCATCAACTCCGAATCAACGTGACGCTCACCCTTGCGCAGGATGTCGAACACGTTCTCGGCGATGTGGCAGCACTCCACCAGCTCATGGAGCTGGAGGAAGCCGGCGCCCCCTTTTACAGTATGAAAACCGCGAAAAATTGCATTGAGCAGGTTCGCATCATCCGGTCGGCTTTCCAGCTCGACCAGTTGTTCGGACAGTTGCTCTAAAATTTCGCCGGCCTCTACAAGGAAATCCTGAAGGATCTCTTCATCGGCGCCGAAGCTCATGTGGGTGCTCCTTAGAAGCCTAAACTGGATAACAGGTCATCTACGTCATCCTGACCTGACACAACGTCTTCACGTTTATCGGCATGAATCTGCGGACCTTCACCCTTGGCGAGATGTTTTTGTGGATCTTTTTCAGAGAGGATCGCTTCGCGGTCATGTTCGATGCCGGCAAAACGGTCTACCTGGCCAGCCATGAGCACCAATTTGAGCAGATTGCTTTCCACTTCGGTGACCAACTGGGTCACGCGCTTGATCACCTGACCGGTGAGGTCCTGGTAATCCTGGGCCAGCAGAATGTCATTGAGGTTGCTGGCGACCGTGCGGTTTTCCTGTTCGCTGCGCGACAGGAAACCGTCAACCCGACGGGCCAATTCACGAAACTCTTCAGCCCCCACTTCACGACGCATGAAGCGGCCCCAGTCAACGCTCAGCGCCTGGGCTTCAGTGGCCATGCCATTGACCAGTGGCGTGGCGTTTTCCACCAGGTCCATGGTGCGGTTGGCCGCGGCCTCGGTCAGCCTGACCACGTAGGACAGGCGTTCGGTGGCATCAGTGATCTGCGAGATTTCTTCGGCCTGGGGCATGTGCGGGTCAATCTGAAAATTGACGATCGCACTGTGCAGCTCGCGTGTGAGCTTGCCCACTTCCTGGTACAGGCCGCGGTCACGGGTCTGGTTGAGCTCATGGATCAACTGCACCGCGTCGCCGAAATGGCCTTTTTCAAGGCTGTCGACCAACTGGTGAGCATGCTTTTTCAGGGTGGACTCGAAGTCTCCCTGTGACGATTCGTTATGCTCCATAGCTCCCCCGCGATGGCATTAGCCGTGGATGCGTTCAAAGATCTTTTCGATCTTCTCTTTCAAGGCCTGTGCAGTGAATGGCTTGACCACGTAACCGTTGACCCCGGCTTGGGCGGCTTCGATGATCTGCTCACGCTTGGCTTCGGCGGTTACCATCAACACGGGAAGACTGCGCAATTTTTCGTCGGCGCGCACGTGGCGCAACAAGTCGATGCCCGTCATGCCCGGCATGTTCCAGTCCGTTACCAGAAAGTCGATGCTCCCGCTGTTGAGGATCGGAATCGCCGTAAGGCCGTCATCCGCCTCGACCGTGTTTGTGAACCCAAGGTCACGCAACAGGTTTTTTATGATCCGCCGCATCGTTGAGAAGTCATCAACGATGAGGATTTTCATGTTCTTGTCCAATTCGACCTCCAAGCAGTCTTAAACGCGCCCAGCACCTGGACGCGCCATTTCAATCAACAGGCATTACACAAAAAGGACTGCCGGGGGCACCACGGATCGAACCCGCGATGGCCTATCACCATCGCGGTATCGCTTTGCAGTGCTCCCCACACTGCCTGTCAGCGCGCTCGCCACTCTCCCAAACGCCCCCGCAAGCGGGCTGCGCATTGGCTGTGCAACTGGCTGACACGCGATTCGCTGACCCCCAGGACCTCACCGATTTCCTTGAGGTTCAGCTCTTCGTCGTAGTACAGCGCCAACACTAACCGCTCGCGCTCGGGCAAGTTGGCAATGGCGTCCGCCAATGCGCCCTGGAAGCGTTCATCCTCCAGGTCACGTGACGGCTCCATGTGCGCGCTCGCGCCGTCCTCGTGCAACCCTTCGTGTTCGCCGTCCTGCAACAGGTCGTCGAAACTGAACAGGCGGCTGCCCAAGGTATCGTTCAAAATCCCGTAGTAATCGTCGAGACTCAATTGGAGTTCGGCCGCAACTTCGTGATCTTTAGCGTCGCGGCCGGTTTTTGCTTCAATTGCACGAATTGCGTCACTGACCATGCGCGTATTGCGATGCACCGAACGCGGTGCCCAATCGCCTTTACGCACCTCATCGAGCATCGCGCCACGGATGCGGATGCCCGCATACGTCTCGAAACTCGCGCCTTTGCTGGCGTCGTATTTGGTCGACACTTCGAGCAAGCCGATCATGCCGGCCTGGATCAGGTCTTCGACCTGCACGCTGGCAGGCAGGCGTGCCAACAGGTGATAGGCGATACGCTTGACCAGCGGCGCATAGCGCTCAATCAACTCACCCTGACTGTCACGGGCAGACTTCTTGTAGGCGTTGTAGCCGTTCGCTGTCATAGCACCGGTCCTGCGCTCGTCTGATGTACCAATCGCTCGACGAAAAACTCCAGATGCCCCCGTGGGTTGGCGGGCAACGGCCAGGTATCGACCTTCTGGGCAATAGCCTTGAACGCCAGTGCGCATTTGGAACGAGGGAACGCTTCGTAGACCGCACGCTGCTTTTGCACAGCCTTGCGCACACACTCGTCGTAGGGAACTGCGCCGACGTATTGTAAGGCGACATCGAGAAAGCGATCCGTGACCTTGGTCAACTTGGCGAACAGGTTGCGCCCTTCCTGCGGGCTCTGGGCCATGTTGGCCAGGACGCGGAAGCGGTTCATGCCGTAGTCACGGTTAAGCAGTTTGATCAGGGCGTAGGCGTCGGTGATCGAGGTGGGTTCATCGCAGACCACCAGCAACACTTCCTGCGCGGCGCGCACGAAGCTGACCACGGACTCGCCGATCCCGGCGGCGGTGTCGATCACCAGCACGTCGAGGTTGTCGCCGATATCACTGAATGCCTGGATCAGGCCGGCATGTTGCGCCGGGCTCAGGTGCACCATGCTCTGGGTGCCGGAGGCGGCCGGCACGATGCGGATCCCACCGGGGCCCTGGAGCAGCACATCGCGCAGCTCGCAGCGCCCTTCGATCACATCGGCAAGGGTATGTTTGGGCGTCAGTCCCAGCAAAACGTCGACGTTCGCCAGCCCCAGGTCAGCGTCCAGCAGCATGACGCGACGGCCAAGCTCTGCCAGGGCCAGGGACAAATTCACTGACACGTTAGTTTTCCCGACGCCACCTTTGCCGCCGGTCACCGCGATCACCTGTACGGGATGCATGCTGCCCATTTTATTTCTTTACCTTGTCTTGCTTAGACGCAGGCTACATGGCTTGGCCGCGTGAATCGCTTGCAGACCATCGATGTAGGTACATTTCACGGTGTTCATCCTGACTTCAACCGACCCGTTTTGCCGGGTTGTGGTAGAGGTCGGCGAACATATCGGCCATCGCTTCCTCGCTAGGCTCTTCTTGCATTTGCACGCTGACGGCGCGGCTGACCAACTGATGACGGCGCGGCAGATGCAGATCATCCGGGATCCGCGGCCCGTCGGTCAGGTAGGCAACCGGTAGTTCATGGCTGATAGCCAGGCTCAACACTTCGCCCAGGCTGGCGGTTTCATCCAGTTTGGTCAGGATGCAACCGGCCAGGCCGCAGCGCTTGTAGCTATGGTACGCAGCGGTAAGAACCTGTTTCTGGCTGGTGGTTGCAAGCACCAGGTAATTTTTCGACTTGATGCCACGCCCGGCCAGGCTTTCCAGCTGCATGCGCAACGCCGGGTCGCTGGCTTGCAGGCCAGCGGTGTCGATCAGCACCACGCGCTTGCGCAGCAGCGGGTCGAGGGCGTTGGCCAGGGATTGGCCCGGGTCGACGTGGGTCACCGGCACATTGAGAATGCGGCCCAGCGTCTTGAGTTGCTCCTGGGCGCCGATGCGGTAGCTGTCCATGCTCACCAGCGCGATGTTGTTCGCGCCGTACTTGAGCACATAACGCGCTGCCAGCTTGGCCAGGGTGGTGGTCTTGCCCATGCCGGCAGGGCCGACCATGGCAATGATACCGCCCTCTTCCAGGGGTTCGATTTCCGGGGTAGTAATCATCCGCGCCAAGTGGGCCAGCAACATGCGCCAGGCCTGGCGTGGTTCTTCGATTTCGGTGGTCAGGGCCAGCAGGTCGCGGGACAACGGGCCGGACAAGCCGATGCGTTGCAGGCGGCGCCACAGGTTGGCCTGTTGCGGTTTGCTGCCTTGCAGTTGCGTCCAGGCCAGCGAGCCGAGCTGCACTTCGAGCAGTTCGCGCAGGCCGTTGAGTTCAAAGCGCATCGAGTCGAACACACGCTGGTCGACAGCCGCGGCCGGGGCTGGCGCGGCAGGACGCGGCGGCTCGACGAAGGTCGGCTCAACCAGCGGCTCGGCAGCGGTCAGCGGCAGGCCGGCGAACAACTGGCGGTTGGTGGTGGTATCGCTGTCGCCACGCATGCTCAGTTCAGCCTGGGCCGAGACGATGCGCGAGGCGGTCTTGCGCAGCTCGTCTTCGAGCTCCATGTTCGGCACACGGGGCGCCAGTGCCGAGGGGGTGTAATCCAGGGCAGCCGTCAGCTCGACACCACCGGCAATACGACGGTTGCCGATAATCGCGGCGTCGGCGCCCAGCTCATCACGGACCAGTTTCATGGCCTGACGCATATCGGCGGCGAAAAAACGCTTCACTTGCATAACCCACTACCCTCAGCCGTTGGGCCCTACTGTCGCGACGATAGTCACTTGCTTGTTGTCAGGAATTTCCTGATAAGCCAAAACGTGCAAATTCGGTACTGCCAGGCGTCCAAAACGCGACAACATCGCGCGGACCGGGCCTGCCACCAGCAGAATCACCGGTTGGCCCTGCATTTCCTGGCGCTGCGCGGCGTCGATCAACGAGCGCTGCAGCTTTTCAGCCATGCTTGGCTCCAGCAGAACGCCCTCTTCCTGGCCTTGTCCTGCCTTCTGAATACTATTGAGCAATATTTGTTCCAACCTTGGTTCCAAGGTGATCACAGGCAGCTCGGAGTCAAGCCCTACAATGCTTTGCACGATTGCGCGGGACAATCCGACACGCACCGCAGCCACCAGCGCGGCAGTATCTTGACTCTTGGCGGCGTTGTTGGCGATGGCCTCGGCAATGCTGCGAATGTCGCGTACCGGCACCTGTTCGGCCAGCAACGCCTGCAGCACCTTGAGCAATTGCGACAGCGACAGCACACCCGGCACCAGCTCTTCTGCCAGTTTTGGCGAGGCTTTACCCAGCAAGCCCATCAATTGCTGGACTTCCTCGTGGCCGATCAGCTCGTGGGAGTGCTTGTACAGAATCTGGTTGAGGTGGGTCGCAACCACGGTGCTGGCGTCGACCACGGTGTAGCCCAGGGATTGCGCCTGGCTGCGCTGGCTGATTTCGATCCACACCGCTTCCAGGCCAAAAGCCGGATCTTTGGCGGTAATGCCGTTGAGGCTGCCGAACACCTGGCCGGGGTTGATCGCCAACTCGCGGTCCGGGTAGATCTCGGCTTCGGCCAGGATCACGCCCATCAGGGTCAGGCGGTAGGCGCTCGGGGCCAGGTCGAGGTTGTCGCGGATGTGCACAGTGGGCATCAGGAAGCCCAGGTCCTGCGACAACTTCTTGCGCACCCCCTTGATCCGCGCGAGCAATTGGCCGCCCTGGTTGCGGTCCACCAGCGGAATCAGACGGTAGCCGACTTCCAGGCCGATCATGTCGATCGGGGTCACGTCGTCCCAGCCCAACTCCTTGGTTTCCTGGGCGCGGGCCGGGGATGGCAACAGTTCCTGCTGGCGCGCGATTTCCTGTTGGGCAATCACTTTGACCTGGTTCTGCTTCTTCCAGAACAGGTACGCGCCACCGCCGGCCAGGGCCGCCATGCTGAGGAACGAGACGTGGGGCATGCCCGGCACGATGCCCATGATCGCCATGATGCCCGCCGCCACGGCCAGGGCCTTCGGCGAGGCAAACATCTGCCGGCTGATCTGCTTGCCCATGTCTTCGGAGCCCGACGCACGGGTCACCATGATGGCCGCAGCTGTAGATAACAACAGTGATGGCAATTGCGCCACTAAACCGTCACCGATGGTCAGCAAGGCGTACACCTTGCCCGCATCGCCGAAGGTCATGCCGTGCTGGAAGATACCGACGGCGATACCGCCAATCAGGTTGATGAACAGAATCAACAGGCCGGCGATGGCGTCACCGCGCACGAATTTGCTGGCACCGTCCATGGAACCATAGAACTCGGCCTCCTGAGCCACTTCCAGGCGGCGGCTCTTGGCCTGGTTCTGGTCGATCAGGCCGGCGTTGAGGTCGGCGTCGATGGCCATCTGTTTGCCGGGCATGGCATCGAGGGTAAAGCGCGCGCTCACCTCGGAGATCCGCCCGGCGCCCTTGGTCACCACCACGAAGTTGATGATCATCAAGATCGCGAAGACCACGATACCGACCACATAGTTACCGCCGATCACCACCTCACCGAACGCCTGGATCACCTTACCGGCGGCGGCGTGGCCGTCCTGGCCGTGGAGCATTACCACGCGGGTGGACGCCACGTTCAGCGCCAGTCGCAGCAGGGTTGCCACCAGCAGGATCGTCGGGAACACCGCAAAATCCAGCGGCCGCAAGGCGTACACGCAGACCAGCAGGACCACGACGGAGAGGGCAATGTTGAAAGTGAAGAACACGTCCAGCAGGAACGGTGGCATCGGCAACATCATCATTGCCAGCATCACCAGCAACAACAACGGCACACCCAGATTGCCTCGCGAGAGGTCAGTCAGGGTCGTACGGGCCGTGCCGAGCATTTGAGAGCGATCCACCACCGGTATTCCTCGTTTCCTTGAAGCAAACTTTTGACGCCGGGAGGCGTCCTGAAGGCGGTATTGCAAGAAGCCTTCCAACTTTGCCTTTGAGGGTGTGGATCGCTACAGACGCCCGAAATATCGCGGATGCAAGAAATCCAAATGTGGGAGGCGGCAAGCCCGCTCCCACATTCGAGCCTTTAAACAGGCTTTATATTTGCGGCCTGCGGGCCTTTTTGTCCTTGTGACACCTCGAATTCTACTTTTTGGCCTTCTTCAAGGGTCTTGAACCCCTCCCCAGTGATTGCCGAATAGTGGACAAACAAGTCAGCACTCTTGTCATCGGGGGTAATAAAACCAAAGCCCTTCTCCGCGTTGAACCACTTCACCGTACCCGTCGCCATCGCCGTTCTCCGTACACTTCAATTAAGGACCTGCACCGGTTTCGTCAGATCAGTTTGATGTCGCATGCATAGATGCCATCGGGCCGATGAATCATCCGAAACGACACTTTCTGGCCCTGCGAAAGCTTGCGGCCCTCCGAGCTGAGCAGATCTACTGGCACCTCATCCCCACCACCATCCGGCGCAATAGAGCCTCTATCGGTCTGCGGGTCATAAAATTTGACTCTGCCTGTAAACAACTGCATCACCTCACTTCCTGCATCTTATTGCGCAGTGCCTGAAGGCTATAAAACAGCGAGAAGGTGATACTGGCTACTGTCAAAGTTGACAGGTAGACGGAGATTGTCGATCGGTGGTAGTCGAATAAATCAGGAATCGCGCCGCAATTCCGGAGGGATCGGCAGGTCTTTGAGCGGATCCGGGCGTTTGCCCTTCCCTGCGCGGTACTGGCGAATCTGATAGACATACGCCAGTACTTGGGCCACCGCCAGGTACAACCCGGCCGGGATTTCCTGGTCGAGGTCGGTGGAGTAGAAGATCGACCGCGCCAGTTCCGGGGATTCGAGCAACAGGATGTCGTTGGCGACGGCGATTTCGCGGATTTTCAAGGCCGTGAAGTCGCTGCCCTTGGCCAGCAGCATCGGCGCGCCGCCCTTCTCCGGGTCGTACTTGAGGGCCACGGCGTAGTGCGTCGGGTTGGTGATGACCACATCGGCGTCGGGCACCGCGCCCATCATCTTGCGCTGGGACATTTCCCGCTGCAGTTGGCGGATGCGTTGCTTGACCTCGGGCCGGCCTTCCTGGTCCTTGTGTTCGTCGCGCACTTCCTGCTTGGTCATCAGCAGTTTCTTGTGGCTTTCCCACAGCTGGATCGGCGCATCCACGGCCGCAATGATGATCAGCCCGGCGGCCATCCACAGCGCGCTCCAGCCGACCACCTGCACGCTGTGGATGATCGCCGACTCCAGCGGTTCATGGGCGATGCGCAGCAGGTCGTCGATGTCGGACGACAATACCATCAGCGCTACAAACAGAATCAGGATGAACTTGGCCAGGGCCTTGAGCAGCTCCACTAGGGCCTTGGCGGAGAACATGCGCTTGAGGCCCGCCGCCGGGTTCATGCGGCTGAATTTGGGCGCCATGCTGCCCGCGGCGAACAGCCAACCGCCGAGGGCGACCGGGCCGATCAACGCAGCCAGCAGCAAAGTGATAAGGATCGGCTGCACCGCCAGGATCGCGATCTTGCCCGAGTGCAGTAGGTATTGCCCCATGGCATCAGGATTGAGCAACACTTCGCGGGGCAAGGTGAAGTTGTGCTTCATCAACTCCAGTAGATCCAGCGCCAGGCCACCGCCGTAGATCAGCAGGGCGCCGGCACCGGCCATCATGGTGGCGACGGTATTGAGTTCTTTGGAGCGCGCAATCTCGCCCTTTTCCCTGGAGTCCTTTTTACGTTTCTCCGTGGGGTCTTCTGTTTTGTCCTGACCACTCTCGCTCTCGGCCATGGCTCAGCGCGCCCGTGCCAGATCACGTAAGAACTGCAAGGCGTCGGTCGCCAGCGGTTGATACTGATTGAGAATGTCGGCCAGGCCGACCCAGAAAATCCCCATGCCCAATACCAGGGTCAACGGGAAACCAATCGAAAAGATGTTCAACTGCGGCGCCGCACGGGTCATCACGCCAAACGCGATGTTGACCACCAACAACGCAGTGATCGCCGGCAGCACCAGCAACAGCGACGCGCCCAGCACCCAACCGAGGCGCCCGACCGTTTCCCAGAAGTGATTGACGACCAAGCCGGAACCCACCGGCAAGGTGGTGAAGCTTTCGGTCAGCACCTCGAACGCCACCAGGTGTCCGTTCATGGCCAGGAACAGCAAGGTCACCAGCATCGTCAGGAATTGCCCGATCACCGCCGCCGACACGCCGTTGGTGGGGTCGACCATGGAAGCGAAGCCCATGCCCATCTGGATCGAGATGATTTGCCCGGCAATCACAAACGCCTGGAAGAACAGTTGCAGGGAGAAGCCCAGCATGGCGCCGATCAGGACTTGTTCGGCGATCAGCATCAGGGCGCTCAGGTCCAGGGCGTTCACCGGCGGCATGGGCGGCAAGCCCGGCACCAGCACCACCGTGATCGCCACGGCGAAATACAGGCGCACACGACGCGGCACCAGGGTCGTGCCGAACACCGGCATGGCCATCAACATGGCCGTCACGCGGAACAACGGCAGGATGAACGAAGCCACCCAGGTGCTGATCTGGGTGTCGGTCAATGCCAGCAGGGAGTTCATCCGATCAGCCGATCAAGTGCGGAATACTGCCGTACAGCTGCAGGATGTATTCCATAAAGGTTTGCACCAGCCACGGGCCGGCGACGATCAGGGTGACCAGCATCACCAGCAAGCGCGGCAGGAAGCTCAGGGTCTGTTCGTTGATCTGCGTGGCGGCCTGGAACATCGCCACCAGCAGGCCCACCAACAGGCTCGGCACCACCAGCACGGCGACCATCACGGTGGTCAGCCACAGCGCTTCACGGAACAGGTCGACGGCAACTTCTGGAGTCATCGACCTATACCCCGCCGAAGCTGCCGGCCAGGGTGCCGATAATCAGCGCCCAGCCGTCCACCAGCACAAACAGCATGATCTTGAACGGCAACGAGATGATCAGCGGCGACAGCATCATCATACCCATGGCCATCAGCACGCTCGCCACCACCAGGTCGATGATCAGGAACGGGATAAAGATCATGAAGCCGATCTGGAACGCAGTCTTCAACTCAGACGTCACGAAGGCCGGCACCAGGATCGTCAGCGGCGCCTGATCCGGCGTGGCGATGTCAGTGCGCTTGGACAGGCGCATGAACAGCTCCAGGTCGCTGGAGCGGGTCTGCGACAGCATGAAATCCTTGATCGGCACTTGGGCCCGGTCAATCGCCACCTGGGCGGTAATGGTTTCCGCCAGATAGGGCTGCAGGGCTTGCTGGTTCACCTTGTCGAACACCGGCGCCATGATGAACATGGTCAGGAATAACGCCATGCCGGTGAGAATCTGGTTCGACGGCGTCTGCTGCAAGCCAAGGGCCTGACGCAGGATCGAGAACACGATGATGATCCGTGTGAAGCTGGTCATCAGCATCACAAACGCCGGGATAAAGCTCAGCGCGGTCATGATCAGCAGGATCTGCAGGCTGACCGAATATTCCTGGGCCCCGGACGCGTTGGTACCCAACGTGATCGCCGGGATCGACAACGGGTCGGCGGCCATCGCCAACGGCGCAGCCAGCAACAGCATGAGCGTCAATAAAACGCGCATTACTTCGTATCCTTCTGATCCTTGCCCAGCAATTCCATCAGGCGCTGAGCGAATTCGGGCGTGGCGGGCTTGGACTGATCCACGTTCACCGGGGTCTTGAGCACATGCAGCGGGGTGATGCGGCCAGGGGTCAGGCCTAACAGGATCTGTTCTTCACCCACTTGCACCAGCACCAGTCGATCACGCGGGCCGAGGGCGCGGGAGCCGATCATCTCGATCACCTGCGCGTTGCCCGGACCGACCTGCTGCACGCGGCGCAACAGCCAGGCCAGCACAAAGATCAGGCCCACCACCAGCAACAGACCCAGCACCAGCTGGGTCAACTGGCCACCGAGGCCGCTGCCGACCGGCGCCGCAGCGACGGCCGCCTGAGCCACCGGTTCTGCCGCCCAGGCGCTCAATGGCAGCGCGACCCAGAGTCCCACCATCAGCCGCTTCATATCAGCGCAACTTCTTGATGCGTTCGCTCGGGCTGATCACGTCCGTCAGGCGGATGCCGAACTTCTCGTTGACCACCACCACTTCACCGTGGGCAATCAGGGTGCCGTTGACCAGCACGTCCAATGGCTCACCGGCCAGGCGATCCAACTCGATCACCGAGCCCTGGTTGAGCTGCAGCAGGTTGCGGATATTGATGTCGGTGCTGCCCACTTCCATGGAAATCGACACCGGGATGTCGAGGATCACGTCCAGGTTCGGCCCATCAAGGGTCACCGGGTCGTTGTTCTTCGGCACGCTGCCGAATTCTTCCATTTGCATGCGGTTTCCTGCGGGTGCGGTGGCGGCATCGGCGGCCAGCAAGGCGTCGATGTCGTCCTGGCCCACATCGCCGGTTTCTTCCAGGGCCGCAGCCCATTCGTCAGCCAGGGCCTGGTCTTCGGCGGAAGTGTTTTCGTGTTCGGTAGCCATTGCATGTCCTCGGCGAAGCAAAAATGAGTGTTGATCAGCGACGATTGATCGGCTCGACCACTTGAAGAGCCAGGTTGCCCTTGTGGGAACCCAGCTTGACCTTGAACGACGGCACGCCGTTGGCGCGCATGATCATTTCTTCCGGCAACTCGACGGGGATGATGTCCCCCGGCTGCATGTGCAAAATATCCCGCAAGCGCAGTTGGCGACGGGCCACGGTGGCGCTCAAGGGCACGTCGACGTCCAGCAAGTCTTCGCGCAGGGCCTTGACCCAACGTTCGTCCTGGTCGTCCAGGTCGGACTGGAAACCGGCGTCGAGCATCTCGCGCACCGGCTCGATCATCGAGTACGGCATGGTCACGTGCAGGTCGCCGCCGCCGCCATCGAGTTCGATGTGGAACGTGGACACCACAATGGCCTCGCTCGGCCCGACGATGTTGGCCATGGCCGGGTTTACTTCCGAGTTGATGTACTCGAAATTGACTTCCATGATGGCCTGCCAGGCTTCCTTCAAGTCGATGAAGGCCTGCTCCAGCACCATGCGTACGACGCGCAACTCGGTAGGGGTGAATTCGCGGCCTTCGATCTTGGCGTGACGGCCGTCACCGCCAAAGAAGTTGTCCACCAGCTTGAACACCAGTTTGGCGTCGAGGATGAACAGCGCGGTGCCGCGCAACGGCTTGATCTTGACCAGGTTGAGACTGGTCGGCACGTACAGCGAGTGCACGTACTCGCCGAACTTCATCACCTGCACGCCGCCCACCGCCACGTCCGCCGAGCGGCGCAGCATGTTGAACATGCTGATCCGGGTGTAACGGGCGAAACGTTCGTTGATCATCTCCAGCGTCGGCATGCGTCCACGGACGATGCGATCCTGGCTGGTCAGGTCATAACTTTTGACGCTGCCGGGCTCGGCAGCCATTTCGGTCTGTACCAGACCATCGTCGACGCCATGCAACAGCGCGTCGATTTCATCCTGGGACAGCAGGTCTTGCACGGCCATGTCGTGATCCTACTGCAATACGAAGTTAGTGAAGAGCGCCTGCTCGACCACGACTTTGCCGAGCTCTTTCTGGGCCACTTCCTGCACGCTGGCAGTGACCTTCTGGCGCAGCATTTCCTGGCCCACCGGGGTGGCCAGGGTGTCGAAGCTCTGCCCGGAGAACAGCATCACCAGGTTGTTGCGGATCACCGGCATATGCACTTTGAGGGATTCGAGGTCGCCTTTGTCGCGCGCCAGCAAGGTGATGCTCACCTGGAGGTAGCGCTGACGACCGTTCTGATTGAAGTTGGCGACAAAGGCCGGAAGCATCGGCTCGAAGATTGCCGGTTGCTTGACGTTACTGGCGGTTTCAGCGGCGGGTGCCGGTTTGCTTGCACTGCTGTGCATGATGTACCAGGTGCCGCCCACGGAGGCGCCGATGGCCAGGAGCAGGCCCACGACTATCATCAGGATAAGCTTGAGCTTGCCTTTGCCTGCGGGTGCTTTTGCTGCGTCTTCGCTCTTCGCCATGCCAATAATCCGTCACTATTCGGGGATTCATAGATCTACGGAAAGGCAAGAGCAAGTGTTATGCCAGAGTTGTCCGGGCAAGCGGGGATGAAGGGCACCACAAAACAAATGTGGGAGGGGGCTTGCCCCCGATGAGGTGTTTCAGTTCATACATCAGTTGAC
This sequence comes from Pseudomonas sp. PB105, assembly GCF_009764655.1. Taxonomy (NCBI): domain Bacteria; kingdom Pseudomonadati; phylum Pseudomonadota; class Gammaproteobacteria; order Pseudomonadales; family Pseudomonadaceae; genus Pseudomonas; species Pseudomonas sp. PB105. The sequence goes on from NZ_RWIO01000026.1 coordinate 96,022, forward strand.
TGACACACCGCTATCGGGGGCAAGCACCCTCCCACATTTTGACCCATGCCAGGCTCAGGTCAGGCGTAGTAATCGACGGCGCTGGAGCCGACCACCGTAGACGTCACGGGCGCAACCGCTTCAGCCACATCAAGGTGGCTGCCGCTGTCACCGCTGTCGCCACCGCGCCCAGCGCGACTCACGCCACCGGTCTGGGCCTGCTGTTGCTGCTGCTCCTGACCACGGGACTGGTCGGACACATTGACGTCCACCTGCCCCATGCCCTGTTGCGCAAACATCTCCCGCAGGCGGCCCGACTGGCTTTCCAGCGCCTCACGCACCACCGGATGAGCACTCATGAAATTGACCTGGGCCTGCTGGTCGGCGGTCATGTTGACCTTGATATCCAGCCGACCGAGTTCAGCCGGCTGCAACTGGATCTCCGCCGACTTGAGGTTGGCGCTGGACAGGTACATCACCCGATTGACGATCTCGTCAGTCCAGCCGCTCTGGTGCATGGCCAGTGGCGCATTCGTCGTCGGCGGCAAGGCGTTGGCCGTTCTCGGCGTGGCCGCCTGGGTCAGCGCCGCCAAGCGATTGGCGAAGTCATCGACACGGGTGTCGCTGCTGGCGTTTTTCAGGTCTTTGAGGCCGCCTTCGATCAAGCCGCTGAAGGCCTTGTCGCCGCCTTGGTCAGTGCTGTCTTTGGTGGCTTGCTCGTCGACCATCGTGGCTAGGCCGGCAGCAAAGTTCTGCGCGGCGGTTGGCTGGTCCTGGGTGGTCGTCGGCGCAGTCTTGGCCTGCGCCTGGCTGCTGGCCGACACATGCCCGCCCTGCTCCATCGCCAGGCGCAGGGTCGGCAAGGCATCCAGGGGATCGGCCTCGGGGTCGAACACCGGCTTGGCTTCTTCGCTCGCCGCAATTGGCGCTGCGCTCACGGGCTGAGCCTTAATGTCGGCTGCGTCAGCGACAGGGGCCGGGACTGCCACCGGAACGGGTACGGCCACCGGGGTGACGGCGGCAATCAACGCCGGGTCGACAACCGGATCAACGGCGGGCTGTTGCACCACCAGCGTCGGGTCAGCCGGCGCCTCCTCATCCGCGCTGGCGCTGTCGTCGGACGCGACTGGCGGCTTGGCAGGCAAGGTATTGCCGCTATCGGCAACGGCGGGCGTACTGGCGGCAGGCTTGTCGCTGCCGGTCGCCGGTTTGGCGGCGGCATCGGCAGGCTTGTCCCGCGCTGGTTTGACCGAGTTGTCGTCGGCCTTGACCGGGGCTTTCGTGCCTTGGTTGGCGAACACTTGAGCGAAGCCAGGGCCCTTGTCCCGTGGGTCCGCGGCCGTGACCAGTGCATTAGCGGCAGGCGCTTGCGGCTTGGCCGCAGGAGCAGCCTGAAGAAGCGAATTAGGGGCGACTGGCATAAGTAAAGGTCTCCACTGCATGGGGATCGGGGATGCAGTATCAGGAGATATAGCAAGAGTTGGGCCAGGTTTGCGGGATGCGCTGTGCAATGGGTGCATAGCCGGTGCCTGGCCAATGGCACGCTCGATCAAACCCCGGCAAACCGCTCCCGTTCATGCTCATACAACGGCCGAACCAACTCAAACTCCCGATCAATCTGATCCACCAAGCCCCCCAGGTCCGAAGCAGCCTCAACAGACTCAGCCTCCAGCAACTGACACAACTGCGCCAAACGCACCGCCCCAAGGTTGCCACTGCTGCCCTTGAAACTGTGCGCAATCTGCCCCAGCGCCTTGGCATCATCCCGCGCCTGGCGCAGCGCCTCGACGCGTTTGCGGGAGTCGTCCAGAAAGGTATCAAGCAGCTTGGGATAGTCGCCTTCCATCACCTCCTGCAAACCCGACAACACATCCGGGTCCATATGAATCTCTGCCACTTGCTCGCTCCCTGATCAAGAATCGGCGGATTATGCCAGAGCCCCCCAGCAAAACTCCACGCAGACACTGCGCCCACCGTCGGACCAGCGTACCTCGCTACTCAGCTGGCGCACCAGGCTCAGGCCCCGACCAGACAGACGGTCCACGTCCAGCGGCCGCGCCAGTACCCGTTCCACGTCGAAGCCCGGCCCGCTGTCTTCCAGGCGCAGGGTCATTTTGCCGCCCATCGGGGTGGGTACCACTTGCACATGTACCCGCACGTAACCGCTGTTCAACTGCGCCAGACGCTCGTTGCGCTGGCGATAATATTCGGCGAAACCCTGGGCATCGCACTTGAGCCGCGAGTCCAGCCCGAGCACGCCGTGCTCCAGGGCATTGGAATACAACTCGGCCATCACGCTGTAGAGCGCCCCGCTCTGCTCGCGCAGGCCGTGGATTTCCAGCAGCAGCTGCAGCAAATAAGGCAAAGGGTTGTAGCGTTTGAGGGTCTCGGCACGGAATTCGAAGCTGACCGACCAATCCAGCGGGCAGGATTGGCCACTGTCGGCATACAACGGGCCGGTGGCACGCAGTGACTGGCCGGCCCGCAGGGTGATTTCCACCATGCTCACGTCATCCCGCGCCTCACCGCGAAACGCCGCCAGGGCCTCTTCGATATCCTCGAACAGGCGATTGGGCTCGCGATTGGCCGCGAAGACCTGCTGCAAACGCTCGGCACCGAACAGTTGATCGTGGGCATCGGCGGTATCCAGCACGCCGTCGGACAGCAAAAACACCCGGTCGCCCAAGGCCATGGGCCACACCTCGGTGCGGTCATCAAAGGCTTGCGCCGACAGCACCCCCAACGGCAAATGCCGCGATTGCAGCGGCGTGCGCTTGCCGCTGGCGACGTCATGCACATAACCGTCGGGCATACCGCCGTTCCACACCTCCAGCGCACGCCGCTCGGTGCTCAGGCACAACAGCGTGGCGCAGCAGAACATGTCCACCGGCAGGATGCGCTTGAGCTTGGCATTCATCTCCCGCAGGATCTGAGACAGGCCATACCCCTTGGCGGTCATGCCGTAGAACACTTCCGCCAGGGGCATGGCGCCCACTGCCGCCGGCAGGCCGTGGCCGGTGAAATCGCCGAGCAGCACGTGCATGTCGCCCGACGGCGTGTAGGCCGCCAGCAGCAGGTCGCCATTGAACAGCGCATAGGGCGATTGCAGGTAGCGGATGTTCGGGGCGGCGTTGATGCAGCCGGAGTGGGCGACCTTGTCGAACACCGCCTTGGCCACCCGCTGCTCATGCAGCAGATAGTCATGGTGCCTGGCGATCAGGTCACGCTGTTGCAACACCGTGGCTTGCAGGCGGCGCAGGCGGTCCATCGCGTTGATCTTGGCCGCCAGGATCAGTTGGTTATAGGGCTTGGGCAGGAAGTCATCACCGCCGGCATCCAGGCAATCGGCCAGGGCGGCGCTATCGCGCAGGGAGGTGAGGAAAATGATGGGGACCAATTCCTCCCCCGCCAGTTGCTTGATCCACCGCGCGGCGCCGTAGCCATCCATCACCGGCATCAAGGCATCCATCAGCACCAGTTGCGGACGCTCGCGGGCAAAGAGCTCGACAGCTTCTTCGCCGTTGGTGGCGGTAAGCACCTGATGCCCCTGGCGCCGCACAATGGTCGACAGCAGCAGAAGATCGGTCGCATTGTCATCGGCGATCAAGATCGTCAGCGGCTCAACCGCAGGGGCCAGGGCGCTCAATTGATGTCGAACAGCTTGTCGAAGTTGGAGATGGCGAGGATCTTGCGCACGTCGGAGTTGCTGTTGATCACCTCGACTTGCGCATCGTCCCCACCCGCGTGATCGCGCAGCAGCAGGAGCATGCCCAGGGCCGAACTGTCCATATACGTGGTGTCTTTCAGGTCGACCACGTACGACTCAGGCACCTTGTAGAAACGCTCGTAGGACTCACGAAAGTCCTGATGACTGCCGAAATCAAACCGGCCCTTGATTGCAATCATCAACTTCTTCCCATCCAGGGATACTTCTGACTCGACTGACATACGACGGCTTCCTTGTCATTGGCGATATGCAACAAGGTGTAGCAGGTGATGGGGCTGTGGGCAACTTCTCGCCAAGATCAATACACATCTTTACGCGGCATGCGCTGGGACAACTCATCCAGCAGCTTCTGCTCGCGCTTGTCTTCGAGGGCCCGCGCCTCATCGATATAGCGCTGCACCAGCTTGCGCAAGCCTTCGACCCGCGCAAACGCTTCCTGCCAACTTTCGCGGGCTTTATCGAGGTTGTTCTGGTGCCAGGCCAGGCTCTGGCGCTGTTGGCCGACGGCGGTTTCCAGTTGATTGAGAAAGCCCTGGTAGCCCATCAGCCATTGGCCCGAAACGCCCTTGGTGCCGCGCTCGATCCATTGTTGCTGGTACTCACCGCGAAAGCGTTCCAGGTCGCCCAGCTTGCTTTCCGCGAGGCGAACCTGGCCCTGGAAATAACCCAGGCGCTGCACGGCGGTTTTTTCGGCCTTTTCGGCCATGTCCACCACCGGGGCCAGGCGCGCGGCGCGGCTGTTGGCCATGGCTTAGCCGCCTGGCGCAGGCGCGAAGATGGAGTGCAGATGGGCTTCGCTTTCGCCCATGCTGATCTTGTCGTTCAGGCCCTGGCGCAGGTAGGTCACCAACTGCGGTTGCAGGGCGATCGCCAGGTCGGTGTCGCGATCACCACCGGCCACGTAGGCGCCGACGCTGATCAGGTCGCGGCTCTGTTGATAGCGCGACCACAACTGCTTGAATTGTTGCGCACGGACCATATGCTCCGGCGTGACCACCGCCGGCATGACCCGGCTGATGGACGCTTCGATATCGATGGCCGGGTAGTGCCCTTCTTCGGCCAAACGGCGCGACAGCACAATGTGACCGTCGAGCACGCCCCGCGCCGAGTCGGCGATGGGGTCCTGCTGGTCATCACCTTCGGACAATACGGTGTAGAACGCGGTGATCGAGCCGCCACCGGCCTCGGCATTACCGGCGCGCTCCACCAGCTTGGGCAGCTTGGCAAACACTGACGGCGGGTAACCCTTGGTCGCCGGCGGTTCACCGATGGCCAGGGCGATTTCCCGCTGGGCCTGGGCGAAACGTGTGAGCGAGTCCATCAGCAACAGGACGTTCTTGCCCTTGTCGCGAAAATATTCGGCGATGCGCGTGCAGTACATCGCGGCGCGCAAACGCATCAGCGGCGCATCGTCCGCTGGAGAGGCGACGACCACGGAGCGCTTGAGGCCTTCTTCACCGAGGCTGTGCTCGATGAACTCCTTCACCTCGCGGCCCCGTTCGCCGATCAGCCCCACCACAATGATGTCGGCCTCGGTAAAGCGCGTCATCATGCCCAGCAACACCGATTTACCCACACCGGTACCGGCGAACAGGCCCAGACGCTGGCCGCGGCCGACCGTCAATAATCCGTTGATGCTGCGAATGCCCACGTCCAGCGGCACGCTGATGGGGTTGCGGTTGAGCGGGTTGATGGTGGGGCCGTCCATCGGCACCCAGTCTTCGGCTTTCATGCCGCCCTTGCCGTCCAGTGCGCGACCGGCGCCATCCAGCACGCGGCCAAGCATGCTCATGCCCATGGGCAGGCGACCCGTATCGGCCAGCGGCACCACGCGGGCGCCGGGGGCGATGCCCGCCAGGCTACCCACGGGCATCAGGAAAATCTTGCTGCCGGAAAAACCCATCACTTCCGCTTCGACCTGCACCGGGTGGTAGCTGTCGTCGTTGATCACCATGCAGCGGCTGCCCATGGCGGCGCGCAGGCCCTCGGCTTCGAGGGTCAGGCCGACCATACGCAACAAGCGCCCTTCGAGGATGGGCTGGCCGGGCAGCTCAGTGGCTTCGACGTAGCCGCTCAGGCGCTTGGCGAAGCTGGTGCGATCAAGGCGCATCGGTAGCGTCCAGGTCCACGCTGAGGTCAGGTTCGGCGGGGTTCAATACCTGCTCGTGAACTTGATCCAGCAACTTGGCCATGATCTGGCTGATGCGGGTTTCCACCGTGGCATCGATGCGGCTGTGTTCGGTCTCGACCCGGCAACCACCGGGCTGCAGCGCTGCGTCTTCGACGATGCGCCAGGTTTCTTCATGGCGCTCGCGCAGGGCTTTGACCTGCTCGAAATCCTGCGGGTTGATGTACAGCCGTACATTGCCGACACCCAGGGGCAGCAGCTTGAGGGCTTCGCGCATCACGCTTTCGATATGGCTGGAATCGAGCACCAGTTCGCGCTGGATCACCTGGCGGGCAATGTGTTCCACCAGGCCGACCATTGATTTTTCGATCTGCGAATCCTGCTCGGCGATGGGGTCGAACAACACGCCCATCAAGCGCTCCAGGCTGGCCAACTGGACGCTCAGCGCCGCTTCGGCCTCTTGGCGCACCTTGAGGGTGGTGCTGCGAAAACCGTCTTTTTCACCGGCCGCGAAGCCTTCGTTGTAAGCCTCCTGGCGGATGCTTTCCAACTCTTCCAGGGTCAGTGGCTGGACTTCTTCCAGCGGCACTTCTTCCATTTCCACCGGCAGCTCTTCAACCGGTTCCGGCTCAGGCTCCGGCACGTGCGGATCGAAACTGGGCAACGACCAGATGTCGAACCCACCGACATCCCGTGCGCGAATCAGATCGCTGGGCGCCTCATCTTTGTTCGACATCAGGGGCGCCTTAGATCATTTCTTCGCCGCCCTTCCCGCCGAGAACGATTTCTCCGGCTTCGGCCATACGGCGGGCAATGGTGAGGATTTCTTTTTGCGCGGTTTCCACGTCGCTGACGCGCACCGGGCCCTTGGCTTCCAGGTCGTCGCGCAACAGTTCCGAAGCACGCTTGGACATGTTCTTGAAGATCTTCTCCTTGACGCCTTCGTCCGAGCCTTTGAGGGCCAGCACCAGCACGTCGGAGGAGACTTCGCGCAGCAGCGCCTGGATGCCACGGTCGTCGACATCGGATAGGTTGTTGAAGACGAACATGAGGTCTTCGATCTGGCCGGACAGGGTGTCGTCGATCTCGCGGATCGAGTCCATCAACTGGCCTTCGACCGAGCTGTCGAGGAAGTTCATGATGTCCGCCGCGCGCTTGATGCCACCCAAGGTGGTCCGTGCGGCGTTGGAGTTGCCGGAGAACTGTTTCTCCAGAATGGTGTTCAATTCTTTCAGGGCCGCTGGCTGCACGGTGTTCAGCGACGACACCCGCAGGATGATGTCCAGGCGCACTTTATGGTCAAAGTGGCCGAGCACTTCACCGGCCTGGTCCGGGTCGAGGTACGCGACGACGATGGCCTGGATCTGCGGGTGCTCGAAGCGGATCACGTCGGCGACCGCACGCGGTTCCATCCACTTGAGGCTGTCCAGACCGCTGGTATTGCCGCCCAACAGGATACGGTCGATCAGGCCGTTGGCTTTGTCTTCGCCCAGGGCCGAGGTGAGCATCTTGCGGATGTAGCTGTCGGAGCCGACGCCCAGGCTGGTCTGGTCGCCGACGATCTCGACGAACTCGCTCATCACCTGTTCGACTTGCTCACGGTGCACATTGCGCATTTGCGCCATGGCCACGCCCACCCGCTGAACCTCTTTGGGGCCCATGTGGCGCAGCACTTGGGCGGCGTCGGTTTCACCGAGGGACAGCAGCAGGACTGCGGCTTTGTCGACCTTGGTGAGCTTGGCAACAGCGGCTCGATTATCACTCATCTGCGTTGATCCACTCTTTCACGACCTGGGCCACACGGCCCGGGTCTTCTGCCACCAGACTTTTGATTGCGTTCAACTGTGCGTCGTAGCCTTCGCTCGGGCTTGGCAACAGGATGCTTTGCGGGCCGCCGAGGCTGACGCGGTCGTTGGCCAGTTCGCCGTCCAGGCCGCCCATGCCACCCAACTCGACGTCACTGCCACCAAACGCCGCCAGTTGTTTGTTCTTGCCGTTGCCGGTGATGTTGTTGAGCACCGGACGCAGCACGCCGAACACCAGCACCAGGATGAACAACACACCCAGCACTTGCTTGACGATGTCCCAGAACCACGGCTGGGTGTAGAACGCCGCTTCGGCGATGACTTCACCACGCTCGGCGGAGAACGGCATGTTGATCACGCTGACGCTGTCACCACGGCTGGCGTCAAAACCGACAGCGTCCTGCACCAGGCGGGTGAAGCGCGCCAATTCGTCGGCGCTCCACGGCGCACGGGTAACGGCGCCATCCGCCGCATTGACCTTGACCTGATCATCGACCACCACCGACACCGACAGGCGATTGACGCGGCCCTGTTGTTGCTTGGTGTGGCTGATGGAACGGTCGAGTTCGAAGTTCTTGGTGGACTGGTTACGCTTGTCCGCCGGGTACGGTGCGAGCATCGGCTGGCCGGTGGCCGGGTCCATGATCTGCTGGCCGTTGGCGTCCAGCAATGGCTGGCCAGGCTGGATCGCAGCAGCGGCAGCAGCAGCGCCACCGGTGGTTTGCGGGGCCGAGGCCGGGGCCGGTGGCTGGTTGCTCAGGGCACCCGGCACGCCTTGCGGCGGGCCGTTGGCGGCGGTGCGTTGTTCGCTGGTGGACTGCTCACTGCGCAAGGCCGGCTGGTCCGGGTTGAATTGCTCGGAGGTCGACTCGACCGCGCTGAAGTCCACGTCGGCGGACACTTCAGCCTTGTAGCGGTCGTTGCCCAGCACCGGTTGCAGGATGTTGTGCACACGCTGGGTCAGCATGCTTTCCATGCGGCGGCTGTAGTCGAACTGCTTGCCGGCCTGGGTCAGCGCGGAGTTTTCCGCCATATCCGACAGCAGGTTGCCCTTCTGGTCGACCACGGTGATCTGGGATTTGCTCAGTTCAGGCACGCTGGTCGCCACCAGGTTGACGATCGCCAGCACTTGGCCTGGCTCCAGGGAACGGCCGGAGAACAGCTCGACCAATACCGAAGCACTTGGCTTGCGTTCATCACGCACAAACACCGAGCTTTTCGGAATGGCCAGGTGCACACGGGCGCCCTTGACGTTGTTGAGGCTGGAGATGGTGCGGGCCAGCTCGCCTTCGAGGCCACGACGGTAACGCGTGGCTTCCATGAACTGGCTGGTCCCGAGGCCCTGGTCCTTGTCGAGGATTTCAAAACCGATATTGCTGTCGGACGGCGTTACGCCAGCGGCGGCGAGCTTCATGCGCGCACGGGCCACGTCATCGGCCTTGACCAGCAACGCGCCGGAATTGGGCTCCACGGTGTAGGCGATGTCGGCGGCGGCGAGGGTTTCCATGATCTGCTTGGAATCCATGCCCGCCAGGCTGCCATACAACGGACGGTAATCGGGTTGTTGCGACCACAACACCACGGCAAAACCAATTGCCACGCTCGCAGCCAGGCCGACCATCAGGCCCACCTGACGCAGCATGGTCATTTCCGAGAGGTTTTCCAGGAACGACAGGCCAAACAGCGGCGGCTTGCCGTCTGCCTTGGCGGGTACGTTGTCGGAGACTGCTTCTGCCATGACTTAAATCTCGCCCTTAAACCGGCATCTGCATGATGTCTTGATAGGCCTGAACCAGCTTGTTACGCACTTGGGTCAGAGCCTGGAAGGAGACGCTGGCCTTTTGCGAGGCGACCATCACATCGGTGAGGTCCACGCCGCTTTTGCCGATCTCGAATGCGTTGGCCAACTGGCTGGAGGCTTGCTGGGTGTCACTGACTTTGTTGATGGCCTGGCCGAGCATGTCGGCGAAGCTGCTTTGGCCCAATTGCGGCGCTGGCGCGACGGATTTCGGTTGAGCCATGGCATCCATTTGCATGGAGCGCATATCCAACATCAATCGATTGAACTCAATACCCTGGCTCATGAACTTCTCTCTCCAACCCGCAAATTTTTGACACTACGCAGCGATTACTAGGGGAGGTAGCAACAAGGGTGCCAGCTCTGTATCAAGTCGTAAGAAAAGGCGACAAACCTTGTCGACCTTGTTACCGGTCAGGTGGCGAACAGATACGCTTCCACGTCCATCCCGGCGTCACGCATTTGCGCCAGCTTGTAGCGCAGGGTACGCGGGCTGATGCCCAGGCGCTCGGCGGCCTCTTTGCGGCGGCCGCGCTCGGCGCGCAGGGTGTCGATGATCATCTGGAATTCGCGGCGACGCAGGTCGTCGCCCAGGGCACCGCCGGGCTCCGCCTCAGCGATCACGGGCGCAGGCGCCAAGGTAGGCAATGGCGCCGCACCACTGCCCATGGACAGGCAGAAATCCTGGGGCTGGATCAAACCGCCCTGCTGCAGAATCAGCGCGCGCTGGATGGCGTTGTCCAGTTCCCGCACGTTGCCCGGCCAGGGATAGCTGATCAGGCAGGCTTGCGCCTCGGCCGACAGTCGCGCCTGGGCGTGCTTCATTTTTTTGACGTGGTTGTTCAGCAGGCGCTCGGCCAGCGGGACGATGTCCGCTGGGCGCTCACGCAGCGGGCGCCAGGCCAGGGGAAATACCGAAAGCCGGTAGAACAGATCTTCACGAAAGCGCCCCGCCGCCACTTCGCCGGCGAGGTCACGGTTGGTGGTGGCGACCACACGGATGTCCAGCTGGATCGGCTTGCGTGCGCCCACGCGCTCCACTTCGCGCTCTTGCAGCACCCGCAGCAGCTTGGCTTGCAGGCCCAGCGGCATTTCCGAGATTTCGTCCAGCAGGATGGTGCCGCCGTCGGCCTGTTCGAATTTGCCCGCCTGGGCCGCGATGGCGCCGGTGAACGAGCCTTTTTCATGGCCGAACAAAGTGGCTTCCAGCATGTTGTCGGGGATCGCCGCGCAGTTGATGGCGATGAACGGTTGTTTGGCGCGAGTGGATTGTTGGTGGATATAACGCGCCAGCACTTCCTTGCCGGTGCCGGACTCGCCGGAAATCAGCACCGTGGAATCACTGCGCGCCACGCGGGCCGCCAGCTCCAGCAATTGCGCACTGGCCGGCTCGAAGGCAATCGGGCCCTCGCCTTCGCTGGCGGGGATCACGCCCAGGGCGTGCCGCGCGACCAGTTCGATCAGCGCCTTGGGTTCGAAGGGCTTGACCAGGTAGTCCGCCGCGCCCTGGCGCATGGCGTCCACCGCGCGCTCCACGGCGCCATGGGCAGTCATCAGCAACACCGGCAGTTGCGGTTGGCGCGCACGCAGCAGGGCCAGCAATTGGTGGCCGTCCATGCCTGGCATGTTCACGTCACTGACCACCAGGCTGAAGGTTTCCTGCTCCACCGCCTCCAAGGCCTCCTCGGCAGAACCGACCGCCCGGTAGTCATGGCCCGCCAACAGCAGCGTGTCAGCCAATGCTTCACGCAGGGCGCGATCGTCTTCCACCAACAGAACCTTGATAGCCATTACTTTTTACTCCGCGCCTGCCGCGCATGAAAACAGCGGCAGGCTTATCAGTGCACAGGTGCCACGCCCCAGTCGGGAATGCAGTTGCAATTCTCCCTGATGGGCACGGGCCACGGCCTTGACCACGGTCAGGCCGAGGCCGGTTCCGTTGGTCTTGGTAGTGAAGAAGGGTTCGCCCAGGCGCTTGAGCACCACAGGGTCGATGCCGGCGCCGCTGTCGCTGATGCACAGGCGCAAGGTTTGCTCGCGGCTGTACAGGTGGACCTTGAGCCGCGCACCGGGGCCGCTGGCCTGGATAGCGTTTTCGATCAAGTTGAGCAGCGCGCCCACCAGGGTGTCTCGATTGCACAGCAGCTCGCCGAGGTGGCTGTCGCACTGCCAGCGCACCTGAGTGTCTTGAATATGGGTGCTCGCAGCCGCTTGCAGGGCCTGCATCAGGTGGGCGGGTGTCACGCGGTCGGTCAGCGGCAATTCGCCGCGGGCAAACACCAGCATGTCGCGCACCTGGTGCTCCAGTTCGTGCAGACGCTCCTTGAGACGGCCGGCAAACCGCTGCTGGGTGGCGACAGGCAATTGCTCATCAGTCAAATGACTGGCGTAGATCAACGCCGCCGACAGCGGCGTGCGGATCTGATGCGCCAAAGAAGCGACCATCCGCCCTAATGACGACAAGCGCTCGTGGCGCGCCAATTGGTCTTGCAAGTGACGGGTTTCGGTCAAGTCATTAAGCAACACCAATTGCCCCGGCTCCGCGTCCAGGGAACGGGTGGCGATGGACAGGCGGCGCCCGTCCTTGAGGGAGATTTCGTGACCGTCATCTTCACGCGGCGCGAAGCAACGGGTGATGACATGGCGCCACAACTCGCCTTCCAGCGGCAGGCCGAGCATGTCGCAGGCCGCAGGGTTGGCCTCGCGCACGCGGCCTTCTTCATCGATGACAATCACGCCACCGGGCAGCAGCGACAACAGGTTTTGCAGACGGTTGGCCAGGCGCTCTTTCTCGGCCAACTCCTGCATGCGCTGGGCGCTCACCACTTCCAACTCGCCTTTAAGCTCCGAGACGCGGGCTTCGAGCAGGCTGTAGGAGTCAGTCAATTGGCTCGACATCTGGTTGAACAGCGAAAAAGCCTGTTCGAGACCCTGACGGCTTTGCTGCTCCACAGAGGGCATAAGTCCCGGGATAGAGGGGCTGGAAGATTGCTGGGCGGCGTGGGGCATCATGCTCTCTCGCTGGCTGACCGTCAGTTAAACGGAACGTTGCGAGGGCTGTAGCAATACTTGTGCCGAAAAAAAACCGCTGATAAATCAGCGGTCTCTGGAATCAGGCGTCAATCATCCGCCTGTTCATCGCCTTCCCGACGACTCATGCCGTACTTGCGCATCTTCTCCACCAGGGTGGTTCGGCGGATGCGCAAGCGCTCGGCGGCGCGGGCGACGATGCCGTTGGCGTCGTCCAGGGCCTGTTGGATCAAGCCTTGTTCCAGGTTGCCGAGGTAGTCCTTGAGGTCCAGGCCTTCGGGCGGCAGCATGGCGGTTGAACCAAAGTCCGGCGTGTGGCCGTTGATGGCGACACGCTCTTCCATGTCGCTGCGCAGGCTGTCGACCATCTGCTCGTCTTCATCGTCGACGTAGCGGAATTTCTTCGGCAACTCGATCACGCCGATCACACCGTACGGGTGCATGATCGCCATGCGCTCCACCAGGTTGGCCAGCTCGCGTACGTTGCCCGGCCAGCCGTGGCGACACAGGGACATGATCGCGGCAGAGTTGAAGCGAATCGAACCGCGCTTTTCGTGCTCCATGCGCGAGATCAGTTCGTTCATCAGCAGCGGGATGTCTTCCACGCGCTCACGCAGCGGGGCCATCTCGATTGGGAAGACGTTGAGGCGGTAGTAGAGGTCTTCGCGGAAGCTGCCCACCTCAATCATGCTTTCAAGGTTCTTGTGGGTAGCGGCAATGATGCGCACGTCGACGCTCTGGGTCTTGTTGCTGCCCACGCGCTCGAAAGTGCGCTCCTGCAACACGCGCAGCAGCTTGACCTGCATCGGCAGCGGCATGTCGCCGATTTCGTCGAGGAACAGGGTGCCGCCGTTGGCCAGCTCGAAACGCCCGGCACGGCTGGTGATCGCCCCGGTAAAGGCGCCCTTCTCATGGCCGAACAGTTCGCTTTCAAGCAGCTCTGCCGGGATCGCCCCGCAGTTGACCGGCACGAATGGCCCGTCGCGGCGCTTGGAGTGGTAGTGCAGGTTGCGTGCGACCACTTCCTTGCCGGTGCCCGATTCGCCGAGGATCAGCACACTGGCGTCGGTATCGGCCACTTGCTGCATCATCTGGCGCACGTGCTGGATGGCGCGGCTGGTGCCGACGAGGCTGCGGAACAGGTTGGGTTCGCGGTGGCGACCGCGCTCGCGAGCCTGGTCGTACATCTCGCGATAGACCTGGGCACGGTGCAGGGAATCCAGCAATTTGCTGTAGCTGGGGGGCATTTCCAGGCTGGAAAGTACGCGGCGGCGTTGATCTTCCGGCAGCTCGACAGAAGAAATATCACCAATCAGCAACACGGGAAGGAACTCATCCCAGGTAGACAGTGTCTTTAACAAGCCCAAAACAGCGCCTGGAGCGTTTACCGTCCCGATCAGCACACAAATGACTTCACGGCTCGATGACAACGAGCTGACCGCCTGCTGCCAGTCATGGCTACCGCAGGGCAGATTTTCTTCGCCAAGAAAATTCAAAATCACCGCCAGGTCGCGGCGGCGGACGCTATCGTCATCGATCAGCAGAATTTTGGTTTCACGCCACATGCAATAGCAACTTCCCTAGTAAAACTTCCTGCCCCGAGATTGAGGGCAATCGAGGCGCCTGTAAGACTTCTTACCCTACTAGACGTCTGAAATCTGAAAACAGCACTAGTTAAGTCAAAAATGCGAGCACAGTCAAATATATGACGCGCCGTTCGGATTAACTGAGCCATTCAACCGAACAGATGGTAAACCTTTGACGCATTTTTAGCTTGGTTGATCTGCGACATCTCTTCAAAAATAGCCTGCCTTTCGCCCGTCGTCACCTGCAGCAATTGCTGGTAGACCGCCAACAGGCTCTCAAGCTTCTCACGCAACGCATCTTCGTCTACCGGCGCCTCACTGAGCACCTGCTCGATCACGTCGCGACAGCCCATATCCAGCTCGCCGATGGCGTCCCAGTTACGGTCCGCCAGCGCGCCCATCAGCGCCTCACGGGTTTCATCAATGCGTTGCAGTGCGTGGCTCATGACGTGTTCCTCAAGGCACCCAGGCCTTATTCTGCGGTGGCCTGTGGGGCGCCAATCGCATCCCAGCCTTCTTTAACGGTAATCATCAAACGAGCCACTTCGTCGATCATGTCGACGTCGTTATGCAGGTTGGCTTCCATCAGACGATTGGTCATGTAGGCGTACAGACTCTCCAGCTGTTGGACATAAGCCGGGTTATCACTCTTTTCAGCGTCCAGGCCGTCGCGCAGGCCGATCACGATGTCGATGGCCTTGCCGAGCATCAGGCCCTTCTGGGCGATGTCGCCACGCGCCAGCGCGCCCTTGGCCTGGGCCATACGGTCGAGCCCGCCTTCCATCAGCATTTGCACCAGGCGATGCGGGCTGGCTTCGGAGATCTGAGCATGGGAATTGACCTTCTGGTATTGGCGAAGGGCTCTCATGGGATTCATGTTTCTACCTCGTGACAGGCGACAGCGAAAAGGATTCTAGTAACCAATATGTCGACGGGTTCGCAAAAAGCTTTAGCCCCCGTCGTCCCGCGATAAAAAAAGGCCAGGCAGATTGCCTGGCCTTTTTTTGGTCAGCAGGGGATCAAGTATTGGTCTTGACGTTATTCAGCGCATTGAGCGTGGTCATGACGCTGGTGCTTTGCTGGCGCAGTTGGGCGACCAGGGTGTCCATGGCGTTGTACTTGGCCGACAGGCTGTTGGTGAGCAGGGTCATGCGCTCGTCGAGCGTGGCCTGGTCCTTGGTCAGGTCCTTCAGCGTATTCGACAAGGATGTCGAACGCGTCGCCAGGATACCGGTACTCGCCTTGGCAAAGTCATCCGTGGCGCTTTTCATCCTCGCCAACATGCCGTCCTTACCGCTGAACATGCTGTTGATGTCGGCGCCGTTGGTTTTAACCGCCGCGTCCCACTTCTTGTCATCGATCGCCAGTAGGCCCGTGCTCGAACTGGTGGTCACGCCGAACTGCGCCAGGGACTTGAACGCACCGGTGCCCGACAGCGTGTTGAACTCATTGCGGATCGTGCTCTGCAACGAACGCATGGTCGAGTCGCCGGTCAACGCTGCCGCCGTGGTGCTGCCGTCCAGGTTCGTAGTGACCTTGGTTTCGGCGTTCATGGCAGTGATCAGGGCGTTGTAGGTGTCAATGAAACCCTTGACCCCGGACTTGAGTGCGGTGTTGTTGGTGCTTACGGTAATCAGCGTGGCGTTTTTCACCGGCGGATCACTTGTGTCACCGGTTTTGACTGCCGATACAGCCACCAGCTTGATGTTCACGCCACTGAGCGCGCCCTCGATGCTGTTGGTCTTGGACACAGACGCAACCCCATCGATGCTGTAGAGCGCATCCTTGGGCTGTTCGACGACCGTGGCACCCACATCCAGCCCCGAGGTGCCAGAGAGAGTAAGGTCCGAGCCGGTCCCCATGGTGGTAGAGGTCAGGATCAATCGCGAACCGTTGGAGTCGGTTTGAATGTTGGCGCTCAGCCCCGAAGTACCAAACTGGGTATTGATCGAGTCACGCACCTGCTGCAGGGTCGCCCCCGCCGGAACATTGAGGTCGTAAGCCTTGCCCGACTGAGTAATGGTCAGTGTCGTCGACTTGTCCGTCGCGTTGACTACCGTCGAGGTGCCACCGCTGAAGTTCTTGCTCGACAGCTTGGACGCCTGGGCCAACTGGTCGACGATCAACCGGAAGCTGCCGTTCGAGGCCGTATTGCTGGCCGTCATGGTCGCGGTCTTTTCATCCGACGACGAACCGCTCAAGCCGGTGAAACTGCTGTCCTTGGACATGGTGTCCAGAGCATTGCGGAACGCATCCAGAGCGGCCTGAACCTTGCCGATCGAAGACAGCGTGGTGGTCGCCTTCGCAGACGCGGTATTGATCTGCGTTTGCTTGGGCACCTTTTCGGCGTTGACCAAGGATGTCACGATCGCTTGCGTATCGATGTTCGAACCGATACCACTTACCGTTGAACCCGCCATCATCTATCTCCTGTTCGGTGGCTGCCGTTATCTTGACTTATTACGCCTCAAGACCAGACAGCAACAAGTTTCATGCCAGCTCAGACCTTGTCGTCAAACAACAAGTTGCTTGCGCTGCTGAGGTTCTGTGCCAGCTTCAAGGCTGTTTCCGACGGAATCTGGCGAATCACTTCACCATTGTCGGTATTGATGACCTTGACCACCACGCGGTGGGTGGAGTCATCAATGGAAAAGTCCAGGCTACGCTGAGTGGCCTGAACGAAATCACGAATATCGGTTACTGCTTTTTCCAGGTCGGCGCGTGCGGGCTCTTGGCTGATCGCGGGCGTTGCCTGGACATTCTTGACACTGTTGTCAGTCACTACCTTGGCAGGTGCGCTTTGAGGTGCAACCGGCGGATAAGACTGGTTCAGCTTTACACTCATGTCCATGTCCAATCTCCTCTAAACCGAAAAAACGGAAGGGCACGTAGACGCGCCCTTCCGTTAGTTACCAAGCGCTGGGATTACTGAAGCAGCTTCAGTACAGCGGATGGCAGCTGGTTAGCCTGCGACAGGATCGCGGTGGAAGCCGACTGCAGGGTTTGTTGCTTGGTCAGTTCGGCGGTTTCGGAAGCGAAGTCGACGTCCTGAACGGTGGAACGTGCAGCGGTGGAGTTCTTCTGAATGTTCTGCAGGTTGTCTGCAGTGGTAGTCAGACGGTTCTGGGTAGCACCCAGGCCCGAACGAACGCCGTCGATAGTGCCGATGGCCTTGTCGATAACAGCCAGCGCGTTTTGAGCGTTGGTAGCGTCGGTCACGTCGGTGTTAGAGATGGTGGTCTTGGTCGACGAAACGGTAGCAGCCGAGAACAGGTCCGATACACCAGTACCAGCGTCGCTCAGGGAGTAGCCTTTAGCCGAATCCAGGGAAACCTGACCGGTCACAACGATTGCAGCAGCACCCAGAGCAGCCGGGGTGGCGAATGCGCCAGCGCCGTCTTTAGCGCCAACCAGGATGTTGGTCTGGGCGTTGGCATCAGCACCAGAGAACGACAGGTTTTCGCCGGAATCCGACTTGACCGACAGGGTTTTGTTGGATTCGTCGTAGTTAACGCTGATGCCCAGTTTGGCAGCGTTCGACTTCAGCTGGTCAGCCAGGCCGGCCAGGTCCTTCACGCCGACGAAATCAACAGCATTACCGCTACCTACAGCCAGTTTGAAGTTCGACGGAGTGGCAGCGCCTACTTCCAGTTTGACTTCAGTGCTGGCGGTAGCGGTCAGGCCACCGATCGAACCGTTCAGGCCCGCAGCGATGTCTTTAGCCGAAGCGCCTGCAGCGTAAGTTACGGTTTTGGTCTGACCGTTGCCGGTAACAGTGATGTCGCCGCCAGCCAGGCCAGTTGCGCTAGGCACGATGGCCTTGGTTTTGACCTGCTGCGAACCAATGTTGTTGGCTGCAACGTTTTCCAGGCTCAGGTTGATGGTTTCGTTAGCGTTTGCGCCAACCTGAATGGCCTTGGTACCGTACGAACCGTCCAGCAGCTTCTGGCCACCGAAAGTAGTGGTTTGCGAGATACGGGTCAGTTCCGAAGTCAGAGCCTGGTATTCGTCGTTGTTCGACTTACGGTCGTCAGCGCTGAGGGAGCCAGTAGCGGAAGACAGAGCCAGGGTACGCATTTTTTGCAGGATGTCGGTCGAAGCCTGCATCGCGCCTTCAGCGGTCTGAGCGATGGAGATACCGTCGTTCACGTTTTTTACTGCTTGGCCCAGGCCGTTGATTTGGCTGGTCAGGCGGTTAGCGATCTGCAGGCCGGCAGCGTCGTCTTTAGCGCTGTTGATACGCAGGCCGGAAGACAGGCGCTGCATGGAAGTGGCCAGGGCGCCGCCAGCTTTGTTCAGGTTGCCCTGAGTAGTGATCGAAGCAATGTTGGTGTTTACTGTTAAAGCCATGACGAAATCCTCGTTGGATGGATACTGCGGCTTCCGGCCCTGGCAACCGCCGGGTGTGGCCTGAGAACCTACGTAATAGTTATCGTCGTGGTGGGCAGTTGCTTGAGGATTTTTTTGATTTTTTTTACTGGCGCCGTGCCACCCCTTGCAATTCAAGGGTTTACGCAGACGCAAACCCCCTATTTCATTGGTGTTTCTGGCGCCAAATAAAAAACGCCGATGATCTCTCGATCATCGGCGTTTTTTTTATAGGCCCTGCTAAAGGGTCACGGGCGATACAAAATCGCCGAACCCCACGACAGGCCCACACCAAAACCGCTGATGGCCACGCGCTTCCAGGTGGCGTCCATCACATGCTTTTCCAGCAGCAGTGGAATGCTCGACGACACGGTGTTACCGGTCTCGACCATGTCCTTGATGAACTTCTCCACGGGTGCATCTTCAAAGCGGCGCGCCACGGCGTCGACAATCGCCGCACTGCCCTGGTGGATGCAGAACGCGTCAATCTCATCAGCCTTGAGGTCCGACTCGTTGAGCAGCTCATGCAGATGCGCCGGCACCTTGAGCAAAGCGAAGTTGAACACTTGGCGGCCGTTCATGAAGAACACGCCATCGCTGACCTTCAAGTGCGGCGCGCCGGAACCGTCGGTGCCGAACTTGGACTTGCCCAGCAACCACGGCGCGTCCTCGCCCATCCAGGTGGCGGTGGCGGCATCGCCGAACAGCATGGTGGTGTTGCGGTCTTCCGGGTCGACGATCTTCGAATACGGGTCGGCGGTGATGAGCAGGCCGTTTTTCAGGCCGGTGGCTTCCATGAAGCCCTTCATCGCGTAGATGCCGTAGACGTAGCCGGAGCAGCCCAGGGAAATATCAAAGGCCGCCACATGCGTCGGCAGGCCCAGCTTGTCCTGGACGATGGCGGCGGTGTGGGGCAAACCCTCTTCATCACCGTTCTGGGTGACGACAATCAGCGCGTCAATCGATTCGCGCTTCAGGTCCGGGTTGTTGGCAAACAAAGCGTTGACCGCCTCGACACACAGATCGGAAGTTTCCTGGGCGGCTTCCTTGCGCGGCAGAAACGCCGAACCGATCTTGCCAATGATGAATTCTTCATCCTTGGCGAATTTGGCACCCTGGGCGTAGTTATCGATCCCGTCTGCCGGCACGTAACTGGCGATGCTTTTTATGCCAATCATTGTGGCTTCCCAATACTAAATAGCTGGAGAACACCCCGAGGACTGCGCCCGGAGTGCTGACAATAAAGGGGATAACCCCATAACAATCTCGCTGAAAGCCGCCCCGCAAGGACCCTGTGACGACTTATCCTTTTCACACGATACAGTGAAGATGCGCTTTATGACTCACAGGTCACTCAATTTTGTGTGCTTTATGCAAAACGTTTCAACAATTTAGCCCCAGAAACGACAACGGCCCGCTCTGTTTCCAGAGCGGGCCGCTTGACTTGAAGCCACTTACATCTTGTTGAACAGACTCAACTGCGAGACTTTCACGAAGGCCAGCTGCGAGGCTTCGAGCATGGTTTGCTGCAGCGTCAGGTTAATCGCCGCCTCGCCCATGTCGACGTTGGCCAAGGCGCTCATGGTGGTGGTGTTGGCCAAACTGATGCTGGCGTTTGCGCTGGCCTGCACCGTCAACGCATTCTCCCGCGCACCGATGGAGCCACGCACGTTGTCCACCTGGTCGGCCGAGCTGGTGAGGTTACTGACCGCAGCGTTCAGCGCGTTCTGAAGCTTGACCCGCGCCCCCGGAATACCGTCCGCCGGTTGTTCCAGCGCCTTGCGCAGTTGGCCCAGGGTATCGAGGGCGTTCTGGGTTTTCTGGGTGGTGTTGCCTACCGAAAACTGATCGCCGACGTTCGGCGTACCGCTCAGTTCGAAGGTGACGCCCGCCGCCGTGATGGTGCTCGGGCCCGGCGGGGTGCCGGTGCCAGGGGTGACCACGCCATTGTCCACAATCGGCTTGCTGCCAGCGGTGTACGGCTGGGCATAGACCTTGTAGGCGTTCGGGTCGGTGTCGTCGAACTTGATCAATACGCCGCTGTTGGGAAAGGTGCTCGAATAGCTGGTCGCACTGCTGACGCTGGCGTTGGTCAATTGCGCACTGGACGTGTTGCTCGCGGTCCGCGCGATGTTGAACCCATCAGGCTTGGCGCTGAGGCTGAACTCACGCCCCTTGACCAGCGCATCGGCATCAGGCCCGGTGGCGCGGTCGGTGAGGTCTACCGTGATATCGAACTTGACGCCGCGCAGGTTGACGCTAGCGCTGCCTTCCTTGGTGGAGTCGAACGTGCCGTTACCGTCAACCTGCGACGTAATGTCGTTGTTGTCTTTGTCGGTAATGACGTACTGGGTGCTGCTGGTGAAGGTCAGCTTGTACGGCTGGCCGTCGGCAAACTGCCGGGTGTAGTCGGAGCCCGACGTGACCAGGCCGCTCGATATAGCGACCTTGTGGTCGTCGACCAGCGGCGGCGAAATCGCCGGCGCCACCGGCGCAGCAGCCGGCGCGAGGTAATTGGCCTGGGTGCGACTGGTGTTGACCGCCCCTTCCAGGATCGTCTTGCCGGTATCGCCGGTGCGCACCGTCAGCGTCTCGGAAACCTGCAGGCTCAGCTCGTTCTCATCACCCTGATAGCTGTAAGTGCCATCGTTGTTGCGCGAGTACGGCGGCGTGTCGGTCTTGGAGCCGGAGAAAAGGTAGTTGCCGGCCGAATCCTTGCTGTTGAGCAAGCCCAACAGTTGATCCTCAAGCGCGCCCACTTCGACCGAAATGGACTTGCGGTCAGCATCGCTGGTCACGCCGCCGGCACGCAGCGCCAGTTGGCTGCCGGCCTGGATCGTGGTGTTGATCGCATCCAGGATGCTTTCTTCGTTGGTCAGCTTGTTCTGGATACTGGTGATATTGCCGCTGTACTGCGACAGCATGTCTTTCTGCTGTTGCAGCATCAGCAAGCGCTGGGCAGCTACCGGATCGTCCGAAGCGGTCTGCACACGCACGCCGGAACTCGCTTGCTGCTGGGCCTGCACCACACCCGAATAGTTGTTCTGATACTTGCTGGCACTGGTGTCGAAATACTGCTGTGTAGAAATGCGCATCGTCCCAGACTCCCTTAAAGACTATTGATCAGCGTGCTGAAGGTTTCTTGCGCAGCCTTGATAATCTGCGACGACGCTGTGTAGTACTGCTGGAACTTGATCATGTCGCCCGCTTCTTCATCCAGGTTGACCTGGGAGACGGAGTTGCGCGCGTTCTTGTTGGCCGTCAACAGCGCGTTGGTGGCCGTGGTGTCCGTGGTGGCCGCTGCGGCCTTGGCGCCAACGGTCGAGACCAACTTACTGTTGGCCCCCACCAGGCTGGTGCCGCCACTGCCATCGGCCGCCAGGCCGACCGTTGCCTTGGTCTGCAGGTTGAGCAGGGCCTGGGCGTTGCGGTTGTCGGACTTGCCGGTGGCATTGAACGAGAAGGAGGTGCTGTCGCCGTTGGCCGGCGAACCGCCCACCGTGGTGTCGAAGCTGAAGTTCTTGGCCGGCGACAACAAGGTTCCGCTGGCATCACGCATCGGTACGCTGATGCTGATCTTGTTGGTCTGCCCCGGCACGATGCTGCCGGAACCGATCGGATCACCCTGGGCGTTGCTGAGGGTGTAGGCCTGCGTGCCATCGGCTGCCGGTTTGGCGAAGACCATCGTCACCGGCATCGAGTGTTCGATGCCGGTGCGCAGTTGTGCGGTGTCGGCGCCGCCCTGGATGTCCAAGGGCACGGTGAGCGTCGGCGGCGTAAAAGTGCCGGTGCCCTGGTTGGTTTTACCCGCCTCGCCCTGCAACGGCGCGGCAAACGCAATCTTGCTCGGGTCGGTCAGGATGGTGCCGATTTCCTTGGCGCCGTTGGCCGTCGGGCTGACCTTGAAGCTGTCGCCCGCCTGCACGTTTGTTCCCGTCTTGACCGCCAGGGTGAACCCATCGATAACCGGCGGCGGCGTGGCACTCAGGTCATACGTGCCCATGGCCTTGCCGTCGGAACGCAGCACCGTGACCTTATTGAGGTTGGCACCATCGTTGAAGCTGACCTTGTAATCGAAGTTGGTCAGTTGGCTGCTGTCCTTGATCGTCACGCCCAGCGCGCCGTCGCCCAGGTTGCCTTGGGCTGCCTGGCTGCGCAGGGCAACGGAGGCGGCGTTGTTGATGTCGGTGAACATCGAGGCGCCGAACTCGCCATTGAGGTCCAGGCCCTGGCCCAATTGGCTGTTGAGGGCATCGGCAGTGACAAGCGCGATACGCCCCAGGTCATTGATGGCTGGCATCAGCGCATCGCTGCGATAACGCAGCAGGCCACCGATGCTGCCGCCACTGATCACATTGCCCAGGTCCAGGGTCGTACCGCCCGGCGCATTGAGCTGGATCGTGTACTGGCTGGTGTCGCTGTTGCTCGGCACGGCGGAAATGCTGCTGGACTGATCGCCCAGCACCAGGGACTGGCCGCTGCCGGTGCTGACGCTGAACACGCCGTTCTTTTCCGTGGCGGTCACGCCGATCAACTCATTCAGCGAACGCACGGCCTCAGCCCGGGAATCGAGCAGGTTGGCCGGAGTGGTGTTGGACGACCCCTGGACCTGGGCGATCTGCTTGTTGAGGGACGCAATCGACGACGTTAGTTGGTTGACCTGATCGCTCATCGAGGTCAACTGGCTGTTGATGGTCTCTTTCTGCTGGCTCAACTGGCTGGAGATTGCATTGAACCGGTTGGTCAGCGTCTGGGCGTTAGTGAGCAGGATCTGGCGGGCCGACGTATCGTTCGGGCTGGCCGAGGCGGTCTGCACCGCAGCAAAGAACGAGCTGAGTACGGCGGACATGCCGGTGGTCTTGTCCGACAGCGTCTTGTCGACCGCACTGACCTGGTCCAGATACGCCTTGGCGTCGCTGTTGAGCGAGGTGCTGTTCTGGTAGGCGGTGTCCAGGTATTCGTTATAGACCCGGCGCACGTCGGCCAGGGTGGTGCCGCTGCCGATGAACACGCCGCCGTACTGGTTGTTCGCGTTCGCACTCTGGGTGGTCTGCTGACGCGAATAGCCCGCGGTATTGGCGTTGGCGATGTTGTTACTCAGAACCGACAACGATCCTTGAGCGGCGTTTAGCCCCGACATCCCGATATTGAGCAAACTCATGGTTCAGACCTTATAAATGAGTGGTCGCGCCCGCGGCAGCGTAATCCTGATAACTGTTCATCGTTTTTGCGATCTGCGAAATCTTGCTGGCGTAGGCCGGATCGGTGGCGTAACCGGCTTTTTGCAACTCACGCACAAACTGTTCCGGGTTGTCGGCCGACTTCACAACTTCTTTATAGCGATCATTGCTTTGCAGCAAGGTCACGAGGTCGTGGAAGCTGTCTTGGTATGAGTCGTAGGAACGGAACTGCGCCGTTTCCTTGACCATCGCGCCATCGCGAAACTCGCTGGTGATTGCACGGGCCTGACCGCCCTGCCAACTCTGGCCGGCCTTGATACCGAACAAGTTGTGGCTGCTGCTGCCATCTTCGGCGCGCATCACCGATTTGCCCCAACCGGTTTCCAGGGCGGCCTGGGCCACCAGGTACTTCGGATCGACACCAATACGCGCTGCCGCGGCCTTGGCCATCGGCAACATGGTGGCGACGAATTCATCCTGCGAACTGAACGCCTTTTTCGCCGGTGCCAATGGCGGCTGGGCCACGGCGCGGCTGTAGATCTGCATACGGTCATTGGGCACGGCAAAACTGCGTGCGGTGCTGTTGATGACGTTGTCGTCGGCGGCACTGTTACGCAGCGGCGCGGTCTTGGCCTCGGCCGCCACTTGGGTGCTCGGCACAATACCGGCGAGCAGGCGATCGGCCAGCTTGCTTGGCAAGGCAATGCGGCGCTGGTTCATCAGTTCCATGTCGTTGCTGTGGGCAGCGGCGGCACCGGCCTGGGGCTCGGCCACACGGTAGGCCCACAGCGGACGCTGGCCATTGGAGCGACCCAGCGGACCTTCGGCCTGGGTGCCGGCGGCAATTTCCGTCGGCACGTCGACTTTCTTGACGGGTTCTGCGGCTGCCGGACCTTGCAAGGTGGCCGCAGCAGCGTCCACCGGCTTGTTCTTCTGCATCTGGCGCATGAGCACGTCGGCCAGGCCGATACCACCGCCCTCGCGCGACATCGACACCGCCAGTTGCTGGTCGTACATCTCCTGGTACTGCTTGGCCGCCGGGGTGTTCATCGGGTTGTCTTTGCCCAGGGCCTCGGTGGCCGAGCGCATCGACTTGAGCATCTCGCTCACGAACAGCGACTCGAACTCCTGCGCCACTTTGCGCATGTTGCCTTCGCTGTTCTTGTCGCCGCCGACCTTGAGCTGGTTAAGCCGGTTCAGGTCGGAGTAAGACCCCGAATCCGCCGTGCTGCTGATCCCGCTCTTGCGCATATCCATGGCCATGGCCTCAGATCACAATCAGGTCGGCTTGCAAGGCGCCGGCCTGTTTCAAAGCTTCAAGGATTGCCATCAGGTCGCCAGGCGCCGCGCCCACTTGGTTCACCGCGCGGACAATCTCATCCAGCGTGGTGCCGGGGCCGAACTTGAACATCGGCTTGGCTTCCTGTTGGGCATTGACCCGCGAGCGCGGCACGACCGCCGTCTGGCCATTGGACAACGGCCCAGGCTGGCTGACGATCGGGTCTTCGGTGATGGTCACGGTCAGACTGCCGTGGGTCACCGCAGCCGGCGATACCTTGACGTTCTGGCCGATCACGATGGTGCCGGTGCGCGAGTTGATGATGACTTTGGCCACTGCCTGGCCTGGGTCGACTTCAAGGTTTTCCAGGATCGACAGGTAATCCACACGCTGGCTTGGGTCCAGCGGCGCGGTCACGCGGATCGAACCGCCGTCGATGGCCTGGGCCACGCCAGGGCCGAGCATGTCGTTGATCTTGTCGACCACGCGCTTGGCGGTGGTGAAGTCGGAACGGTTGAGGTTCAGGGTCAGGCTGTTGCCCTGGTTGAAACCGCTGGGCACGGTACGTTCCACCGTGGCGCCGCCAGGAATCCGACCGGCCGAGGGCACGTTGACGGTGATCTTCGAACCGTCGCGACCTTCGGCGTCAAACCCGCCCACCACCAGGTTGCCCTGGGCGATGGCGTAGACGTTGCCGTCGATACCTTTGAGCGGCGTCATCAGCAAGGTGCCGCCGCGCAGGCTTTTGGAGTTACCGATGGAAGCCACGGTGATGTCCACCACCTGGCCCGGCTTGGAGAACGCCGGCAAGTCGGCACTGATGGACACGGCCGCGACGTTCTTGAGCTGCACATTGCCCGAGCCCGCCGGCACCTTGATGCCGAACTGCGAGAGCATGTTGTTGAAGGTCTGCAAGGTAAACGGGGTTTGGGTGGTTTGGTCGCCCGTACCATTGAGCCCCACCACCAGGCCGTAGCCGATCAACTGGTTGGAACGCACGCCGGAGATGCTTGCGATGTCTTTCAGGCGTTCGGCCTGGGCGACAGCGCTCAACGAAAGCAGGAGTGCGGCCGCCATCAGCTGTTTGAATTTCAAAGTGGCCACCTAGAAAGGGAACAGCGGGCTAAGGAAGAAACGGTCGAACCAGCCCGGCTGGCTCGCATCGGCAAAGGCGCCAGTGCCGGAATAAGTGATGCGCGCATCGGCAATCCGCGTGGACGGTACGGTGTTGTCGGTGGAGATGTCATCGGCGCGCACCATGCCGGCGATGCGTACCAGCTCGTCACCGGTATTGAGGGTCATCCACTTCTCACCGCGCACGGCGATGATGCCGTTGGGCAATACATCGGCCACGGTCACGGTGATCGAACCGGTCAGGCTGTTGCCCTGCCCTGCCGCGCTCTTGCCGTTGGTGGCACGGTCGCCGCTGTAGCCGGCGCTCAGGCTCAGGTCGCCATCGCCCAACGGGTTATTGACGTTGGGCACCGCACCGAACAACGAGGTCAGGCCAATGCCTGCCTTGCTGGTTTTACCCACCTGGGAGTTGGCGTTCTTGCTGGCCTGGGTGCGCTCGTTGAGGGTGATGGTGATGATGTCACCCACCCGGAACGCCTTGCGGTCGCTGTACAGGTTCTGTTCAAAACCGGCCTGGTAGATCGAGCCATTGTTGGCAGCCGCCGGCAACGGCGTGCGCGGCAACACCGGCGCGTAGTACGGGTCATTGGGTTTGGGCGTCGGGGCGACACAGCCCGCGAGCACGGCAATCCCACTCAATGCCAAAACGGAAACAAAGCGATTCATGACCCATACCTCACGGTGTAGCAGGCGCCCTCAAGAGCGCCCCATAGACTTGATTACAGATTCTGCGTTACGAACGAGAGCATCTGGTCGGCGGTGGAAATCACCTTGGAGTTCATTTCGTAGGCGCGCTGAGTGGTGATCATGTTGACCATCTCTTCCACGGTGCTCACGTTCGAGGTTTCCAGGGTGCTTTGCAGCGTGGTGCCGAAACCGTTCAGGCCAGGGGTGCCGATTTGCGGCGCGCCGCTGGAGGCGGTTTCCAGGAACAGGTTGTTACCCATGGCCTGCAGGCCGGCCGGGTTGATGAAGTCGGCGGTTTGCAGGTTGCCGATCACTTGCGATGCCGGGTTGCCGGCCACGGTGATGGACACGGTGCCGTCGTTGCCGACGGTGAAAGTCTTGGCATCGGCTGGCACGATCACGGCCGGCTCCAGGGCGAAACCGTTGGCGGTGACGATCTGGCCATTGGAATCCAGGTGGAAAGTACCGTCGCGGGTGTAGGACGTAGTCCCATCCGGTTGCAGGATCTGGAAGAAACCACGGCCGTTGATGGCCATGTCCAGCGGCTGACCGGTCTGTTGCAGGTTACCGGCGCTGAAGTTCTTCTGGGTGCCGACGATTGCCACACCGGTACCCAATTGCAGGCCCGACGGCAGTTCGCTGTCCTGGGTCGACTGGGCACCCGGCTGCTTCTTGATCTGATAGAGCAAGTCCTGGAACTCGGCGCGGTCACGTTTGAAGCCCGTGGTCGATACGTTCGCCAGGTTGTTGGAAATGGTCGTCAGGTTGGTGTCCTGGGCGGACAGACCTGTTTTGGCAACCCATAGAGCCGGAAGCATGGTGTTCTCCTTCGTGCGCCTGTTTGTTGGCGCCGTTTAGCAAATTAGTGAGTGAGCGCTGATCAGCTCATCTGCATGACGCGAGTCATGGCCTGGTCGTCTTCCTTGGCGCTGTTCATCATCTTGATGTGCAGCTCGAACTGCTTGGAAAGCGCCAGCACTGCCGTCATCTCTTCCACGGCATTGACGTTGCTTGCCTGCAGGAAACCCGAGGTCAGCTTGACAGTCGCATCGGCTACGGCAGGCTGGCCATCATTGGTGTGGATGGTGCCGTCGAGGCCTTTATTCATATTCTTGAGGTCGGGCTGGACCAGCTTGATCCGGTCCACTTCCGCCATCACCCGCGGGCCTTCGCCCATGGCGCGGATGCTGATGGTGCCGTCGGAGCCGACTTCGATCTTCTGCTGGGGCGGCACGGCAATCGGGCCACCGTTGCCCATGATCGGCATGCCGTTGCCGGCGCGCAGCACGCCCAATGCATCGACGTTCATGCTGGCGCTGCGCACGTAGGCTTCGCTGCCGTCCGGGGTCTGCACCGCCATCCAGCCGTCGCCGCTGACGGCCACGTCCAGGTCACGGCCGGTCTCGATCATCGCGCCAGGGGTGAAGTCAGTGGCTGGACGCTCGGTCAAGGCAAACGCCCGCGCCGGAAAGCTGTCGCCGAACACCGGCATCGAACGCGCCTGCTCCAGGTCACGTTGAAAACCGTTGGTGGAAATGTTCGCCAAGTTGTTGGCATGGGCCTTCTGCGCCAGTGCATTCTGGCTGGCGCCGGTCATTGCCACATAAAGGTACTTGTCCACACTCTTTCCTCTTTCTGACGCAGGCTTGCCGCCCACCGCTGTACTGATGAGGCTTAAGCAATTTGCGAACCAACTTTGTGAAAGTGGCTAAAGTGCAGGCAGGGCAAGGGTTTTCACGGACGCGCAAGTATTTCGAGGTTGTACCAGAGTCGAAAAAACGGCGGACTACTGCCGCTTCCGGCAACTACCGGTCAGGAAAACGACGAAGATCAATTGTGGGAGGGGGCTTGCCCCCGATGACGGTGGTTCAGTTGCTGATGTATGAGTGACACACGGCTATCGGGGGCAAGCCCCCTCCCACATTTTGCCCCCACAGCGTCAGTTGATTATTTTTCGACCTTGAGAATTTCGTGATCGCGCAGTTTGTTGGCGATGGTGGTGTGCGACACCCCCAAGCGCTTCCCCAACTGGCGGCTGCTCGGATGCTCGGCATACAAACTTTCCAGCACCGCCTTCTCAAAGCGTCCGACAATCGCCTCCAACCCACCCTCCAGGGAAAAATCGCCAAGTGGCTGACGCACGCCGTAATCCGGCAAGCGAATATGCTCGACCTTCACCGTCCCGCCCTCGCACAGCGACACCGCCTGGAACAGCACGTTTTCCAACTGCCGCACATTGCCCGGCCAGTGGTAGTGGCTGAGTCGCTCCATCGCCGCCGGCGCGAGCTTGGGCAGCGGGCAACCGATCTGGCGGCTGGCCTGATCGAGAAAGTGTTCAACCAAAGGCCCCAGCCCATCCAGGCATTCGCGCAGCGGCGGGATGTGCAGCGACAGCACGTTAAGGCGGTGATAGAGATCCTGACGGAATTCGCCACGGGCGCAGAGTTCGGACAAATCCACCTGGGTCGCACAGATCACTCGCACATCCAGATACACCTCTTCATCACTGCCCACCCGACGAAAGCAACCGTCCTGCAGAAAGCGCAGCAGTTTCACCTGCAGGCGCGCACTCATTTCCCCCACACCATCGAGAAACAACGTACCGCCCGCCGTCAACTCCAGCAGCCCCAGCTTGCCTTCGGCCCGCGCGCCTTCGAACGCGCCGGGGCCGTAGCCGAACAACTCGGTCTCGGCCATCGACTCCGGCAGACCGGCACAATTGAGCGCCATCAGCGGCGATTGCCCACGGGGGCTGGCCAGGTGACAGGCGCGGGCCAGCAGTTCCTTGCCAGTGCCGGTTTCGCCTTCTATTAATAGCGGCGCATCCAACGGTGCCATGCGCCGGGCTTCACGCACTACCGCCGCCATGACTTTGGAGCTTTGGAAGATGCTGTCAAAGCCGCGCAACTCCTGCTTGCGCACGTTATAGATGCGCTCGCCTACGCGGTCGGCGCGGTGCAAGGTCAGCACGGCGCCGGCCATGGCTTCGCTGTCATCGTGCTCGGAGGATTGCAGCGGCGCGATGTCCGCCAGGAACACGTCACCCTTGACCTTGACCCGCAGTCCATTGATCCGCGACTTGCTCGCACGCACCAGTTCCGGCAAGTCAAAGTCCTCGGCGTAGCGCGACAGTGGAATGCCCGGCACCTCGTCCACCCGCACCCCGAGCAACTGCGCCGCCGCACGGTTGGCAGCGACGATGGAGCCGCCCATGTCGATGGACAGCACTGGAAATTCCAAGGCGCCGAGCAAGGCATTGAGCTCCATGTGCCTACGCTCACTGGGCATCAGCCCTACCCTTTTCACGCCAAACACCCCGGCAATCGCCTCGAACTGCGGGCGCAGCGCCTGGAACTGCATGTTCACCAGGTTCGGGCAAAACAGGTAAATGGCATTGCCATGCTCGCCGCCGACTTCGCCCTTGGCGACGTTGACGCCGTACTCCACCAGCAGGTTGAGGATGTCCCGCAGGATGCCGATGCGGTTTTGGCAGTGCACTTTGATACGCATGAAAGGGCCCGAACAATGGGTAGGCGCCGGGTCTTTTTGACGCTGGGCGCAGATAGTCGTCAAGATTATGTGACAGTTTGTGTGCCTTTCCCAGCCCAATGCCGCGACGAACCGCACATGCGTAACGATTACTTTACGAAAATCCGCGTTATTTCCTACAAATCCACTTTACCGGCGGATGGAATCTCGCCTTGCAACGGTTATCAATAGGTTCATCGCAGGACATAACAAGAACGAATGCCTAGCAGGAGAGCCGTATGAAACAGACGCACTACGTGGCCCGCGAGCCAGATGCGCAAGGTTTTATCCATTACCCGCCGGAAGAACACGCGGTGTGGAACACCCTGATCACGCGCCAGTTGAAAGTGATTGAAGGCCGCGCCTGCCAGGAATACCTGGACGGCATCGACAAACTCGGCCTGCCCCTGGATCGCATCCCACAATTGGGCGAAATCAATAAAGTCCTGGCCGAGACCACCGGCTGGCAAGTCGCCCGCGTCCCCGCGCTGATCCCCTTCCAGACCTTTTTCGAACTGCTCGCCAGCAAGCAATTTCCGGTGGCGACGTTTATTCGTACCCGCGAAGAACTGGATTACCTGCAAGAGCCGGATATTTTCCACGAGATCTTCGGCCACTGCCCGCTGCTGACAAACCCCTGGTTCGCCGAATTCACCCACACCTACGGCAAGCTCGGCCTGGCGGCCACCAAAGAGCAACGGGTGTACCTGGCGCGCCTGTACTGGATGACCATCGAGTTTGGCCTGGTGGACACGCCCGCAGGTCGACGCATCTATGGTGGCGGTATTCTGTCGTCGCCCAAGGAAAGCGTGTACTGCCTGTCGGACGAGCCCGAGCATCAAGCCTTCGACCCGCTGGAAGCGATGCGCACGCCGTATCGCATCGACATCCTGCAACCGCTCTACTTCGTACTGCCCGAACTCAAGCGCCTGTTCGACGTGGCGCAGGAAGACATCATGGGCATGGTCGAGCACGGCATGCAGCTTGGCTTGCACGCCCCCAAGTTCCCGCCCAAACCAAAGGCTGCTTGAACTGCGTCTTTTAAGGCCAGGTGAGTCTGTTCCCTGGCCCCGCGTTGCTTTAGGGTAACGCCCACTGATCTTCACTCATTCGAATTCAGGACATCCCACATGACCACCTTGAACCAAGCCCACTGCGAAGCCTGCCGCGCCGATGCCCCGCAAGTCAGCGATGAAGAGTTGCCGGTGCTGATCAAGCAGATCCCCGACTGGAACATCGAAGTCCGCGACGGCGTCATGCAGTTGGAAAAGGTTTTCCTGTTCAAGAACTTCAAGTTCGCCCTCGCCTTCACCAATGCCATGGGTGCCATCTCCGAAGCCGAAGGCCATCACCCTGGCCTGCTCACCGAATGGGGCAAGGTCACCGTGACCTGGTGGAGCCACTCCATCAAGGGCCTGCACCGCAATGACTTCATCATGGCCGCGCGCACCGACGAAGTGGCCAAGGACGCCGAGGGCCGCAAGTAATGCACTTCGATGCCATTGGCCGCGTGCCCGGCGACCCGATCCTCGGGTTGATGGACCTGTATGCCCAGGACACCAACCCAGACAAGTTCGACCTCGGCGTAGGCGTCTATAAAGACGACCAGGGCCTGACGCCGATTCTGCACTCGGTGAAGCTCGCCGAGCAGCGTCTGGTCGACACCCAAACCACCAAGACCTACATCGGCGGCCATGGCGATGCCCGCTTCGGCACGCTGATCCGCGAACTGGTGCTGGGCGCCGACTCCACACTGATCCGCGACCGCCGCGCCGGCGCCACCCAGACCCCAGGCGGCACCGGCGCGCTGCGCCTGAGCGCCGACTTCATCGCCCATAGCCTGCCAGGCCGTGGCGTGTGGCTGAGCAACCCGACCTGGCCGATCCACGAAAGCATTTTCGCCAAGGCCGGGCTCAAGGTCAGTCACTATCCGTATGTAGGCGCCGACAATCGCCTGGATGTGGCGGCGATGCTGGCCACCCTTTCCACGGTGCCCCAGGGCGACGTGGTCCTGCTGCATGCCTGCTGCCACAACCCGACCGGTTTCGACCTGTCCCAGGACGACTGGCGCCAGGTGCTGCAGATCGTGCGCGAGCGCCAGTTGCTGCCGCTGATCGACTTCGCCTACCAGGGTTTTGGCGACGGCCTGGCGCAGGACGCCTGGGCAGTGCGGCTGTTTGCTGCAGAATTGCCGGAAGTGCTGGTCACCAGTTCCTGTTCGAAGAACTTCGGCCTGTACAGCGACCGGGTCGGCGCACTGATCGTGTGTGCGGCAGATGCCGAGAAGCTCACGGATGTGCGCAGCCAACTGGCGAATATCGCGCGTAACTTGTGGTCCACGCCGCCGGATCATGGTGCTGCGGTGGTCGCGACCATCCTCGGTGATGCGGAGCTGAAAAAACTCTGGAGTGAAGAAGTCGAAACCATGCGTGCGCGGATCGCCCAGTTGCGATCCGGACTGGTCGAGGCGCTGGCACCCCATGGTCTGGCCGAACGGTTTGCGCACATTGGCGCGCAGCGCGGGATGTTTTCCTATACCGGCTTGAGTGCCGAACAGGTCAAGCAACTGCGTGAGAAGCACAGCGTGTATATGGTCAGTTCAGGGCGGGCAAATGTGGCCGGGGCGGACGCGACGCGATTGGCTCAGCTGGCCCAGGCCATCGCCGACGTCTCCAACTGAAAAAACCGGGACTTAATGTGGGAGGGGGCTTGCCTCCTCCCACATTTAGACTGCGTTGACCGCTAGCCCGCGACCATTTCTGCCTTGAGCAGCGCTTCCTTGGCCTGTGCATCCGCCAAGCGATACAACTCGATGCTCCCATCCCAGTGTTCGATCAACGCCGTGCACGACTCCACCCAATCACCGCAATTGAGGTAGTCCACCTCGCCGACCTTGCGAATCTCCGCATGGTGAATATGCCCGCACACCACGCCATGTAATTCGCGCTTGGTCACTTCATGGGCGATGGCTTCTTCGAAATCACTGATAAAGCTCACGGCGGTTTTGACCTTGTGCTTCAGGTACGCCGACAGCGACCAATAGCCATAGCCGTACCGCGCACGCCAGTGGTTCAACCAGCGGTTCAACGTGAGGGTAAATTCGTAGGCCGAGTCGCCGAGGAAGGCGAGCCAGCGGTGATAGCGGGTGATGACATCGAACTGATCACCGTGGATCACCAGTAAATGCCGGCCATCGGCGGTTACGTGCACCGCCTCATCCACCAACTGGATATTGCCCAGGATCAGTTTGGAATAGCGGCGCAGGAACTCATCATGGTTGCCGGT
This sequence comes from Pseudomonas sp. PB105, assembly GCF_009764655.1. Taxonomy (NCBI): domain Bacteria; kingdom Pseudomonadati; phylum Pseudomonadota; class Gammaproteobacteria; order Pseudomonadales; family Pseudomonadaceae; genus Pseudomonas; species Pseudomonas sp. PB105. The sequence continues at coordinate 129,536 of NZ_RWIO01000026.1, forward strand.
GACGTAGATCACCTCAGTGCCACGCTTGGCCATGGTCAGCAAGCGGCGGATCACGTTGGTGTGGGCCTGGGGCCAGTACATGCCGCCGCGCATTTTCCAGCCGTCGATGATATCGCCCACCAAATACACCTTGTCGGCGTGGTAGCCCTTGAGGAAGTGCGACAAATGTTCGGCCTGGCAATCCCGGGTGCCCAAGTGCACGTCGGAAATCCACAGGGTGCGTACGCGCTGCTTGCGGCTGGGTTTGGTGAACTCGGCACTGGTCATGGGCATCCCTCGACGCTGTTTTCGCGAGCTTGCGCCCTGGCGATTAATAGCCCATGACAGCTGTGCGTCAGTCTGATGACAGCGCCCATCGCCCACAGCCATGACCATGCGCAGTTGGTGTTCGGGCTGTCCGGTCATCTGGACCTGGAAGTCGATGGCCGTGGCAGCCAGGTGCGCGAAAGCAGCGTGATGGTGCTGCCCTTTTCTGCCCACCACGTTGCGCGAGTTTGGCGCCTCTCCCGGCGCGTTGCGGCGCTCGGCATAAGGCGAGTCTTACGCTAAAAATCGCGAGCTGCGCGACAGACGTCCGCACCCGTACCCTCTAGACTGCGATTCTGTTACCCCGTTGGTTCAAGGATCGCAATGACTCCCCGTTCAGCCCTCGGCGCCTTGCATATCGGCGCATTGATGTTTGGCCTTACCGGTGTATTCGGCAAGCTGGCGGCCGCCTCGCCGGCCATTATCGTCTTCGGTCGCGCCGCGTTCGCCGTCATTGCCCTGGCCGTGTTTGCGCGCTTCGCCAGCAACGCCCCGTGGAAAACCCTGGAACTGCGCGACTGGAAACGCCTGCTGGTCAGCGGCGTATTACTGGCCGCGCATTGGGTAACCTTCTTTATCGCAGTCAAGGTGGCGGGCGTGGCCGTCGCCACCCTTGGCTTCACCGCGTTCCCGGCGTTTACCGTGATCCTTGAAGGGCTGATCTTCCGCGAGCGCATTCGCGCCAATGAAGTCGTGCTGGTGGCGCTCGTCACCGTCGGCCTGGTGCTGGTGACGCCGGACTTCAACCTGGCCAGCGAAGCCACCGGCGGTTTGCTCTGGGGCATCGCCTCGGGGCTGTTGTTCTCGTTGTTGTCGCTGAATAACCGCGCCAGCTCCGGGCGGATTCCTGCCGTACAGGCTGCACTGTGTCAGAACGTGGTAGTCGCGGTGTGCCTGCTGCCCGTAGCCGCACCGGGACTTGCGGATGTGCGTGCGCTGGACTGGTTGTGGATCGGCCTGCTCGGCGTGTTCTGCACCGGCCTGGCCCACAGCCTGTTTGTCGCCAGCCTCGCGGTGATCAAGGCGCGCACCGCCTCCGTGGTTTTTGCCATGGAGCCGGTCTACGGCATCACAGTGGCCTGGCTGCTGTTCGCCGAAACCCCGACACTGCGCATGCTGTTGGGAGGCGCGCTGATCATCGTCGCCATCGTGCTTTCAGGGCTGATGGGTAGTGCCAGCCAGGCCAAACAGCCGACAGCAACGGCCTGATCTATACTTTAAACATCCGCAACAGTCTGTAGTCGTTCAACGGATAACTGACCGCCCGACAACAGCCTTGATGTGCTCTGCAGTTGCTGCAAGCGAGTGGTCACTCCTTAAACGCGATGCAGGGGTTACACCATGGAAATGTTTATCAGCTTGCTGGTTCAAATCATCAGCGGTGTCGTCGGCGGCAATGTGGCCGGCATGACCAAACAAAGCCTGGGCACCGGGCTCAATACGATGCTGGGCGGTATCGGCGGGCTCGTACTGGGCCAGGTCGCTGCGGCACTGACGGGCACTTCGGGCGGCGAGGCGCTGGATGTGGCGGCGGTCGGCAGCAATATTGTCGGCGGCGGCGTCGGCGGCCTGTTGCTGACGTGGCTCGTGGGCTTCATCAAAAGCAAGATGGCCGCCAAGTAGCGGCCTCCATCCGTCACCGCCAGCCGATGGCGGTGACCTTCACGGCGTGCGGTCGTTGTGCCCCAGGTCACGCTGCGGGTCGATCTGATCGCGCACGCGCTGCTTGAGCACCTTGGCCTCAGGGAAACCGCCGTCAGCCTTGCGCTCCCAGATCTGCACGCCATCGCAGGTGATGCGAAACGCACCGCCAGTTGCCGGCTCCAGCGACACTTTGCCCAGGTCATCGGCAAAGGTGCTTAACAGCTCCTGCGCCAGCCACGCGGCGCGCAGCAGCCATTGGCACTGGGTGCAATAGGTGATCACGATCTCGGGTTTGCTGGCGGACATCATTTGACAAGTTCCTGGCATGACGAGGGATGAGGTTCGAGTGGCTATAATACCGGCCTTTATCGCCCAGCCCTGAGATTCCTGATGCGCCGCCTGCTGTCCTGCCTGTTTCTGTGCCTCGTCCCCCTGCTTGCCGATGCCGTAGAGCCGCCCCGCCCGAAAATCGGCCTGGTGCTGTCCGGCGGTGCCGCCCGCGGGCTGGCGCACATTGGCGTGCTCAAGGCCCTGGAGGAACAGGGCATCCATATCGACGCCATCGCCGGCACCAGCATGGGTGCGGTGATTGGTGGGCTGTATGCCTCAGGCTACAAGATCGACGAACTGGAAAAGCTCGCCCTCGGCATCGACTGGCAGCAGGCGTTGTCCGACGCACCGCCGCGTGAAGACGTGCCGTTTCGGCGCAAGCAGGATGACCGGGATTTCCTGGTCAAGCAGAAGCTCAGCTTTCGCGATGACGGCAGCCTCGGCCTTCCGCTCGGCGTGATCCAGGGCCAGAACCTGGCGCTGCTGCTGGAAAGCATGTTCGCCCACAGCAGCAACACGCGCAATTTTGACAAGCTGCCGATCCCCTTCCGCGCCGTGGCCACAGACATCACGACTGGCGAAAAAGTGGTGTTCAGCAAGGGCCATCTGCCCCAGGTGATCCGCGCCAGTATGTCGATTCCGGCAGTGTTCGCCCCGGTCGAGCTGGATGGCCGGCTACTGGTGGATGGCGGCATGACCGATAACATCCCGCTGGATGTGGCGCGGGAGATGGGCGTGGATATCGCCATCGTGGTCGACATCGGCACCCCGCTGCGCTCGCGCAAGCAACTCGCCACCGTGGTGGACGTACTCAACCAGTCCATCACCCTGATGACCCGGCGCAACTCCGAGGAACAACTCAAGGCCCTCAACCCCAAGGACGTGCTGATCCAGCCGCCCCTGGCGGCCTATGGCGTGACCGACTTTGGCCGCGCCAAGGACATGATCGACGCCGGCTACCGCGCCACCCGCGCCCTCGATCTGCGCCTGGCCCATTTACGCCCCGCCGAACCGGTTGACCCCCAACTGGCGGCCGCGCGCACGCCGGGCGAGCGCACCCCGGTGATCACTGCGATCCTGCTGGAAAACGACTCGAAAGTCAGCGACGACGTGATCCGCTATTACATCCGCCAACCGCTGGGCGAACCCTTGAACCTCGGCCGCCTGCAAACCGACATGGGCACCTTGTATGGCCTGGATTACTTCGAGCAGGTGCAATACCGCGTGGTGAAAAAGGGCCAGGACAACACCCTGGTGATCAGTGCACGCGGCAAGCGCAGCGGCACCGACTACCTGCGCCTGGGCTTGAACCTGTCAGACGATATGCGCGGCGACAGCGCCTTCAACCTTGGCGCGAGCTACCGCATGAACGGCATCAACCGACTCGGCGCTGAATGGCTCACGCGGGTACAGATCGGTGATCGGCAAGAACTGTACAGCGAATTCTACCAACCGATGGACGCGGGCTCACGCTACTTCATCGCGCCCTACCTCAGCGCCCAGGCGCAGAACGTCGAGCTGATTCTGGACAACGACCCCATCTCCGAATACCGCCTGGAGCGCTATGGTTTCGGCCTGAACGTGGGGCGCCAGATCGGCAACAGCGGCGAGATCCGCTTCGGCGTCGGCGAGGCCTGGGGCAAGGCGGATGTGCGCATCGGCGACCGCGACCTGCCGAGCGTGAGTTTCAGCGAAGGCTTCTATGAGCTGAAGTACTCCTTCGACTCCCTCGATAACGTGTACTTCCCGCACACCGGCGAAGACATCGGCCTGGCCTACCGCGAGTTCGAACCGGGACTGGGTTCGGACCAGCGCTATCGACAGTGGGAATTCAAACTGGACAAGGCCATGAGCCATGGCCCGGACACGCTGGTGCTGGGCGGTCGCTACGGGCGCACCCTGGATGATTCGGATGTGGTGATTTCCAGCTTCCTGCTGGGCGGTGCGCGGCAGTTGTCGGGCTTCCGCCAGGATGCAATTTCCGGGCAGAACATCAGCCTGATGCGTGCGGTCTACTACCGCCGACTGACGCCGCGTTCCTACTTGCCGTTGGATTTCCCACTGTATATGGGCGCATCCCTGGAGCGGGGCCGGGCATGGAACAACGACAATGAGTTCGACAGCGGATATATCAACGCTGCAAGTATTTTCCTGGGGTTTGATACGCCGTTGGGGCCACTGAATTTCAGCTATGGGTTCAACGACGATAATCAGAAGGCGGTGTACCTGAACCTGGGGCAGACGTTCTGACGCTACGCCGAACCCGTGTTGAAGCGCTTAATTGTGGTTAGCCCGCTCACCACAACAGGCTCGCTAACCACAGCAAGCCAGCCGGGCATAATCAGCGTTTAGATCAGGACTTTTCCAGATTCGCCAGAATGTGCCCATGCACGCGCATGCACACGCTCAAATCCGCTTCATCCACGCCCACGAACAACTCGTGGCGCAGCGCGGTGGCAATGGTTTCAATCTGTTCGATCAACGGCCGTGCGGTGTCACACAGCAGGATGCGTTTGGCGCGTCGGTCTTCCACCACCGCCTGGCGTTGCACCAGGCCCTGGCCTTCAAGGCTGTCGAGCAAGCGCGCCAGGGTCGGCCCTTCTACACCAACGCTTTGCGCCAGCTCGCGCTGGGTGGGGGCCTCTTCGAAACGGGCCAGGTGCAGCAGCACCAGCCAGCGCGCCTGGGACAAGCCCAGCCCCGCCAAACGGCGGTCGAGTTCGGCGCGCCAACCTCGGGACATTTGCGCCAGTTGCATGCCAAAGCGGTGTTGATCGGTTAACGGCATAAAAAACTCATGGGTTAGACTGAAAATAAAGTGTGGCTAATTATTAGCCAGCTAAGCATGAGCCCCGCCACTAGGCAAGAGTTGCTATGTACTGAATCGTTACGTTGTCGTAATTGACACACTAAATTTCGAATTCAGACTGCAAAGCGGCCCGCACGCAGTACAAAACGCCCTCAGGCACACGTCCGGCAAACAGGGGTGCGATCTCAGCAACGGGTGGCAATTCGCCTTCTCCGTCGAGGAATGCGTCCTGGATTTCACCGAGCAAATCTTCCGGTAAATCAAGGGCCTGCTCCAAGGACAGCTGCTGCTTGCCGATCGATTCAGCGAGCAAGGTGTAGACGTTCTTCTCCGAGCATTGCAACTGGCCGGCGATCTGGATCGGGGTCATGCCGGCACGTGCCAGGCTGATGAGTTCGTGGCGGATATCGGCGATTTCCTTCGGCGCTTCGGCCTGGCCGCCGAGCACTTCGAGGAACGCCTGGCCGTAGCGCTCCAGCTTGCGCGCACCAACACCGCTGACCCGCGCCATCTCGGCCATGGTGGTGGGCTGCTCGCGCAGCATTTCCAGCAAGGTGGAATCGGGGAAAATAACGTACGGCGGCACGCTGTGTTCCTGGGCCAGCTTGCGCCGCAGGGTACGCAGGGCTTCCCACTGTTCGCGCTCCTCGCCCCGTACGAGCTGGCTGGCCTGACTGGTGCTGGTCTTGGCGGTGGTTTGCGGCTTGAGGTCGCGACGCAGTTCCAGGCTCACTTCACCCTTGAGCAGCGGGCGGCAGCTGTCGTTAAGACGCAGACCGCCGTAGCCTTCGATATCGATGTCCACCAGGCCGCGTGCGACCATCTGACGGAACAGCGAACGCCACTCGCCCTCGGCGCGGGCTTTGCCGACACCGTAGACCGAGAGTTTCTCGTGGCCGAAACTGCGGACTTTTTCGTTGTCCTTGCCCAGCAACACATCCACCAGATGGCCCACGCCGTAGCGCTGGCCAGTGCGGTAGATAGTCGACAGCGCCTGGCGCGCCGGCTCGGTGGCGTCCCACGTCTGCACGCCATCCATGCAGTTATCACAGTGGCCGCACGGCTGCGGCATGTCTTCGTCGAAATACGCCAGCAGGGTCTGGCGGCGGCAGCGGGTCTCTTCGCACAGCGAGAGCATGGCGTCGAGCTTGTGCTGCTCCAGGCGCTTGTGGCGCTCGTCGCCTTCGGAGTTCTGCAGCATCTGCTTGAGCATCACCACGTCCTGCAGGCCGTAGACCATCCATGCATCCGCCGGCAGGCCATCACGGCCGGCGCGGCCAGTTTCCTGGTAGTACGCCTCAAGGGATTTGGGCAGGTCCATGTGGGCCACGAAGCGCACGTTGGATTTATCGATGCCCATGCCGAACGCGATGGTGGCCACCATGATCAAGCCTTCCTCGTTGAGGAAGCGCTTCTGGTGAGCAGAGCGGGTTTCGTTGGGCAAACCAGCGTGATACGGCAGCGCCGGATAGCCTTGTTCACAGAGAAATGCAGCGACTTCATCGACCTTCTTGCGCGACAGGCAGTAGACGATGCCCGCATCGCTGCGTCGTTCAGAGAGGAACGCGAGCAACTGCTTGCGCGGCTGCTCCTTGGGCACGATGCGGTAGAAAATATTCGGCCGGTCAAAGCTCGACAGGAAACGCTCGGCATTCTGCAGGTGCAGGCGTTCGACGATTTCTTCGCGGGTGCGCTTGTCGGCCGTGGCGGTCAGGGCAATGCGCGGAACGTCGGGAAACAGCTCGGCCAATTGACCCAGCTGCAAATACTCGCGGCGGAAATCATGACCCCACTGGGAGACACAGTGGGCTTCGTCGATGGCGAACAGGGCAATTTCCAGGCTCTGCAAAAACGCCAGCATGCGCGGCTGCACCAGGCGCTCGGGGGCCAGGTAGAGCATTTTGACTTCGCCGCGCTTGATGCGTGCGGCCAGGTCGCGCTGCTGCTCGGCGCTGAGGGTGGAGTTCAGGGCAGCCGCGGCGACGCCGAGCTCTTCCAGGGTCGCGACCTGGTCGTCCATCAGCGCGATCAGCGGCGATACCACCACGGCCAGCCCGTTGCGCAACAACGCCGGCACCTGGAAACACAATGACTTGCCGCCGCCGGTAGGCATCAGTACCAGGGCATCACCACCCTTGGCCACGCGCTCAATGATCGCACCCTGGCGGCCACGAAAACTGTCGTAGCCGAAGATGTCCTTGAGGACGCGTTGAGCCTGATCGAGCATGTATAACTCCAACAAAATAGTGCCGAAATCCCTCTGTACAGGCTGGTCGAAAAAACGCGGGGTCACGAAAAATAATCCGTAAGCGAAGTTTTCTCGACCTGGCGCTTGGCCTGCAGGGGCATCACAAAACGCGGCAGTATACCCGAGCGCCATCCGGCAAAGGGCGCCGCTGACGAATTGCAGCCCGTCTCTAAAACCTGGCAAATGTGCACGCCGACTGGCTTGGGCGCGCAAGAAAGCCTAGAATTCAGCATCGTTTATTCCCAAGGTAATTCTTCAATGTCCTTCGCTGAGCAACTAACCCGCCTGCAAGCCTTCCTCGACGCCGATGAGCTGCATGACGAGGCGCTGGACTACGTGGCCGCCCACGGCTACCTGACCGCCCTGTCGATCTGCGCCGAGGTCGTTCCCGACCGTGAATGGATCGATGCGCTGTTCGCCGAAGAGCCGCATTACGAAAACGACGCCCATCACGAAGAAATCGAATCCACCCTGCTGGCCCTCAAGGCCCACATCGCTCGCCAACTGGCGTCTGATGAAGAGTTCGAGCTGCCTTGCGAACTGGACCTGGGCGACGACCCGGACGACTCCGACCTGCGCGGCTGGTGCATCGGCTTCATGGAAGGCGTATTCCTGCGTGAAGCCGCCTGGTTCGAAACCGCCGAGGAAGAAGTCAGCGAAATGCTCCTGCCGATCATGGTGGGTTCGGGGCTGTTTGAAGAAGAAGCTGAATTTTCGGACATTGCCGCCGACGCCAACCTGATGGACGACATGATCGTCCAGATCCCGGAAGCCCTGACCGCCCTGTACCTGCTGTGCAACGCCCCTGACGAAAAACCGGCGATCCTCAAGCCACGTCACCACTGAGTCCCTTGCCCGTGACACCCATGGGCAATCGCTCGCTGCTCCTGCGCTACGTGCTGCTGGCTATCGGCTGGCTGAGCGTAGCGCTGGGGGTGATCGGCATTTTCCTACCGGTATTGCCGACCACGCCCTTTCTGCTGCTCGCCGCCGCCTGCTTCGCCCGAAGCTCCCCACGTTTCTACCACTGGCTGGTGCAACACCCGCGCCTGGGCCCGTGGATTCGAGATTATCTGGACGGCAACGGCATCCCGCTCAAAGGCAAGGTCTACGCCATCGGCTTGATGTGGCTGAGCATCGGCCTGTCCTGCTACCTGGTGCCACTGCCATGGGCACGCGGGTTCATGCTGACCAGCGCGGTATTGGTGACGATCTACATCCTGCGTCAGAAAACCCTGCCCCCACGCTAAACGCCACCCTGCGACATTAGATCCCACACGACCTTGGTCGACACTGACTAACCCCAGCCATCATGCGAGACTGTCCAACCGGGCCTGGAATGCCTGGGTGTTCCTATGCTCGGAGTTACCATGACGCTGTCCAGCGGGCTGATCGCCGCCGTTGCCCTGGCCTATATGGCCATTATGTTTGCCATCGCCTTCTACGGTGACCGCCGCCGTGCGCCTTTGCCGCCGCGCGTGCGCGCCTGGGTGTACAGCCTGTCGCTCGCGGTGTATTGCACCAGTTGGACCTTCTTCGGCGCCGTAGGCCAGGCCGCCGAGCAGTTGTGGGCGTTTTTACCGATCTACCTCGGACCGGTGTTGTTGCTGGTGTTGGCACCCTGGGTGCTGCAGAAGATGATTCTGATCAGCAAGCAGGAAAACATCACCTCCATCGCAGACTTTATCGCCGCACGCTACGGCAAGTCCCAGTCCCTGGCCGTGGTGGTCGCGTTGATTTGCCTGGTCGGCGTGCTGCCCTACATCGCCCTGCAACTCAAAGGCATCGTGCTGGGGGTGAACCTGCTGATCGGCGCTGGCGCCGACACCACCGGCACGCGGGCCCAGGACACGGCGCTGATCGTGTCGCTGGTGTTGGCGCTGTTCACCATTGTGTTTGGCACGCGCAACCTCGACGCCACGGAGCACCACCGTGGCATGGTGCTGGCGATTGCGTTTGAATCCCTGGTCAAGCTGTTCGCGTTTCTCGCAGTGGGCGCGTTTGTGACCTACGGCCTCTATGACGGTTTCGGCGACCTGTTCAGCCAGGCAATGCTCGCGCCACGCCTGGAGGAATACTGGAAGGAAACCGTCAACTGGCCGTCGATGGTGGTGCAGACCGGCGTGGCGATGATGGCGATCATCTGCTTGCCGCGACAGTTTCATGTGACCGTCGTCGAGAACATCGACCCACAGGACTTGCGCGTCGCCAAATGGGTATTCCCGGCGTATCTGATCCTTGCCGCGCTGTTCGTGATCCCCATCGCCCTCGGCGGCAAAATGCTGCTGCCGGGCTCGGTGTTGCCGGATTCCTATGTGATCAGCCTGCCCATGGCCGAAGCCCATCCGGCGCTGGCGGTGCTGGCATTTATCGGCGGCGCCTCGGCGGCCACCGGCATGGTGATTGTAGCGAGCATTGCCTTGTCGACCATGGTTTCCAACGACATGTTGCTACCGTGGCTGTTGCGCCGCTCCAGCGCCGAGCGGCCGTTCGAGGTGTTCCGCCACTGGATGCTCTCGGTGCGCCGGGTCAGCATTGTGATCATTCTACTGCTGGCTTACGTGAGCTACCGTTTGCTGGGTTCTACGGCGAGCCTGGCGACTATCGGTCAGATCGCGTTTGCCGCCGTGACCCAGCTCGCCCCGGCCATGCTCGGCGCACTGTATTGGAAACAGGCCAACCGGCGCGGGGTGTTTGCCGGGTTGGCGGCGGGCACATTCCTGTGGTTCTACACCTTGGTCCTACCCGTAACGGCGAAAAGCCTGGGCTGGTCCCTCAGCCTTTTCCCCGGCCTTACGTGGATGCATTCCCACCCACTGGGGTTGTCCGTCACGCCCCTCACCCTGGGCACCGTGTTCTCCCTGGCGGGCAACTTCACCTTGTTTGTGTGGGTGTCGATGCTGTCGCGCACGCGGGTGTCGGAGCACTGGCAAGCCGGGCGTTTTATCGGTCAAGAGATCAGCCAGCGTGCCAATGCCCGTTCGATGCTGTCGGTACAGATCAGCGACCTGCTGAGCCTGGCGGCGCGTTTTGTCGGTGAAGAACGGGCACAGCAAAGTTTTATCCGCTTCGCCTATCGCCAGGGCAAAGGCTTTAACCCCAATCAGAATGCCGATAACGACTGGATCGCCCATACCGAGCGCCTGCTGGCCGGTGTGCTCGGTGCCTCTTCGACTCGCGCGGTAGTAAAAGCTGCGATTGAAGGGCGGGAAATGCAACTGGAGGACGTAGTACGCATCGCCGATGAAGCGTCGGAAGTCCTGCAGTTCAACCGTGCGCTGCTGCAGGGCGCCATCGAGAACATCACCCAGGGCATCAGCGTGGTCGACCAATCGCTCAAGCTGGTAGCCTGGAACCGGCGCTACCTGGAACTGTTCAACTACCCTGACGGGTTGATCAGCGTGGGCCGGCCTATCGCCGACATCATCCGCTACAACGCCGAGCGCGGCCTGTGTGGCCCCGGCGAGGCTGAAGTGCATGTGGCGCGACGCCTGCACTGGATGCGCCAGGGCCGCGCGCACACCTCCGAGCGCTTGTTCCCGAATGGACGGGTGATCGAGCTGATCGGCAACCCGATGCCCGGCGGTGGGTTTGTCATGAGTTTCACCGACATCACCGCGTTCCGCGAAGCCGAGCAGGCCCTCACTGAAGCCAACGAAGGCCTGGAGCAGCGGGTGACCGAGCGCACCCATGAACTGTCGCAGCTGAATGTGGCGCTCACCGATGCCAAAGGCGTGGCCGAATCCGCCAGCCAGTCGAAGACACGCTTTCTCGCGGCCGTCAGTCATGACCTGATGCAACCCTTGAACGCCGCACGCCTGTTCTCCGCCGCTCTCTCCCACCAGAACGACGGCCTGTCCACTGAAGCCCGGCAACTGGTGCAACACCTGGACAGCTCGCTGCGCTCGGCTGAAGACCTGATCAGCGACCTGCTGGATATCTCGCGCCTGGAAAACGGCAAGATCAACCCACAGCGCCAGCCCTTTGTGCTCAACGAACTCTTCGACACCCTGGGCGCGGAATTCAAGGCGCTGGCCCAGGAGCAGGGTTTGCGTTTCCGCCTGCGCGGCAGTCGCCTGCGGGTCGACAGCGACATCAAGCTGCTGCGACGGATCCTGCAGAATTTCCTGACCAACGCTTTCCGTTACGCCGATGGCCCGGTGCTGCTTGGCGTACGCCGGCGCAAGGGTGGGTTGTGCCTGGAAGTGTGGGACAGAGGCCCCGGCATTCCGCAGGATAAACAGAAGGTGATCTTTGAAGAATTCAAGCGTCTGGACAGCCACCAGACCCGCGCCGAAAAAGGCCTGGGCCTGGGTCTGGCAATCGCCGACGGCCTGTGCCGCGTGCTGGGCCATCGCCTGAGCGTGCGCTCGTGGCCAGGCAAAGGCAGCGTATTCAGCGTGCGCGTGCCGCTGGCGCGCAACCAGGCCAGCCCGCAGCCCAAGCCGACAGCGGAAAACGGCCAACCCTTGAGCGGCGCGCAGGTGCTGTGCGTGGATAATGAAGAGAGCATCCTGATCGGCATGCGCAGCCTGCTGACGCGCTGGGGCTGCGAGGTGTGGACCGCCACCGACCAGGCGCAATGCGCGGCATTGTTGGCTGAAGGGGTGCGGCCGCAACTGGCGCTGGTGGATTACCACCTGGACCATGGCGAGACCGGTACGCAATTGATGGGTTGGCTGCGCGCGCAATTGGCGGAGCCGATTCCCGGCGTGGTCATCAGTGCCGATGGCCGCCCGGAGATGCTGGCCGAGGTGCATGCGGCGGGGTTGGATTACCTCGCCAAGCCGGTGAAGCCTGCGGCGTTACGGGCGTTGTTGAGTCGGCATTTGCCCTTATAGGCTGTGTGTACTCAATCAAAATGTGGGAGGGGGCTTGCTCCCTCCCATACTTCGATCTGCGTTTACTCGGGGACGTGCGCTACTCCATCTGAATCGGTCATCGCCCGCTCCAACAGATCGGCCGGCAGGCTTTTACTCGCGCGAGCGCCGAGCAACCGCAATTGCTCGGTACGACTGACCAGATTTCCGCGCCCATCTGTCAGCTTGTTTCGCGCCGCGCTGTAAGCCTTATCCAACTGCTGCAGACGGTTGCCCACTTCGTCCAGATCCTGAATAAACAGCACAAACTTGTCATACAGCCAACCCGCACGCTCGGCGATTTCACGGGCGTTCTGGCTTTGGCGTTCCTGCTTCCACAAGCTGTCGATCACCCGCAGCGTAGCGAGCAATGTGGTGGGGCTGACGATCACGATATGGCGGTCGAAGGCCTCCTGAAACAGATTCGGCTCGGCCTGCAACGCGGCGGAAAATGCCGCTTCGATCGGCACGAACAGCAACACAAAATCCAGGCTGTGCAAACCTTCCAGGCGTTTGTAATCCTTGCCGGCCAAGCCTTTGACGTGATTGCGCAGCGACAGTACGTGCTGCTTCAGTGCCGCCTGGCCGATCACTTCATCATCGGCCGCGACGTACTGCTGATAAGCCGTCAGGCTGACCTTGGAGTCCACCACCACCTGCTTGTCGCCGGGCAACATGATCAGCACATCCGGCTGGAAGCGCTCGCCGTCCGGCCCTTTGAGGCTGACCTGGGTCTGGTATTCGCGGCCCTTTTCGAGACCTGCATGTTCCAACACCCGCTCAAGGATCAGTTCGCCCCAGTTGCCCTGGGTTTTCTGGCCCTTGAGGGCGCGGGTGAGGTTGGTGGCTTCGTCTGACAGGCGCAGGTTCAGTTGCTGTAGGCGCTCAAGCTCCTTCGCCAAGGAAAAACGCTCACGGGCCTCGTTCTGATAGCTCTCTTCCACGCGCTTTTCAAACGACTGGATGCGCTCTTTCAACGGGTCGAGCAGCTGGCCCAGGCGTTCCTGACTGGTTTCGGCAAAACGCTGTTCACGTTCGTCGAAGATTTTGCCGGCCAACTCGGCGAACTGTGCGCGCAGCTCATCCCGCGAGCCTTGCAGGTCAGTGAGGCGCTGTTGATGGCTGTCCTGCTGCTCGCGCAGCTCAGCGCGCAAGCCGGCCGCCAGGGCGTCGAGGCGGCGCAATTCGGTGTCCTTCGCGCTGCGGTCGAGGTTCCAGGCGTGGGCGGCGTCGCGGGCGTTGTCACGGTCGATCTGCAACAGCTCGACTTCACGGCGCACGGCGGCAAGGTCGGCTTGCTTGGCGGCGTTGGCTTGGCTCAGGTCGCTGATTTCATCGCGACTGGCATCCAGTTGGGCGGCGAGCCCCTCCTGCGCCAGTTGCGCGTTGGCCAAGCGCTCTTCGAGCAGTTCCCAGCCGGTGGTGCGCGCGCTCAACCGCCGCTGGATCTGCCAGCACACGGCCAATAAAGGCACTGCAGCGCCAGCAACGCCCAAGGCGATACTGGTCCAGTCAAAAGCCATAGCCATTTCTGCCATCACCGAAAAAGAGCAAGGTTAACCAAGCATAGGGCGCGAAGACAGCTCAGTCTTCGACCTGGCCCAGTTCGCGTTGGGCGCGACGGTCACCGGCACGGGCTGCCAGGCGCAGCAGGTCGTGGCCGATGCGGCGGTCGCGGGCGTTGCCGCACTCACGGCACATCAATTGGCCGAGGCGGCTCTGCGCGGCGACCACGCCTTCACGGGCCGGCTGCTTGAGCAAGCGCCCGGCGAAATGTTTGACGTTGTTGCTGTGTCCCAGGCGCGGGCTGTCGAGCAACCACAGGGCAACCTTCAAGGAGAAGCGCTTGGGTGCGGTAACAGTCTGTGGGGTATCGGTAACAGGAGTTGATACTGAGCGAAACTTCATAAAGCACTGTGGGGCAGAACAGAAGGCGCGCCACTCTACTCTTTTTTTCGTACAGGTAAAGCTGAAAAAACCGTGCACGCCCGTTCTAGAGCAAGCGCTCGGGACAATCCACAGAAGCTGTGGATAACTCAGTGGACAACCCACCTTTAACTCGCGCAAAGGCCCATGGAACGGGGCTCGCAGTCAAACTGACGATTTTTTCACCAATAAAAAAAAGCCAGATTTTTCATTGACTTAAATTTCCATTGCAGGCAAATGCCGGCCCGGCGACGCAGTTGACAGCTAGGTTACACACCTCGCAACTAATGTGCACAAGTACCGATCCGATGGTTATATCCCCGGCTTTTTTTGAAGCGACTGACTTCAAAAATGTTACCGCCGCCGCAAAACGGGGACTTTTCAAATCCATACCGGCTCGCCACACTGCCCGACGGGCAACGCAACGCTGGGTAGGTCGATGAAAGGAATTCTGTTATTCGCCGTGTGGTTACTGGCCATCTGCGCCATCTCATTGGGGATCAATGTCGCGCTGCCATCCCCGGATGGGGCGCTGTTTGCCATCGCTATCCTGCTGTCGGCCGCTTTCACGGCCGTAAGCCTGTGCATCGAGTTGGGTGAAGGCCGCATCAACGATATGGCCGATGTGATGAAGGCGGTCGAGACCGGCCAATCACTGCGTCTGACCCTTGCCGCGTACGGGCTGGGCTGCTCGATGGCGGCGGCCGTCACCGTATTGGTCTACCGCAGCCTACTGGGCAGCTGATTGAAGTTTTTTGGCTAACACACTTCCCTTACCTGTTTCAATCCGTTACTATTCGCGGCGTTAGTACCAAGCTGAAAGTCAATTCTGGTCGAACAACTCCCCTGAACAACACGGGATCGACCACCTCGATGGTTTCCAGGTATCACTTGCGACGACACTGCCTTTGAACAAGCAAAGGGTGTTGCGAAGTTTCCATACTCTGACCGAACCAACCTGCAAATTGATCAGGATCTTCACCCTGGGCCCAGAACCTTTGCCCCTGTTGTGTTGCCTGCCCTCCTAAGTACCTACCTGCCAGCCCAAGCGCGCCTAACTTATTAGCGCTTCAAACTGGCTGCTTTGTTCCAGTCGGGTTCTTCGTTTGATCAATGGTGATCAACGTTACTGGAACGTTTTAACGTTGCACGGTTCTTAATCCGTGTCATTTGTAGGAACACCAATAATATGAACGCTCAAATCCATACTCAGGATGCCATTCGCACCCTCACCAATGCTTTTGCTCCAATGAACTGCCTGATCATGGCCGCTCGCAAAGGCTGCTTCAGCTTCACCCTGGTCAACGAACACGGCATCGCTCGTCACAGCGAACGCCTGTACCCCGATCAATACTCCAGCGCAGAACCGCTGCAGGCCGTGATCGAGCGTACCCGTCAGGCACTGGTTGCCTGATCGACCCGAGTCGCTGAAACACAAAAAACCCTGTTTAAAACACAGGGTTTTTTATTGCCCGCGATTTGAGTTTTGCGGAGATTCACTAAGTTCAAATCGATATAAACGTTATAACTGGATGAATAAGATGTTTTAAAAACAGTCCTTTACATCACGAATATGACACTACACTTCAACTCAAGCGGCATGATCCGCTTGCGGCGAGCCTGAGATCCGATCCACTGCTGCCAAGCCCCCTCCTTCTCAGGCCTCGCCCACCACTTTCACGGATTGAGGCTTGTATGGGTATCGCTGCCAGTGAATTGTGTCGTTATGTAATCCGGCCGACGTTGATGTACCTCGGCCGGGAAAGTCCTACGGCTGAGTCCCTGTTGCTGGGTATTGCGGCCAGCCAGTCGGAATTGGGTTCAGCCTTGCACGATCGACGCGGCCACGGCCTGTACAGCATCACCGAACCCCGCCATCGCGCCTTGTGGGACACCTATCTGGCGCTCGATCCGGAACGTGCCAGCCTGGTACGCGGTTTGGCCAGCCAACATGCCTTCCTCAGCGCGCCCCAGTTGGAGCTCACCGTCAACCTGCGTTATGCCACGGCAATCGCCTGGCTCCTGGTCGAACAACACAGCCCCGCACTGCCGGCGGCCGGTGATGTTTTAGCCATGGCACGTATCTGGAAAGAAATATTTCATCCGCAGGGAAGGCTGCGCGATTTCACTCAAACCTGGCAAACCTGTGTTTCACCCATGAATCACGCGGTTTGCTGACCGGGCAATTTGCAAGATTCGCCAAAAACGCTGAATTTTGGTCGGATTGTCCTACAAAACCGCTCTATCTCCTACATTACAGCCTATAGCGCGATGTTAATTTTATTGGTACTTTCCGCAGCGGTGATCACCACGGAGTTCTAATAATGAAAAAAGTAATGCTCAAGACCACACTTAGCCTCGCCGTTGCCATGGCATCCTCCCAACTGTTCGCGAGCGGTTTCGCACTGAACGAACAGAGCGTCAGCGGGATGGGTACGGGTTTCGCAGGTCGCTCATCTTCTGCCGATGATGCAAGCACTGTTTACGGTAACCCTGCCGGTATGTCTCGCCTTAATGGCCAGCAGATTACGGGCGGTGTTGCGGCGATTGATGCCTCGACCAACATCAAGGATACGGGCGGCGCCTCCAGCGGCTCGAACAAAGGTGACATGGTACCGTTCACCGCCGTGCCATTCGGTTTCTACACCAACAAACTTGACGACCAGTGGGCCATCGGCTTCGGTGTGTACGCACCGTTCGGCCTGGTGACCGACTATGAAAGCGGCTTCCAGGGCCGTGGCTTCGGCAGCAAGAGCGAAGTGAAGGTCATGACCTTCCAGCCAACTGTCAGCTACGCGTTCAACGACCGGGTGTCGATTGGCTTTGGTCCGACCATCAACCGGATTTCCGGCGTGCTGGAATCTGACAAGACTTTGTCCCCTGCATTCTCCGATACCAATGTCAAAATCAAGGGCGACGATACCGCGCTGGGCTTCAACGTCGGCGTGCTGGTCCAAGCCACCGATACCACCCGCGTCGGCCTGACCTACCACTCCAAGGTGAAGTACAAGCTCGAAGGTCACACGACCGTCAGCGGCCCGGCTGCCACCCAAGGCTTCCTGCGAAACAACCGTTACGACGCCTCGTTGAAAATCGAAACGCCGGAATCCTACGATCTGTCGGTCACTCAAGACCTGACCGATGCCTGGAAACTCTACGGCGGTGCAACCTGGACCCGTTGGAGCCGCCTGAAAGAAATCACCGTCAACAACGAAGGCGTGACGGGTGCCAACGGCGGCATCCTGGCCCCGAGCCGAATCAGCAGCATCACTGAAGAGCAGAACTGGCACGACACCTGGGCCTACGCCGTGGGTACGTCGTATCAGTTGACCAAGCAGGTCGTGCTGCGTACCGGCCTGACCTTCGACCAGTCACCAACCAACAACACCGACCGTTCGCCACGTATTCCTACTGGCGACCGTACTATCTTCAGTGTTGGCCTGGGCTACAAAGTGATGGATAACATGACGGTAGACCTGGCTTATTCCTACCTCAAGGAAGAAGACGTCAAGATCAACAACACGGCTGCCCCGTCCAGCTACCGCGCCAAATACGAAAACAGTGCCAACGGTTTCGGCCTGGGCATGACCTACACCTTCTAATTCAGACAGGTGTAAAAAAGCCCCGCTCTCCTGCACAGGAGGCGGGGCTTTTTAGTGACCGACGTTCAGGGTTTGGACGCTATCGCCGCCTCAACGGCCTTGATCAGCTCCGGGCTGTCCGGCTTGGTCAGGCTGGAAAAATCGCCGATCACCTTACCCTGGCGATCCACCACATACTTGTAGAAATTCCACTTCGGCGCATTGCTTTGCTGCGCCAACACCTTGAACAGATTCACCGCGTCCGGCCCCTTGACCTTCTGCGGTTCCGTCATGGTGAAGGTTACCCCGTAGTTCACGTAGCAGACCTTAGCGGTCTCCTCGCCGGTCTTGGCTTCCTGCTTGAAGTCATCGGACGGCACGCCGATCACTTCCAACCCTTGATCCTTGTAGCGCTGATACAAGGCTTCGAGACCTTTGAACTGCGGCGCGAACCCACAGAAACTCGCGGTATTGACGATGACCAGAGGTTTACCAGCAAAACGCTGACACAGGTCGATGGACTCCTTGGCGCGCAGTTTTGGCAATTGGCCTTCAAGCAAAGGTGGGCAATCGGCAGCCAACGCCACACCACCAAAAGCCGCCATCAGCACAGGTACAGCCAGCCAGCGCATCTGCATGTCGAAACGTCCTTTCTAGAGTTCAGGGATCGAACTTAACAGATCGACATACCCAGTTGCATCAATGCCAGCCCACCGCGTTGCCAGCCCCACCATGCCAGTATCAGCAGGATCAGCCCCCCAGTGATCAATAAACCCCGTGCTGTCAGGCTCATGCCGCCTCCATTTGCGCCTGTAAACGCGCCACCGGCCGCTCGCGAACCGGCCAATTGAGGGCGGCGGCAAGCAGGCTCAACACAATGGCACCCTGCCAGATCACATCGTAGTTACCGGTTCGATCATAGACCACCCCGCCCAACCAGCCGCCGAGGAACGAACCGATCTGATGGAACAGGAACACGATCCCACCGAGCATCGAAAGATTTCGCACACCAAACAAGGTGGCTACGGTGCCGTTGGTCAGCGGCACGGTGGACAACCACAATAAGCCCATCGCCATGCCGAACAGATAGGCGCTGATTTGCGTCACCGGCGCCCACAGGAACAGCACAATCACCAACGCGCGCAGCAGGTACAACCCGGTCAGCAAGCGCGGCTTGGACATGCGCCCACCCAACCAACCGGCGGTGTAGGTGCCGACGATATTGAACAGGCCAATCAACGCCAGCACCGTGGTGCCCGTGCTGGCCGGCAAGTGCTGATCGACCAGATAGGCCGGCAGGTGCACACCGATAAACACCACCTGGAAACCACAGACGAAAAAGCCAAAGGCCAGCAACCAGAATCCGGAATGTCCGCAGGCTTCGTGCAAGGCCTCGCGCAGGGTTTGCTGCCCGGCCAGCACTGGCAGCGGCCGATCCTTGAGCATGCTGACCAGCGGCAGGATCAACGCGACCATCAGGCCCAGGGCCAGCAGCGCTGCCGACCAGCCCAGCCAACTGATCAAGCCCAAGGTGCCAGGCACCATCGCGAACTGGCCGAACGAACCGGCGGCACTGGCGATGCCCATGGCCATGCTGCGTTTTTCCGGCGCCACGGCACGCCCGACGACGCCCAGAATCACCGAAAACGAGGTGCCGGACAGACCGATACCAATCAGCAGGCCAGCGCTCAGCGAAAGCGACCACGCGGAATCGGACAAGCCCATCAACACGAGGCCCACGGCGTACAGTACCCCGCCGACAAAGACCACTTTGGTCGCGCCGAAACGGTCGGCCAACGCGCCGGCAAATGGCTGCGCCAGGCCCCAGATCAGGTTTTGCAGCGCGATTGCCAAGGCGAAGGTGCCTCGGCCCCAACCGAATTCGCTGCTCATCGGCGCCAGGAACAGGCCGAACCCGTGTCGAACGCCCAGCGACAACGCCAGGATCAGCGCACTCCCTACAAGGATCCAACCACTGGTGCGCCACATCGAGGTCATTTCTTATTCTCCGCTCGCGGGTATATACCCGCTTGTGTTCGAACAAACTCACCTTCAGGCGAGTTCATCCAGCAAGGCCAACAAGGTTTCGCGTTTATCCGCGCCGAGTTGATCGATCAATTTCTGTTGCGCCGCTTCCCAGGCCGGCAAGGCGGCGGCCAGTCGTTCTGCACCGGCGTCGGTCAGCAACACCAAGCGATTGCGCAAATCATTGC
Source organism: Pseudomonas sp. PB105 (assembly GCF_009764655.1). Taxonomy (NCBI): domain Bacteria; kingdom Pseudomonadati; phylum Pseudomonadota; class Gammaproteobacteria; order Pseudomonadales; family Pseudomonadaceae; genus Pseudomonas; species Pseudomonas sp. PB105. Next base: position 149,452 of record NZ_RWIO01000026.1, read on the forward strand.
CCTCGACCAACTGCACCAGCCCTTCGCACTCCAACACCCGCAAATTACGCCCCAAGGTGCTGCGATCCAGGCCCATGGCATCCGCCAGGCTTGAGATGCTCGGCTGATCGAGACGCTGCAAGTTGCACAGTAAAGAATACTGGGCAACGTTGATCCCGAAGCCGTCGAGGGCGCCGTCGTAATGCCTGCTGACGCCACGGGCGGCACGTCGCAGGTTGGTGCATAAACATTGGGAGGCAAGCATGGAACGTGTATATACCCGCGATTATGGAAATGCAAGAAAGTGTTACAGCGCCAGGCCGACCAGTACGACGACTTCCAGCAGCTCTAACAAGGCCCCAGCAGTGTCACCGGTGGTGCCGCCGAGGCGATTGACCATCAACTGGCGCAGGCCCATGAAGCAGATAGCCGCGAGCAGCACGGCAATCCCACCGCTGAAACCTGCGATAAGAATGCAGGCCAGGCCACTGAGGATCAGCACCTGTTGGCCGACAAGCCGAGGTAAGTGATCCGACAATGCCTGACCCAATCCACCTGCACGTACGTAACGTGTGGTCAGAAACAACGCCAGCATCGACGCCCTCCCGATCAGCGGCGCCAGAATCAGTGCAGCGCCGTTGTGCTGCTCGATCAAGGCTACCAGTGCCGTGAACTTGAGCAGCAACACCAAGCCCAGGGTGACCACCGCAATCGGCCCGCTGCGCGGGTCTTTCATGATGGTAAGGGTGCGCTCACGGTCGCCGAAACCACCGAGCCAGGCGTCCGCGCTGTCCGCGAGGCCGTCCAAGTGCAAGCCGCCGCTGAGCAGCACCCAGGCCGTCAGCAGCAGTGCGGCATGCAGCAACAGCGGCGCGCCCGTCAGCACCGTATTCAGCCCCCACAGCAACAGCCCGAACAGCAACCCGACCACCGGATAAAACAGCAACGAGCGCCCCAGCTCCTGAGGTTGCGGCATACCCGGCAAACGAATCGGCAAACTGCTGAGAAATTGCAGCGCGATCCAGAACGGCAGCATCGTCAGATTCCTTCCTTCAACACGCCATCGGCGCAGACCTGCAAGCTGAACAGGCCACCATGGCCAACTTCGACATTCAGCAATTGCTCGCGAGGCAAACCTCGGGCCTGGGCCAGCAGCAAACGCATCACCCCGCCATGACTGATCAACAGCACCCGCTCACCGGCATAAGCCTGATGCAAGCGTGAGACGGCGCCTAAAACCCGTTCGGAAAAATCCCTGACCGGCTCGCCTTCGGGTGGTGTGAAGCTGTAGGGGTCGGCCCAGAACAGGCCTAGACCTTCGGCGTCGGTTTCCATCAACGCCGCCGCGCTCTGCCCTTCCCAGGCGCCGAAGTGCAACTCTTGCAGGTCCTTTTCCAGACTTACCGGCACCTTCAGCCGCGCCCCCAACTCATCAGCGAACTGCGCGCAGCGTTGCAGCGGCGAACTGACCAGCCGGTCCCAAGGCCCCTGCGCAACCACGGCGGCGCGCATCTGCTCCCAGCCCTTGGCGGTCAGCGCATCGTCCAGGCTACCGCGCAGGCCGCCGCCCAGCTCGGTTTCGCCGTGGCGCAGCAGGTCCAGGTGCAAGGTCATGCCGGACGATCTGCCACGGCCGCCTCGGCAAACGTCGCCATCTGCCCGTGCAGCGCACACGCCAGGCGCAACAACGGCACAGACAATGCGGCGCCGCTGCCTTCGCCCAGCCGCAGGCCCAGTTCCAGCAAAGGCTGTGCATCAAGGCTTTGCAACACATGACGATGGCCGGGCTCGGCGCCACGATGGCCGAACAGCAGCCAGTCGCGGCAGCCCGGATTAAGGCGCGTAGCCACCAGCGCGGCGACCGTGCAGATAAACCCGTCCACCAACACCACCACGCCTTCCTGGGCACACGCCAGATAAGCCCCTACCAACGCGGCAATCTCAAAGCCGCCCAGGTTGAACAGCGTGTCCAGCGCATCACCGCGCTGCGTGGCATGCAACGCCAATGCACGCTCGATCACGGCAACTTTGTGGCTGACACCTGCGGCGTCAAGCCCGGTACCGGGGCCCGTCAGGTCACTGACCTGGCAGTTGAGCAACGCACACGCCAACGCACTGGCGGCGGTGGTGTTGCCGATGCCCATCTCGCCGCCGATAAACAACTGCGCACCGCTTTCACGGGCGCGCAAAACGCTGTCGCGACCCGCTTGCAGCGCCAGTCGGCCTTGGGCACTGGTCATGGCCGGGCCATTGACGAAGTTGGCAGTGCCCGCGCCGAGATTCAAATGACGCACGCCCGGCAGGCTCAGCGACGGGTTGACCGTACCGAGGTCGACCACTTCCAACTGCGCCTCCAACTGCCGCGCCAAGACACTGATCGCCGCGCCACCGGCGACAAAGTTATGCAGCATCTGCCCGGTCACTTCCTGGGGAAACGCCGACACACCTTCGGCAACCACACCATGGTCGCCGGCAAAAATGGCAATCCACAGCTGCTCAACCGCCGGCTTGACCTGCCCCTGCAAGCCGGCCAATTGCACCGCCAGCGCTTCCAACTGGCCTAGGGAACCGGCCGGCTTGGTCAACTGCTGCTGGCGCACCAGGGCCTGTTCGTACGCCGAGGCGTCAATCGTCTTACAAGGGTTGAGCCACCAGGTGTCAGTCATAACGCAGTACCTTTCAAAGTCAGGGGCAGGCCGGCAACGGTCAGGACAACACGCTGACACCGCTCGGCCAAGGCTTGATGCAGCCAACCGGCTTCATCCACATAGCGGCGAGTCAATTCGCCCAGCGGCACGACACCCATTCCGGTCTCGTTGCTGACAAAAATGATTTCCCCCGGCAGCGAAGCCAGGGTTTGCAACAGCTCATCGCGCTCGAACGCCAGGCGCACCGCGTCGTCAAGCATCAGCAGGTTGGTCAGCCACAGGGTCAGGCAATCCACCAACAGGCAGCGGTCGGCGGCGGCATTCTCACGCAGCACGCGCGCCAGCTCGACGGGCTCTTCGATCAAGCCCCAGTCATCAGGACGACGCTCGCGATGCAAGGCAACGCGGGCATTCATCTCGCCATCAAGCGGTTGGCTGGTGGCGATATAAATAACCCGCAACGCACTATCAACTGCAAGCCTCTCAGCCAGTCGGCTCTTACCCGAGCGAGCACCGCCCAAAATCAGCTGAAGCATGAGACACCCCCAATCCACCCACCAAACCACCCACCAACCCACGATGCGAAGCGAGTCGCTCTTGATCTGGCTTTTGATCTGAGATCGCCCCGTAAACCACGCTGGCCGAACGCGGGCTTGAATCCGTGGGTAACCCGGCAGGACGCCGGGTTAGCCGCGCTGGGCCATGGATGGCCCATCGCGGCGGCCCACGGATTCAAGCCTGCGTTCGGGCACACCGAGCCTGAGCGAGGTGCCGAGTGGTGGGGCGAAGGCCTTTTGCTTACTTTTGGCTGGGCCGGCTTCCGGCCTTTCCAAAAGTGAGCCGCTGTAAGAGCGGAACCATAAGCGGCCGTTACCGCAGCAATGGATATGTACACCGAAAGACCGCTATCGGGGGCAAGCCCCCTCCCACATTTGAACCGTGTGTACACCATTAAACCCCACACAGTTTGCGCAACAAATCGGTGTCCAAGTGGTTCTCCACCAGATCCGCCAGGCGCTCGATATCGCGCTCGCGCAGGGCGTGGTAGTCCACCTCCTGCACATCCGGCAACCCGGCCCAACGCAGCAACGCACTGCAGGCCGCCGGGGTCTCGAACAAGCCGTGCAGATACGTGCCGAGAATCTGCCCGTCAGCACTCAAAGCTCCATCACTGCGCCCATCGTCCAGCCTCACTGCCGCATGAGACAACGCATCGCCCGACGTCACCCCCGCATGAATCTCATACCCACTGACCTCTGCATCCTCCAGCACCAAGCGCCCACGCACATTGCGCAGCTGCTTCTCCTCTTCCAGGGTCGTGCTGAACGCCAGTAACCCCAGCCCATCACTAGACCCGGCGCCCCCCTCCAACCCCAGCGGGTCATGCACCTGCTCACCCAACATCTGCAACCCGCCGCAAATCCCCAGCACCTTGCCGCCATAGCGCAAGTGCCGCGCCACGGCCGTATCCCAGCCATTGGCACGCAGATACGCCAAGTCACTGCGCACACTTTTGGAGCCCGGCAAGATAATCAGGTCGGCAGCAGGGATCGCCTGACCCGGCCCGACAAACTGCAAATCCACCTGGGGATGCAGGCGCAACGGGTCAAAGTCGGTGTGATTGCTGATGCGCGGCAATACCGGCACCACCACCTTGAGCACCTGCGCCACTTTGTCGATCTGGCGTTGGTCAATACCGTCTTCGGCTTCCAGGTGCAGGTCCATCACGTAAGGCAACACACCCACCACCGGCTTGCCGGTGCGCGCTTCCAGCCAATCAAGACCCGGTTGCAGCAGCGCGATATCGCCACGAAAGCGGTTGATGATGAAGCCCTTGACCCGTGCCTGTTCACTGGGGGAAAGCAACTCCAGGGTGCCGACCAGATGGGCAAACACACCGCCGCGATTGATGTCGGCGATCAGCAGCACCGGGCAGTCCACCGCTTCGGCGAAGCCCATGTTGGCGATGTCGTTGGCGCGCAGATTGATCTCTGCCGGGGAGCCCGCGCCTTCCACCATCACCACCGGGTAGGCTTGGCTCAAACGTGCGTGGGAGGCGAGCACCGCCTGCATGGCGATGGCTTTGTAGTCGTGATAGGCCACGGCGTTCATGGTGGTCACGGCGCGGCCATGGATGATCACTTGGGAGCCAGTGTCGCTGTTGGGCTTGAGCAGCACCGGGTTCATGTCGGTGTGGGGCGCCAGGTTGGCCGCTTGCGCCTGCACCGCCTGGGCGCGGCCGATCTCGCCGCCTTCGGCCGTCACGGCACTGTTGAGCGCCATGTTCTGGGGTTTGAAGGGCGCCACGGCGATGCCTTGGCGCACCAGCCAGCGGCACAGCGCAGTCACCAGGGTACTTTTACCGGCGTCGGACGTGGTGCCCTGCACCATCAGCGTACTCATGAAGCGTCCTTATAGGCGGCCAGGGCGGCGTCGAGGCGCAACCAATCGGCTTCGGTGTCGGGCAGGCCGAAGCGCAGGCTGCTGTCGTGGACGAACAGCCGCAGCAGGATGCCGCGCTGGGCCATGAATTCGTGCATGCGTTCAGCGTGGGGTGTGATCAGCCATTGGAATAACGCGCAGCCGCCTTGGGGCTGAAAGCTGTGGTGCTCAAGCAGTGTGAACAAACGCTGGCCAGCCTCGACGCAACGCGCCCGCTGGCGTGCATGCCCGGCGGTGTCGCGCAAACACACCTGCCCCAGCACCCGCGTCGGCCCGCTGACGGCCCACGGGCCGACCTGTTCAGCAAGTAACTTGAGCAACTTGCGTTCGGCCAGCACAAAGCCCAGACGCACACCGGCCAGGCCGAAGAACTTGCCGAACGAACGCAACACAATCAGGCCGACCTGATGGGCCTGGCCCGCCAGGCTCAACTCCGGCGTCACGTCCATAAACGCTTCGTCCACCACCAGCCAGCCGCCACGCTGGGCCAGCCGCGTGTGCCAGTCCAGCAGGCGCTGGGGCGTCAGGCTCTGGCCCGTGGGATTGTTGGGGTTGACCACCACCAGAACGTCGAGGCCATCGAGGAAGAAATCGACTTCCTGCTCCTGCACCTCGCGCACCACATACCCGGCGCGGCGCCAGGCTTCGGCATGCTCGGCGTAGCACGGCGACAGCACGCCGACCTTGCCGGACCGGCGCAGGCGCGGCAGCAACTGGATCGCCGCCTGGGAACCGGCCACCGGCAATAAATGCGCGGCACCATAGTATTCGCTGGCGGCCTGCTCCAAGCCGTCGTCCGTCTCTGGCAACCGCGCCCAGGCCCGCAGGGGAATCTCCGGGATCGGCCAGGGCCAGGGCGCGAGGCCGCTGGACAGGTCGAGCCAATCGGCCTCGGGGATCCCGTATTGAATGGACGCCTTGCGCAGTCGGCCACCGTGTTCAAGCATAGAATTGCGCCCCCGCACATAGGATCAGCAGCCATAACCATACGCCGCGCTGCACCAGTTGCCAGCCTCGGTCGATGGAATCGGCATCCGCCGCCGGGCCTTCGCCCAGTTGCGGGCGTTGGTGCACTTCGCCGTGATAGATGGCAGCGCCGCCCAATTCAACACCCAAGGCGCCTGCGCCGGCAGCCATCACAGGCCCGGCGTTGGGGCTGTCCCAGGTCGGACCCTGGGTGCGCCAGCATTTGAGGGCCAGGCGGGTGTTGCCAAGTACGGCGTAGGTCAACGCCACCAGGCGTGCAGGAATGTAGTTGAGCGCGTCGTCGATTTTCGCTGCGGCCCAGCCGAAGCGCTCGAAGCGTTCATTGCGATAGCCCCACATGGCGTCGAGGGTGTTGCTTAGGCGGTAGAGCACCACGCCCGGCACGCCCGCGACGACAAACCAGAAAATCGCGGCGAACACCGCGTCGCTGCCGTTTTCCAGCACCGACTCGGTGGCGGCGCGGGCGACTTCGGTGCGGTCCAACTCGCTGGTCTGGCGGCTCACCAGGTAGCTGACCCGTGTGCGCGCTTCATCCAGGTCATCGCTGCGCAACGCCTGGGCCACCGGGATTACATGTTCGCCGAGGCTGCGCATGCCGAGGGCGCAGTACAGCGCCAGGATCTCCAGCACCCAACCGATATAGGGCGCCCACGAAAACGCGGTGGCCAGCAGGGTCAACGGCACCACGGCGATAAACCACGCGGTCACGCCGTGGCTGCGCCAGCCACGACCACCACTGTTGAAACGCTGCTCGATGCGCCCGGCGAAATTGCCGAACGCCACCAGCGGATGCCAGCGCCTGGGCTCGCCCAACAGCGCATCCAGCGCCACTGCAGCGACACACAGCAAGGCCACACTCATTGACTCACTCCCCACGTATTCTCATACAACATGTCACTCAGCGGACGCGGTTCGGTCCAGCCTTCGAGCTGCAACATCGGTGCCGGATAGAACTCGGCGACCGGCCCCAGGCACAACACGGCCAGGGGTTTGGCGCCGGGCGGCAGGCCCAGCAGATTGGCCAGGGCCTGGGGTTCGAACAACGACACCCAGCCCATGCCCAGGCCTTCCACACGGGCCGCCAGCCACAGGTTCTGGATCGCACAGGACAGCGAAGCCATGTCCATTTCCGGTAAGGTGCGCCGGCCGAAGATATGCCGCTCGCGATCATCCATCAACGCCGCCACCAGTACTTCGGCACAGTCATTGATGCCCTCGACCTTGAGTTTCATAAACTCGTCGGAGCGCTCGCCGAGGGCCTCGGCGGTGCGCACACGTTCTTCTTCGACCAGTTGCTGGATCTCCCCGCGCAGGTGACGGTTGCTGATGCGGATAAAACGCCACGGCTGCATCAGGCCCACACTTGGGGCCTGGTGCGCGGCCTGGAGCAGGCGGTGGAGCAACTCTGGGGCGACGGTGCCGCCGCTGAAATGGCGCATGTCGCGACGCTCGGCGATAGCGCGGTAGACGGCATCGCGGTCGGACTCGGGGAAGGCGTTGTCGGTCATGGCTTCATCGGGTGCAAGTCGAATCGTCGCACCGCCCCTCCCACATTTCGGATGCATTCCCGTGTGAGAGGTGAAAACAATGCGGCCACCGCAAGCGGGTTCGACGGAAAGTAAAAGTGCACGTAGGAAGCCGTCATGCGCCCTTGCCGGTAAACCGCTTCGGCGCCGCGTCCTCCATTGGGGCTCAGGCCGCGAGCAATCGGTTCCCACGCGGTCGTGGTCAACGAATGGTGATAGGTATGCCCGCGCAATGTGCCTTCCGGCAAGTCGACACTTTGCAGGGCCAGTGCCGCCAATTTTTTCTGCATCACCGCATCACCCTGCAACAAGCCAAGCAGTTCGGCGCGGTGGCCATCGACGTCGGTGAGCGAGTCCAGCAGGTAGAGCATGCCGCCGCACTCAGCAAGCAACGGCTTGCCCGCCGCGTGGTGCGCGCGAATGGCGTCGAGCATCGGGGTATTTTCAGACAGCGCCTGGTGGTGCAATTCAGGGTAGCCGCCGGGCAGATAGAGACTGTCGGCGTCAGGCAACGCGCTGTCATGGATCGGCGAGAAAAACGTCAGTTCAGCGCCCATCGCCCGCAACAGGTCGAGGCTGGCGCCGTAGGTAAAGGCGAAGGCTTCGTCGCGGGCCACGGCAATGCGGACACCGGCCAACAGCGGCTCGGCGTCGATCACTTCAGGCGCAGCGAAGGTAACGGGCGGCGGCAAGGCGACTTCGCAACTGCTGCCCAAGGCTTGGGCGGCGGCATCCAGGCGTGCATCGAGGTCATTCAGTTCGCTGGCTTGCACCAGACCCAGATGACGGCTCGGCAGCTCGATTCCGGTCTCGCGGGACAGTGCGCCATACCAGCGCAGGCCTTCGGTGAGACTGCCTTCAAGCAACTGCGCATGGCGCAACGTGCCGACGCGGTTGGCCAGCACGCCGGCGAATGGCAGATCCGGCTGGTAGCGCGCCAGGCCCAGTGCCAGGGCGCCAAAGGTCTGGGCCATGGCGGTGCCATCAATCACGCCCAGCACCGGCACGCCGAAGTGGCGCGCCAGGTCGGCGCTGGAGGGCGTGCCGTCGAACAGGCCCATCACGCCTTCGATCAGGATCAGGTCGGCCTCCCCCGCTGCTTCCCACAGCAGGCGGCGACTTTCCTGTTCACCCACCATCCACATGTCCAATTGATACACCGGTGCACCGCTGGCGCGCTCATGGATCATCGGATCGAGGAAGTCCGGGCCGCATTTGAACACACGCACCTTGCGCCCCAGGTTGCGGTGCAAACGCGCCAGCGCAGCGGTGACGGTGGTTTTGCCCTGGCCGGACGCCGGTGCGGCGATCAATACGGCTGGGCAATGACGGGGCTGATTCAAAGTTCGACGCCCTTCTGTGCCTTGATACCGGCCTGGAATGCGTGCTTGAGCATGCCCATTTCGGTGACGGTGTCGCCCATCTCGATCAGTTCCGGCTTGGCGCCACGGCCGGTGACCACCACGTGTTGCATCGGCGGGCGGGCTTGCAGGTCGCTGAGCACTTGGTCCAGGTCGAGGTAGCCGTGCTTGAGGGCGATGTTCAGTTCGTCCAGCACCACCAGGCCGATGGATGGGTCTTGCAGCAGCTCGCGGGACACCGCCCAGGCTGCTTCGGCGGCGGCGATATCGCGCTGGCGGTCCTGGGTTTCCCAGGTAAAACCTTCGCCCATGACATGGAAGCGCACTTGCTCGGGGAAGCGGCGGAAGAACAACTCCTCACCTGTGCTGTTGCGCCCCTTGATGAACTGCACCACGCCGCACTGCATGCCATGGCCCATGGCGCGGGCGAGCATGCCAAACGCCGAGCTGCTCTTGCCTTTGCCGTTGCCGGTAAGTACCAGCAGCAAGCCGCATTCGTTGGGGGAATTGGCAATGCGCTCGTCGATCACGGCTTTTTTGCGCAGCATGCGCGCCAGGTGGCGTTCGTCGCGGTCGGGGGTATCGGTCATGGCAGCTCTCCGTTGGGGCTGGACAAAAACGGCGGGCAGGAAAAAGAAAAAACAGACAGCCAAGCATCGCCCACCGTGATGCTGTTGAATGATCCAGGCCGGTCTCCGGGCTCATGAGTGGCGCTGCTCTTATAGAGAGCACACAGGCCAACGCTGCGCCTTCCCATATCGCGAGCGATACAGTGGCAAAAGCAGCGTCTTGACTCATTTACCGTTGCGGGGGCAGCGCCGGAATTGCGGCGGCGCTGTGTACAAGCGCGCTCACTCACCGGCTTCCCTGTTTCACTCCGTCGACCCATGGGTCACAGAGCACCTGGAACAAGCGGCGAAGGTTAGTGGGTTGAGGGGCTAGCTGCAAGCTTCAAGCTTGCAGCTGTTTTTAAGGATTGCGCGCCAGATTCCCCGGCAACACACGCTTGGCGCTCAGGTAGGCATTCTGCCAATACGCCTTGGACAAGGTATCCAGCTTCACCGTACCGCCGGTTTGCGGCGCATGGACAAAACGGCCTTCGCCCACGTAGATCCCGGCATGACTGACCTGCGAACCACCGCCGGTGGCGAAGAACAGCAGGTCGCCGGTTTGCAGGTTCTGCTCGCTCACGTCCTGGGCGCGCATCACGATCAGTTCGCGGGTGGTGCGCGGCAGGGAAATCCCGGCGGCGTCGCGAAACACAAAGCCGATCAGGCCGCTGCAATCAAAGCCCGAGTCCGGCGTGTTGCCGCCCCAGCGATAAGGCGTGCCGACCAGGCCCAGCGCACGGAAGAGCACGTCTTCGGCAGCAGGTGAGAAATTCTGGGTGGAGTAGTTGAACACCGGCTTGGGCTTGACCGCGACAGGAGCAGGCGGTGGACGGCTGGCGCAAGCGCTGAGCAGCGCGGCGCACACGAGGAGAACAAGGCGGGCTGACGTCGACATGTGCAAAACAATCCTGGTCTGGATGCGGCTTTCGCTGCCGAACGCTGAAAACCAGAACGCGCAAGCAAGGCTCGCGCGAACGGATTACAACAATGTCCAGGGATTCTAGCGCTTACACGTCAAACTTCAAGTATCACTTTAAGTTTACTTGCTAGCGGTAACTGTCGTCGGGGCCATGGCGAGTGCACGCTTGGCTTCGATGAAGGTTTTGCTCCAGTAGCTGTCGCCCAGGCTGTCGACTCGAACACCGCCACTGCGACGGCTGCTGGAGTGGATGAACTGGTTATCGCCCAGGTAGATACCGGCGTGGCTGACACGACCACGACCTGCAGTACTGAAGAAAAGCAGATCACCGGGCTTGAGGTTGTTGCGCGCGACCAACGGTGCTTTCACGTTGATCATTTCGCGAGTGGAGCGTGGCAGGTTCATGCCAGCCTCTTCACGAAACAGATAACCGATGAAACCGCTGCAATCGAAACCGGCTTCAGAGGTACCGCCGAAACGGTAACGGGTACCGATCAGGGACATGCCACGTTCGAGGATGCTGTCGGCCAGAACTGGAAGCTGATAAGGCTTGTTGCCGGAGAAGTCGGCCAGTTCTTTCTCGGTTGCCTGCTCTTCTTTATAAAGAGCTTCCTGATAGACAGTGGAAGACTGCGCTGCAACGAATTTTGCCTGGGCATGTTGTTGAGGCTTTTGCTGCTCAACCACCTGTTGAGGGTGGGAGGCGCAACCAAACAACAGGGTAACGAGTGCGAGAGGCACGAGGGGTGCGAAGCGATTTAGCATGGGCACGACCGTGGCTGATGTGTAAAGAAGCCGAGACTATGCCCTCTATCACATCGATTTGCAAATTCAATCGTGATCTATGTGACTTCTTGTTTGGACTATGACATCTAAGCCCTTAACACCCTATAGACGCCTTTCGCGTGGCCAAACCGGCCCAAACGCGGGTTTTCTGACGCCTGGAATTTGCCAAAACCCTTGAAAACAAAGGGCTGGCTACCAGCCTAGGGTTTCCTTGAGGAACGGGATGGTCAGCTTGCGCTGGGCCTGCAAGGAGGCCTGATCGAGCTGTTCGAGCAAGTCGAACAGCGCACTCATGCTGCGAGTGCCGCGGGTGAGGATAAAGTGCCCGACTTCGTCGGTGAGGTGCAGGCCGCGACGGGAGGCACGCAATTGCAGGGCGCGCAATTTATCTTCGTCGGACAGCGGGCGCATCTGGAAGATCAGCGCCAGGGTCAGGCGCGACTTGAGGTCAGCCAGCTTGACGGGCAACTCGCGCGGCGAGGTGGAGGCAGCGATCAACAAACGCCGACCGCTGTCACGCAAGCGGTTGAACAGATGAAACAGCGCCTCTTCCCAATCGGCCTTGCCGGCAATCGCCTGAAGGTCATCCAGGCACACCAGTTCGTATTGCTCAAGGTTATCGAAGATGCCGATGCCGCGATCCATCAACTCAGCCAAGGGCAGGTACACCGCCGGCTCGCCGATCTGCTCGAAGCGCAGGCAAGCGGCCTGCAACAGGTGAGTACGCCCCACGCCGTGCTTGCCCCACAGATAGATCAGGCTTTCAGTCCACCCGGCGTCGGCTTCGCAGAGCCGCTCGACATAGCCGAGTGCAGCGGCATTGGCGCCTGGGTAGTAATTGATAAAGGTGGCGTCATCACGCAGACGCACACCTAAGGGCAGCTGAATCGGTTTCATGCTGACTGAACGGCTCCCATCGAACCGCTAGTGGCCTCTGTGTAAAGTTTGCAAAGTTTATACCCGTGACGCCGGGTGCACAATGCAGCAGACCACAAGCAAAATCAAAGGTTTGCGTTAACTTGCCGGTTTTACGCGGATTGTTTGACGCCACCACCCCATAAACAACAAACCCGGCCGGAGCCGGGTTTGTGACGCAGCGGTTACAGGTCGGGGTCTTCGACGCCCGTGTACACATCCGAATCCTTGTACAGATCGTGCATATGGCGCACCAGCACCATGATCACCGCGGCCACCGGCAATGCCAGCAAGATGCCAGTAAAGCCAAACAGCTCGCCGCCCGCCAGGATCGCAAAGATCACCGCGACCGGGTGCAGCCCGATCCGATCCCCCACCAGCAACGGCGTCAGCACCATGCCTTCAAGGGCCTGGCCGACCATGAACACCGCAACAATCCCGAGCATCGGGTACAGGTCGCCGCCAAATTGGAACAGACCAGCTACCAGCGCCGCACCGATACCAATCACAAAGCCCATATAGGGAACAATGGCGGCCAGACCAGCGATCAAGCCAATCAACAGGCCCAGCTCCAGGCCGATGGCCATCAGGCCGGCGGCGTAGATAACCCCCAGGGCCAACATCACCAACAACTGGCCACGCACGAATGCACCCAGTACTTCATGGCATTCACCGGCCAGGGATACGATGCGCTCCTCACGATCACGCGGCAGCAGGCTACGAATCTTGGCCATCATGATGTCCCAGTCGCGCAGCAGGTAGAACGCAACCACCGGAATCAGCACCAGGTTGGTCAACCAGCCGATCAATGCCAGGCTCGACGCCGTGGCCTGACTGAGGATCACACCGACGATATCGGTGGTTTGCCCCATATGCTCGCTGATCGCCGCCTTGACCTTGTCGAACTTCCAGAAACCGTCCGACAGCCCCAACTTGGCCTGGGCCCACGGCATTGCCGTGTGCTGCAACCAGTCGAGCATCTGCGGCGCCAGCTCATAGAGGCGAAACAGTTGTTTGGCCAGCATCGGCACCAGCACCAGCACCAGCGCGGTGATGATCAAGGTGAACAGCGCAAACACTGCCACTACGCCCAAGGTCCGCGACAGGCCGGCTTTTTCCAGGCGATCCACCACCGGATCGAACAGATAGGCCAGCAACAAGGCAACCAGGAACGGCGTCAGGATCGAATGCAGCAAGAACACAAAAACGCACAGCAGGACGATCCCGCCAAGCCACACCCAACGACGCGTATCCGCCATAAACCACTCCATTGCTTCTATATAAGGAAGAACTGTTACCAACGAAAACGCAGTTGTGCCTGAGGCTCAGGGGCGCCAGCCGGTTGCGCGCCTTCAACGACCGGCTGCGCGGCCTGCGCCTCACCCGCAGGAATCTCCTGCAACTTGGCCAGGCTCAACTGGGTACGCAACTGATCGGCGCTGCCATTGACCCGGTACACAATGCGGTTGCCATCCACCCACTGCGGCTGGCCACCAAACGGCTCCAGCAAATGACCCAGCGCGGCATAACGCTCCAGGGTCATCCCCTGCACCTCCAGCAATTGTTCGGTGCTCACGCCCGGCTTGACCGCAAAACGCGGTGCCAGTTTTTGACTGACCGCCAGCATCACGGCATCGGCGACCGCGCCGGTGTCGGCGCCCTGCACAGTGCCCTGATCGCTCTTCTCACCCAGCCAGAGACGCCATTTGGCCTGCCATTGATTGCCTTCCTGACGCGCGTGCACGGCGAGCAAGGCATCAGCGCCATAGCGCTCGGACGCGGCGCGCAACGGCGTGGCGTCAGCGCTCTCCAGGTTCGGCGCCGTGGCGACGACCTGTTCATCCAGATCCCCCAACGGCAGACGCAACGGCAAGCCACGGTGTTGCGCGGCACGCCGCAGCGCCTGGGCAACGGTCTGGCCATCCCCCACCAGACTACTTCCTTCGGTGGAGTCGTTCAGCCACCAGCCGAGGATCGACGGCCGATTGCTACCCCAGATCGACAGGCCCGCATCACGCAGCGCACGGTCAGTGGTGACGGGGTCGAAGTCCACTTGCAGGCTCTCGGGCGGGCCGGCGTCGTAGCCGTACTGGGTGATGATTTGCTGCGGATCCTTGCGAATCGCCGCCAGGCCTGCGCCATCGGCGGCCTTGGCGTCGCCGGTCAGGCGGATCACCAGGGTCTGCACAGCGCGCTGGGTCGCCTGATCGCGCTCTTGGGGCGATTGGCTGGTGACGGGTTCAAGTACTTGATACAGGCCATTGAGGGTTTCGGCATGACTCGCCAGGCTGACCAACGACAAGCAGCCCACAAAGAAGAATTTACACAGACGCATGGAAGATTCCCGAACGACAAATTTAGCGGCTGGAACAGACCGCGTGAACTCGGTTTGCCATGGCTGTGACCACGGCGACCGGCAAAACATTCACAGGGGCCTGGTAAGTTTTCATGCTGTCATAACGATAGCGGGTTCAAGGCTATACCTTAATACGCGCCACGGCTGAGGCGATTAGCATTTTTTTAACCTATATGGCCCTGCCCGTCGGCCCGAGGATGGCCGCTGCCCCTCAAGCCTGATAAAATCGCGCGCCTTCGCAGACCGTCCCCGGCCGGGCCTTTTACCAAAAGCGCCTGCCCGCTCGGTCGTTACCCCTGAATCCCCCCTAAAGGCCTGGATCATGAGCAAGCAACCCTCCCTGAGCTACAAGGACGCCGGTGTAGACATCGACGCCGGTGAAGCATTGGTCGAACGCATCAAGAGCGTCGCCAAGCGCACTGCGCGCCCCGAAGTCATGGGCGGCCTGGGCGGTTTTGGCGCCCTCTGCGAAATCCCGGCCGGCTACAAGCAGCCTGTTCTGGTGTCCGGCACCGACGGCGTGGGCACCAAGCTGCGCCTGGCGCTGAACCTGAACAAGCACGACAGCATCGGCATCGACCTGGTTGCCATGTGCGTCAACGACCTGGTGGTATGCGGCGCCGAGCCGTTGTTCTTCCTGGACTACTACGCCACCGGCAAGCTCAACGTCGAGACCGCTACCCAAGTGGTTACCGGCATTGGCGCGGGTTGCGAACTGTCGGGTTGCTCCCTGGTCGGCGGTGAAACCGCTGAGATGCCAGGCATGTACGAAGGCGAAGACTACGACCTGGCCGGTTTCTGCGTTGGCGTTGTCGAGAAAGCCGACATCATCGACGGCTCCAAAGTGGCTGCCGGCGACGCCCTGCTCGCCCTGCCGTCCTCCGGCCCGCACTCCAACGGCTACTCGCTGATCCGCAAGATCATCGAAGTGTCCGGCGCCGACATCGAGAACATCCAACTCGACGGCAAGCCGCTGACCGACCTTCTGATGGCCCCGACCCGCATCTACGTCAAGCCACTGCTCAAGCTGATCAAGGACACCGGCGCGGTGAAGGCCATGGCCCACATCACCGGCGGCGGCCTGCTGGACAACATCCCGCGCGTGCTGCCAAAAGGCGCCCAGGCGATTGTCGACGTGGCCAGTTGGCAGCGTCCTGCGGTCTTCGACTGGCTGCAAGAGAAAGGCAACGTCAACGAAACCGAAATGCACCGCGTGCTCAACTGCGGCGTGGGCATGGTGATCTGCGTGGCGCAAGAGCACGTGGAAACCGCGCTGAACGTCCTGCGTGAAGCCGGCGAGCAGCCTTGGGTCATCGGTCAGATCGCCACCGCTGCCGAAGGCGCGGCCCAGGTTGAACTGAAGAACCTCAAGGCTCATTAATGTCCCAGACCTGTGATGTCGTGGTGCTGCTCTCCGGCACCGGCAGTAACTTGCAGGCCCTGATCGACAGCACGCGCACCGGCGACAGCCCGGTGCGCATCGCGGCGGTGATCTCCAACCGCAGCGACGCCTACGGCCTGCAACGCGCCAGGGACGCGGGTATCGATACCCGCTCGCTGGATCACAAGGCTTTCGAGGGACGCGAGGCCTTCGACAGCGCCTTGATCGAACTCATCGACGCCTTCAACCCCAAACTCGTGGTACTGGCCGGTTTCATGCGCATCCTCAGCGCTGATTTCGTACGGCATTACGACGGGCGCCTGCTCAATATCCACCCTTCCCTGCTGCCCAAATACAAAGGCATGCACACCCATCAGCGCGCCCTCGACGCCGGTGACAGCGAGCATGGTTGCAGCGTGCACTTTGTGACCGAGGAACTCGATGGCGGGCCTCTGGTCGTACAGGCAGTGGTTCCGGTAGAGTCTGACGACTCGGCGCAGACACTTGCGCAACGGGTTCATACCCAGGAACACAGGATTTACCCGCTGGCTGTGCGCTGGTTTGCCGAAGGGCGGTTGATTCTCGGCGACCAGGGTGCATTATTGGACGGTCAGTTACTTGCGGCCAGCGGCCACTTGATTCGAACCTAGGAGATTTTATGCGTCGCGCCTTGCTCTTCGCTTTTGCGCTGTTCGCCTTGCCTGCCGTGCAAGCGGCAGACCTTCACCCCTTCTCCGTCAGCTACACCGCCGACTGGAAACAGTTGCCCATGAGTGGTTCGGCTGAACGCAGCCTGACCAAGAATGACAACGGCGCATGGACCTTGAATTTCAAGGCATCCATGATGATCGCCAGCCTGACCGAAACCAGCGTGATCCGTTTCGACAAGGACACCCTGCAACCCGTGAGCTACAGCTTCGAGCGTGGCGGCCTGGGCAAGGCGAAGAAGATCAACCTGGACTTCGACCAGACCGCCAAGAAAGTCACCGGCTTTGAAAACAAAGACCCGATCAACGTGCCCCTGCAAAGCGGCATGCTCGACAAGTCGACCTACCAGCTGGCATTGCAACGCGATGTGGCGGCCGGCAAAAAGAGCATGAGCTACAACGTGGTGGAAGGCACCGACGTCGACACCTACGACTTCCGCGTGATCGGCCCGGAAAAGGTCCAGACCAAAGTAGGCTCCATCGACGCAATCAAGGTCGAGCGCGTGCGTGACCCGACCCAAAGCAAGCGCATCACCCAGATGTGGTTTGCCAAGGACCAGGGCGGCATCCTGGTTGCCCTGCGCCAGGTTGAGACTGACGGCAAGGAGTACAACATCATGCTGCAGGACGGTACCGTTGACGGCAAGGCTGTCAAAGGCAACTGATTGCGCGGATGAGCTGAACGGGAGCCTCGCTGAATGCGGGGCTTTTTTTCGCCTGGTGGTTTTGCCTTGAAGCTTCTGGCGCTATCGGGGGCAAGCCCCCTCCCACCTTCGACCGCATTCTCAAGTGTGGGAGGGGCTAGTACATTTCTTCAAAGCCTGACATCAACATGAAACTTCTGTCATAAACCGCTAAAGCGGTTTACTTAGCAAGCTAACAAATCGTATAAAAAAGGCCTGCGACGACTTGCCGCAGACCCACCAGAGATTGGAGCAAGCAGATGACTGTAAAAGTAACTGAACGCGACGACGAACATATGTCCCACGAAGCCTTGGGCCATGGGATTCACATCTGGGATGTACACCAACAAGACCTGCTGGTCGGCATGTTTCACAACGAGAGCGATGCTCATAATTATAAAAACGAGCTTGAATCGCTTGAGATGAAACGCCAGGCACAAAGCTCCTGAAACACTGAAATCCCGCAGGCACCCGGCCCCACACAGCAGCTGGAGTGCCTGCAAACAAAAACCCCGCCTGTTAAGTGCGGGGTTTGTTGTTTTACAGCCTTACCACATCAGATCATCCGGGATCTGGTAGGCCGCGTATGGATCGTCTTCATCCGGCACCTGGCTTTCGGTGAGGATGTTGAGCTGCACGATACGCTCCGGTGCGCGCTCCTGGATCTTCAGCGCCGCTTCGCGCGGGATCACCTCGTAGCCGCCACCGTGGTGCACGATCGCCAGGGAGCCGTTGCTCAGCTTGTTGCGCATCAGCGTGTTGACCGACAGGCGCTTGACCTTCTTGTCATCCACGAAGTTGTAGTAGTCCTCGGTGGTCAGCTTGGGCAGGCGCGAGGTTTCGATCAATTGCTTGACCTGGGCCGTGCGGGCCTTGGCCTCGGCTTTCTCCTGCTGCTGGCGGTTCAGTTCCTGGTCGCGCTTGACCTTCTCGGCGTGCGCCGCAATGGCCAGGCGAGCCTGGGTGTCATCCGCCTCGATCTGGCCTTTGTGGACCAGGCGCTGCTGCTTCTGTTTCTCTTTGCCGACCTGTTTGGCCTGCTTTTGGTTGACCAGACCTGCTTTGAGCAACTGGTCGCGAAGGGAAAGGCTCATGGTGCTTACTCACTTAGGCAACTGCTCAACCGCAGCTGGACACATTCTTTTCCTGACGTTTGGCTTCGCCCCACAGGGCGTCCAACTCTTCGAGGGTGCAATCTTCTATGGGACGACGGGTGTCGCGCAATGCCTGTTCGATAAATCGGAAACGTCGTTCGAACTTGGCATTGGCGCCACGCAGCGCGGTTTCCGGGTCGACCTTGAGGTGACGGGCCAGGTTGACCGCCGCAAACAGCAGGTCACCGACTTCATCGGCAATGGCCACCGAGTCGTTATCGGCCATGGCTTCGAGCACTTCATCCAGCTCTTCGCGCACGTTGTCCACCACCGGCAACGCCGATGGCCAGTCGAAACCAACCTGGCTGGCGCGCTTTTGCAACTTGGCGGCACGGGATAAGGACGGCAGCGCGGTGGGCACATCATCGAGCAGGGACAGTTGCTCCGGCGCGTCGGATTTTTCCGCGCGCTCCTCGGCTTTGATCTGCTCCCAGCGTTCCTTGACCTGCTCTTCGCTCAACTGCGGGGTATCCAGCGGCGCGTACAGATCGCCGCTGGGAAACACGTGAGGATGGCGTCGGATCAGCTTGCGCGTGATGCTGTCGATCACTCCGGCAAATTCGAAACGCCCTTCTTCCCGCGCCAGCTGGCTGTAATACACCACCTGGAACAACAAGTCGCCCAGCTCACCTTGCAGGTGATCGAAGTCGCCGCGCTCGATGGCGTCAGCCACTTCATACGCTTCTTCCAGCGTGTGCGGGACGATGGTCGCGTAGGTTTGCTTGATGTCCCACGGGCACCCGTATTTCGGGTCCCGCAGGCGGCTCATCAAGTGCAGCAGGTCTTCCAGCGAATACATCATGGTGTGCGGTTACGCCGTGTCTCGATGATGTTCGGCAGCTGGGAAATCCGCCCCAGCAACCGGCCCAATGCGTCCAATCCCGGAATCTCGATGGTCAGGGACATCAATGCGGTGTTGTCCTCTTTGTTCGAGCGGGTGTTGACCGCCAGCACGTTGATCCGCTCGTTGAGCAGCACTTGCGACACGTCTCGCAGCAAGCCGGAACGGTCGTAGGCGCGGATGATGATGTCCACCGGGTAGGTGAGCACCGGCACCGGGCCCCAACTGACCTGGATAATCCGCTCCGGCTCGCGCCCGCCCAGTTGCAGCACCGAGGCGCAGTCCTGGCGGTGAATGCTGACGCCACGGCCTTGGGTGATGTAGCCGACGATGGCGTCCCCGGGCAACGGTTGGCAGCAACCGGCGATTTGCGTCAGCAGGTTGCCCACGCCCTGGATCTGGATATCGCCGCGCTTGCCGGGCTTATAGCCGGTGGCTTTGCGCGGGATCAGCTCAAGCTGTTCGTTGCCGCGTTCCGGCTCGACCAGTTGCTGGGCCAGGTTGACCAACTGCGCCAGGCGCAGGTCGCCAGCCCCGAGGGCAGCAAACATGTCTTCGGCGATCTTCATGTTGGCTTTTTCGGCCAGCTTGTCGAAGTCCACCTGAGGCAGGCCCAGGCGGCCCAGTTCGCGTTCGAGCAGGGTCTTGCCGGCAGCGACGTTCTGGTCCCGCGCCTGCAACTTGAACCAATGGACGATCTTCGCCCGCGCCCGCGAGGTGGTGATGTAGCCCAGGTTCGGGTTCAGCCAGTCGCGGCTCGGCGTGCCGTGCTTGCTGGTGATGATCTCGACCTGTTCACCGGTCTGCAGGCTGTAGTTGAGCGGCACGATGCGCCCGTTGATCTTGGCGCCACGGCAGTTGTGGCCGATCTCAGTGTGCACGCGGTAGGCGAAGTCCAGGGGCGTGGAGCCTTTGGGCAAGTCGATGGCGTGGCCGTCGGGGGTGAAGATGTAGACCCGGTCCGGCTCGATATCCACCCGCAGTTGCTCGGCCAGGCCGCCGATGTCGCCGAGTTCTTCGTGCCATTCCAGCACTTGGCGCAGCCAGGAGATTTTCTCTTCGTACTGGTTGGACCCGGCCTTGACGTCGG
This sequence comes from Pseudomonas sp. PB105, assembly GCF_009764655.1. Taxonomy (NCBI): domain Bacteria; kingdom Pseudomonadati; phylum Pseudomonadota; class Gammaproteobacteria; order Pseudomonadales; family Pseudomonadaceae; genus Pseudomonas; species Pseudomonas sp. PB105. The sequence goes on from NZ_RWIO01000026.1 coordinate 169,838, forward strand.
TGCCCTTGTAGCGCCAGTGCGCGCACACGCCCAGCTCTGCTTCTTCGTGCATGGCATGGGTGCGGATCTGCACTTCGAGCACCTTGCCCTCGGGGCCGATCACCGCTGTGTGCAGCGAGCGATAGCCGTTTTCCTTGGGGTTCGCGATGTAGTCGTCGAACTCCTTGGGAATGTGCCGCCACAGGGTGTGGACGATGCCCAGCGCGGTGTAGCAGTCGCGCATTTCCGGCACCAGCACGCGCACCGCACGCACGTCATAGATCTGGCTGAAGGCCAGGCCCTTGCGCTGCATTTTGCGCCAGATGGAATAGATGTGCTTGGCGCGGCCGCTGATGTCGGCGTCGACACCGGTGGCCTGCAACTCGGCGCGCAGCTGGCCCATCACGTCGCTGATAAAGCGCTCACGGTCGAGCCGCCGCTCATGCAGCAACGTGGCAATCTGTTTGTATTGATCAGGTTCCAGGTAGCGGAAGGACAAGTCCTCCAACTCCCATTTGATATGACCGATGCCCAGGCGGTGGGCCAACGGCGCGTAGATGTCAAAGACTTCGCGGGCGACGCGGTTGCGTTTCTCGTCGTCGGCGGTTTTCACAGCACGGATTGCGCAGGTGCGTTCGGCCAGTTTGATCAGAGCGACGCGCACGTCGTCGACCATGGCGACCAGCATCTTGCGCAGGTTCTCGACCTGGCCCTGGGTGCCCAGCACCATGGACTGGCGCGGGCTGAGGCTGGCGCTGATGGCGGCCATACGCAGCACGCCGTCGATCAGTTTGGCTACCACCGCGCCGAAACGCTGGCTGACGGTCGGCAACTGGATGTGCCCTTCACGCACGCCGCGATAGAGCACGGCGGCGATCAGCGAATCCTGGTCCAGCTTGAGATCGGCAAGGATCTCGGCGATCTCCAACCCGGTGCGAAAGCTGGAAGTGCCTTCGGCCCACAGGTTCTTGGCCGCATTGTCTTGTTGCTCAGACTCGCGAGCGAACTCGCAGGCTGCTTTCAAGGCTTCACGGTCCAGTGCCGGGTCGACACTGATGGCATGATCCAGCCATGCCTCCAGGTTGATACTGCCGTCAGTGTTGATCGGCTGGTGTGCTCTCACCTGTACCATCTTGCTTACCTTCCCTACGACGCACCTTGGATGCGCCAAAAATCATGCCGACCTTTTGCTGCAAACTCCCTGGCAGATCACGGCCTTGGAGAATGCAGGCCAGTCGGATTAAACGGGCATCCTAGCCCGCTTCAAATAACGCCATGGCCTCGACATGCGCTGTCTGCGGAAACATGTCGAGGATCCCGGCACGTTTTAGCCGGTAGCCTTGCTTGACCAACTCAACCGTGTCCCGCGCCAGCGTCGCCGGGTTGCAGGACACATACACCAGGCGCTTGGCCCCCAGGGTGGCGAGCTTGCGCACAACCTCTTGGGCACCATCGCGGGGTGGATCCAAGAGTACCGCAGAAAAGCCCTGTTTGGCCCAATCTGCGTCAGTCAAAGGCTGGGACAAATCGGCCTGAAAAAACTGCGCATTATGCAAATTGTTGCTGATAGCGTTCTGTGCGGCCCGGTCCACCATGGTCTGCACACCTTCCACCGCCACCACTTCTCGCGCCTGTTTTGCCAGTGGCAGGGCAAAGTTGCCCAGCCCACAAAACAGGTCCAGCACCCGTTCATCGGGCTGCGGCGCCAGCCAGTCCAGGGCCTGGGCAACCATCGCCTCGTTGACCCCGGCGTTGACCTGGACAAAATCCCCTGGTCGATACGCCAGCGCCAGGTCCCAGGCGTCCAATCGAAACCCAAGTGACTGATCGGGCTCAACCGGTTCCGGCTGGCCTTCGCCATGCAGCCACAATTGGGCTTCATGGAAACTGCAGAATTCTTTCAGGATCAGCAGGTCCGCTTCCGACAACGGCGCCATGTGCCGCAGCAACACGGCGACGGACGAGCCACTGAACAACTCCACATGCCCCAGTGCCTGAGGCTTGCTCAGACGCCGCAGCATGTTCGGCAGACGCTGCATGATCGGTTGCAAGGCCTGTACCAGCACCGGGCAATCGTCGATGGCGACGATGTCCTGGCTGGCCACTGCGCGGAAACCCACCTCGAGTTTTTTCGCCTTGGCATCCCAGCGCACGGCCACGCGGGCACGGCGTCGGTAACCGAACTCGGGGCCGCTTAACGGCGTGGCCCACTCTTGCGGTTCGACACCGGCCACACGGGACAGTTGCTCGGCGAGCATGCGCTGTTTCAGGGCAAGTTGTTCGTTGTGGGGCAAGTGCTGCACGCTGCAACCGCCGCAGCGGCCAACGTGGGCGCAGGGCGCCGGGCGGCGCAGGGCGCTGGCCTTGAACACCCGCTCGGTGCGGGCCTCGACCACTTTGCCGTGGGCGCCCAGCACCCGCGCTTCGACTTCTTCGCCAGCCAGCGCGCCATTGACGAACCAGGTGCGGCCTTCAAAGAACACGATGCCACGGCCGTCATTGGCCAGGCGCTCGATGGTCAGGCGCTGCTTCTTGCCCACGGGGATCTGTGGGGCCCGGCTGCCGCCCGTCGGTTGGAAGCGCAGGCCTCTCTCGTGCTTGGCCATCAGTTGGGTTCGTCGAAAATGCCGGTCGACAGGTAACGGTCGCCTCGGTCACAGATGATCGCGACGATCACCGCGTTTTCCACTTCCTTGGACAAACGCAACATACCGGCCACGGCGCCGCCGGAGGACACGCCGCAGAAGATGCCTTCTTCACGGGCCAGGCGGCGGGTGGTGTCTTCGGCTTCGCGCTGGGCCATGTCGATGATGCGATCCACGCGCGTGGCGTTGTAGATCTTCGGCAGATACTCTTCGGGCCAGCGACGAATGCCAGGGATAGCCGAGCCTTCCATCGGTTGCAGGCCGACGATCTGGATCGCCGGGTTCTGCTCCTTGAGGTAGCGCGAGTTGCCCATGATGGTGCCGGTGGTGCCCATGGAGCTGACGAAATGGGTAATGGTGCCTTGGGTCTGGCGCCAGATCTCCGGGCCGGTGCTGGTGTAGTGCGCCTCGGGGTTGTCCCCATTGGCGAACTGGTCCAGCACCTGGCCACGGCCTTCGGCGGCCATGCGCTCAGCAAGATCGCGAGCGCCTTCCATGCCTTCTTCCTGGGTCACCAGCACCAGCTCGGCGCCATAGGCGGTCATGGCCGCCTTGCGCTCGGCGCTGCCGTTGTCGGGCATGATCAACACCATCTTGTAACCCTTGATCGCAGCGGCCATGGCCAGGGCGATCCCGGTGTTACCCGAGGTGGCTTCGATCAAGGTGTCGCCAGGCTTGATCTGCCCGCGCAATTCGGCACGGGTGATCATCGACAGCGCCGGGCGGTCCTTGACCGAGCCTGCGGGGTTGTTCCCTTCGAGCTTGAGCAACAGGGTATTGCTGGTTTCACCCGCCATGCGTTGCAAGCGGACCAGGGGCGTGTTGCCGACGCAATCGGCGATTGTAGGGTACTGCAAGGTCATGGCGTATTCGCAATCCAGACTGCGGGGCGCACATCATACCGGGAAAGGCCGGCGGGCCATATCACGCAAAGTGCGGTGCTTATGGCTTAAAGGAATAAGGTGACTGGGGGGGCCCTATCGGGGGCAAGCCCCCTCCCACCCTTGAATTGTGAATACAGTCAAATGTGGGAGGGGGCTTGCCCCCGATCGCCGCACCTCGATGAACCTGCTAGCCAGGCCGACCGTCGCCATGATTTTTATGGAAGACCTCATCCCCCATCGCCGCAATCTGCCCTTCGATCAACGCTTCAAAGGGTTTGAGCAACGGCTCGAATGACAATGGTGCTTCCAATACCTGCAACGCCTGCACGATGGCTTCAATGGTCGACAAGGCCCCCGGCCCGGGTGCCTTGCGCAGCCGATAGCGCGATACACCGCCGTCGGCCAAGGTCACCCGTGGCAACGCCGCCAGTAACGGATTGAGGTGCAGCAACTTGCGCGCCTTGCGCCAGGTGCCATCGGGTACCACCAACAACAGAGGCTGCTCCCCGGGCACATAGGCCTGCAGCGGCTGCGCGTCGTCGGCGGGGAACAGCAGGCGCGCCTGATAACCCGGCGGGTTCAATAATGTCGCCAAATCATCAAACACCTCACCCACCACCAACTGTGCATTGTTCAAGCCCAACGCCGCCAACCGCGCCGTGTTGAGCGCATGGTTGACCTCGCTCGGGTGCTGCAGCAGCAACACGCGGGTGCGGCTGTCGAGGCTGGGGATCAGCGGGCACAGGCAATGGGTGACGGGCCTGAGGCAACGGGAACATTGGGGTCTGGACATGGTTTATCAGGCCTGGTTGAGCTGGGCTTTGAGCAAATCGCGGAAGGTCTGGATCAGCGGCTCGCGGCTGCGGCCACGGCGCATGATCATCGAGAACGGCGCCTGGTAACCAAAGGTGGCCGGTAGCAGCACGCGCAGATCGCCCTTGTCGGCCCAGGCCTGGGCGTAATGCTCCGGCAGGTAGCCGATATAGGCGCCGGAGAGCACGAGGATCAGTTGCGCCTCCATACTTTCCACCGTGGCGGCACTGTGCTTGAAACCGTGGCGCGCCAGTTCCGCCTGGCTCCAGTAGCCGCGTCCGACCATGCGTTGCTGGGTGATCACTTGTTCCGGGATGCGCCGTTCATTGAACAACGGGTGCCGCGTGCTGCAATACAACCAGTGCTGCTCGCGGTACAGCGGCATGTAGATCAGCCCGCTCATGCGATTGGAGAAGGCGCCGATGGCCAGGTCCAGGCGATTGTCCTGCACACCTAGCTGCAGCTCGTAAGGGCTCATCACCGATAAATGAAGGTGCACCGCCGGGTGTTCCAGGCTGTAGGCGCCAATCACTTCGGCGAACGGCAAGGCCTTGTCGCTGACGGTGGAGTCGAGCACGCCGAGCTTGAGGGTGCCGCGCAGCTCGCCTTTGAGTGCGGCGGCGTATTGCTCGAAGCCTTCCAGCTCGGCTAATAGACGCAGGGTTTCCTGATGGAACAACTCGCCCTTGCTGGTGAGACTGAAGCCACCACGCCCGCGATGGCACAGCACCAGGCCCAACGCCGACTCCAACTGACTCATATACGTGCTGATGGCCGACGTGGACAGGTTGAGTTCGTGCTGCGCATTGGCAAACCCCTGGTGCCGCACGACGCTGACGAAGATGCGCAGGAGTTTCAGGTCGGGCAAGGCGTTGGCCATGAGGTCTCCAGAGGCATACACAAAATCCTGTGGGAGGGGGCTTGCCCCCTCCCACATTTGAACGCAGTTTACCCCAGGCATTAGTTTAGAAAAATCTGAACTAAGTATTTGCCCCTGCCGATTCTTCCCGCCACGGGCTTTTCGCAGAATCGGCCTCTAATAAACAAAACAACGATGAGGCAATCCCGTGGACAAGATTTTCCACCAACCACTGGGCGGCAACGAAATGCCGCGCTTCGCCGGCATCGCCACCATGATGCGTCTTCCCCACCTGCAATCGGCCAAGGGCCTGGACGCCGCCTTTGTCGGCGTGCCCCTGGACATCGGCACCTCGCTGCGCGCCGGCACCCGCTTCGGGCCGCGTGAGATCCGCGCTGAGTCGGTGATGATCCGCCCGTACAACATGGCCACCGGCGCCGCACCGTTCGACTCGCTGTCGGTGGCCGACATCGGCGACGTGGCGATCAATACCTTCAACCTGCTCGACGCCGTGCGCATCATCGAAGAAGCCTACGACGAGATCCTCGAACACAACGTGGTCCCCATGACCTTGGGCGGTGACCACACCATCACCCTGCCGATCCTGCGGGCGATCCACAAGAAACACGGCAAAGTCGGGCTCGTGCACATCGATGCCCACGCTGACGTCAACGACCATATGTTCGGCGAGAAAATCGCCCACGGCACCACCTTCCGCCGCGCCGTGGAAGAAGGCCTGCTCGATTGCGACCGCGTGGTGCAGATTGGCCTGCGCGCTCAGGGCTACACCGCCGAAGACTTCAACTGGAGCCGCAAACAGGGTTTCCGTGTGGTCCAGGCTGAAGAATGCTGGCATCACTCCCTCGCGCCATTGATGGCCGAAGTGCGTGAGAAAGTTGGCGGCGGCCCGGTTTACCTGAGCTTCGACATCGACGGCATCGACCCGGCTTGGGCACCCGGCACCGGTACCCCGGAAATCGGCGGGCTGACCACCATCCAGGCGATCGAGATCATCCGGGGCTGCCAGGGCCTCGACCTGATTGGTTGTGATCTGGTAGAAGTTTCACCGCCCTATGACACCACCGGCAACACCTCACTGCTCGGCGCCAACCTGCTGTACGAGATGCTCTGCGTACTGCCCGGCGTGGCGCATCGCTGATGAGCACGCAAGCGGTGTTGCAAGCCGCCGCCGAGCTGGTGGCGGCCTTCGCCCGCAATGATCGCGCCGCCTATTTCGGCGCGTTCACGGCCGACGCCAGCTTTGTGTTCTACACCCTCCCCCAGCCGCTGCTCAGTCGCGATGCCTACCAGGCGTTGTGGGACAGCTGGCGCGCGGACGAGGGATTCGAGGTGCTGTCGTGTACGTCGAGTAATGCCTTTGTCAGCCTGCAGGGTGACGTGGCGATATTTGTGCATGACGTGGCCACCGAGCTGCGCATGAACGGGGAGCAATTCTCTAGCCAGGAACGCGAGACCATTGTCTTCAAAAGGCAAGGGCTACGCACAGAACAACAAGAAGGCCTGTGGCTGGCCTGTCACGAACATTTGTCCGCTGTGCCGGAAGGGCTGCCGCCCCCTTAGCCAATGTGATCGGAGCTGATCATGAATAATAAAAACAACCAAAACAGTATTCGCAAGATTGAAACCAACGGGGTCGAACAGATCCCCGACCACGAGCGTACCGCCAGCCCCAAGGATCTGTTCCGCCTGATCTTCGGCGGTGCCAACACCTTTGCCACTGCCGTACTGGGCTCGTTCCCGGTGCTGTTTGGCTTGTCGTTCCAGGCCGGTGTCTGGGCGATTGTGCTGGGCGTGCTGGTGGGTGCTGTGATCCTGGCGCCCATGGGCCTGTTCGGGCCGATCAATGGCACTAACAACGCGGTGTCTTCCGGGGCGCACTTTGGCGTGCACGGGCGGATTGTCGGTTCGTTTTTGTCATTGCTGACGGCGATTGCCTTCTTCTCACTGTCGGTGTGGAGTTCAGGCGATGCGTTGGTAGGTGGTGCGAAACGTCTGATAGGCCTGCCGGAAACTGACCTGACCCTGGGCTTGGCCTATGGCCTGTTCGCCCTGCTCGTCCTGACGGTGTGCATCTACGGTTTTCGCTTCATGCTGTGGGTCAATCGCATTGCGGTGTGGGCGGCCAGCCTGCTGTTTTTGCTGGGGATCTTCGCGTTCGCGCCAGCCTTCGACAGCCACTTCGCGGGCAGCGTCGCCATGGGCCAGACCGGCTTCTGGGCGGCGTTTATCGGCGCAGCGCTGGTAGCCATGAGCAACCCGATTTCCTTCGGCGCATTCCTCGGCGACTGGTCGCGCTACATTCCACGTGAGACGCCGAAAATGCGCATCATGCTGGCGGTGGTCGCGGCTCAGATCGCCACCCTGATCCCGTTCCTGTTCGGCCTGGCCACCGCGACCATCGTGGCGATCAAGGCGCCGGACTATATCGCGGCCAACAACTACGTCGGCGGCTTGCTGGCGGTGGCGCCGACCTGGTTCTTCCTGCCGGTGTGCCTGATCGCGGTGATCGGCGGCATGTCCACCGGCACGACCTCGCTGTATGGCACGGGGCTGGACATGTCCAGCGTGTTCCCGCGCTTGCTCTCACGGGTAAAGGCGACGTTGCTGATTGGGGTGATGTCGATTGCCTTCATCTTTATCGGACGTTTCGCCGCCAACCTGGTGCAGAGCGTGTCGACCTTCGCCGTGCTGATCATCACCTGCACCACACCGTGGATGGTGATGATGATCATCGGCCTGATCGTGCGTCGCGGTTTCTACTGCCCGGATGACCTGCAAGTGTTCACCCGCGGTGAAACCGGCGGGCGCTACTGGTTCAGCCATGGCTGGAACTGGCGCGGGCTGGGGGCATGGATTCCGAGTGCGCTGGTGGGGCTGTGCTTCGTCAATTTGCCAGGGCAGTTTGTGGGGCCGCTGGGCAATTTGGCGCAGGGCATTGATATCAGCTTGCCGGTGACGTTGGGGTTGGCGTCGGTGGTGTACCTGACGTTGCTGCGGCTGTTTCCGGAACCGGCGGCCGTCTATGGCACCTCGCCACAGCAAGCGCCCTCGCCGCTGCAAGCTCCTTCTGCACTGCAAGTGCCTTCAGCACAATAAAAAATAATCGGAGACTCGCCGTCATGGCTTTGGATTTATTCGTCGTACTCATCTACGCCGCCGGCATGCTCGTGCTCGGCTATTACGGCATGCGCCGCGCCAAGACCCACGAAGACTACCTGGTGGCCGGTCGCAACCTGGGCCCGACGCTGTACATGGGCACCATGGCCGCCACGGTATTGGGCGGTGCGTCCACCGTCGGCACCGTGCGCCTGGGCTACGTGCATGGCATCTCCGGCTTCTGGCTGTGTGCCGCGCTGGGCATGGGGATCATTGCGCTGAACCTGTTCCTGGCCAAGCCGCTGCTCAAGTTGAAGATCTTCACCGTCACCCAGGTCCTGGAAAAACGCTACAACCCCATGGCCCGCCAGGCCAGCGCGGTGATCATGTTGGCCTACGCGCTGATGATTGGCGTGACTTCGATCCTGGCCATCGGCACCGTGCTGCAAGTGCTGTTCGGCCTGCCTTTCTGGATTTCGGTGCTGCTGGGCGGTGGCGTGGTGGTGGTGTATTCGACCATCGGCGGCATGTGGTCGCTGACCCTTACCGATATCGTGCAATTCGTGATCAAGACCGTCGGCCTGATGTTTATCCTGCTGCCGATCTGCCTGTACCGCGTCGGCGGCTGGGATGAACTGGTGGCCAAGTTGCCGGCATCCAGTTTCAGCTTCACCGCGATCGGCTGGGACACCATCATCACCTACTTCATGATCTACTTCTTCGGCATCCTGATCGGCCAGGACATCTGGCAGCGGGTGTTCACCGCCCGTGACGAAAAGGTCGCCAAGTACGCGGGCACCTTCGCCGGTTTCTACTGCATCCTCTATGGCCTGGCCTGTGCGCTGATCGGCATGGCGGCCCATGTGTTGATTCCGGACCTGGACAACGTCAACAACGCATTTGCCGCCATCGTTAAAATGTCGCTGCCGGACGGGATTCGTGGCCTGGTGATTGCCGCAGCACTGGCGGCGATGATGTCCACCGCCAGCGCTGGCTTGCTGGCTGCCTCCACCGTGCTGACCGAAGACCTGCTGCCGCGTTTGCGTGGCGGAAAACAGTCGAGCCTCAACATCAACCGCCTGTTCACGATGCTGACCGGTATCGCAGTGCTGGGTATCGCACTGGTGGTGAGCGATGTGATCAGCGCGCTGACCCTGGCCTACAACCTGTTGGTCGGCGGCATGTTGATCCCGTTGATCGGGGCGATCTTCTGGAAGCGCGCCACCACGGCGGGGGCAATTACCTCCATGACATTGGGTTTTGTGACGGCGTTGGTGTTCATGTTCAAGGATGGGCTGGATGCGAACACACCGATTTACTACAGCCTGGCGGTTGGGTTGGTGAGTTTTGTGCTGGTGAGCTTGCTGTCGCGTCGGCCGGAGGCGGTGGCGACTCGGGTGGCTTGACGTCCAACAGCATTGAAACGGTTTCTTCAGCGGGCGCGACGTCGGATGTCGCGCCCGTTTTTTTATCGCTCAACGGACAGGTTTTGGTTCGCCTGAATGATTTCCTGGACCAGGGAGGCCCAGACCAGTCCTTGGGTTGTACCCGCGGCATAGGTGCCACCGGCGGCGATTTGATGGTGGGCGGCCCAATAAACAATCGATAGTCCATCTGAGGTACCAGGCCTGGCACATTCGACTATGCGCAAATCGCCATTTTCGATTGCGCTGCGGTAAGACATTGGAAAGTGCAGAGAAACAGCGGCCAGACACGCTGCCAGGATTTGCTCCTTGTACTCCGGCGTAGAATCAGGCGGAACCTGACCACCGGAGACAAGAATACAGTCACCGTCCAAGCGGCAGTTCATGACGCCAATTGGCAGATCGTATTGCAGCTTGAGACCACGCATTTCGGCACCTTCATTACCCACAGCGCGCAGCTTGAAAAACCAGCCGATGATCGGAATAACTTCTGGCTCCTCTATGCCCATAGCAGTGATGACGAAGTGTTCTCTGCTCAGCTCAGCAATCTCGACTGAACTCAGATGCTGAATATGGAACTGAACCCCCGAGCGCTGCAGCAGCGCCTCTATTTCATCCATTAGATGGATAAATTCGACATCGTAGCCTGATACCTCAATTGCTCGACTTATTCCTGGGACGCCATAACGCGCCAGAAACTGTTGCTGACTGATTTCTGCGAATTCACCCTTAGTTTTGCCACTAGGCCACGGCCTGTTTTCGATGTCGCGTTGCTCACATATCGCAGCCGCTACGTCACTCGCGTCTTCCCTGTAACAGCGTACAACCCGCGCTCGCGCGAATTGCGCCAGCGACGGGTTGTCAGCCAGGAGTTTTTCAAACAACTCAATGCCGGCGCGGTTGCATTCAACTGCAAGACATTGATTTCCGGAAAGTAGATAGTCGTTATGTAGCGGCTTTGCAGTCGTCTCCGTCGCTGACAGATGGCGCATGTTCACACGCTTATGACTGGCACCATCACTCTCCCGACTTCCCCCATAGACGGTGACCTGATAATTCGCCAAACGACAAATCACAGCCTGGAGCAGACCGTTAATCCCTCTGCCGATAATCGATACATGCGGCGCATCGGTATCCGCATGCAGGGAAGGAATCGCCAATGAGTGTGCAAGTTTACGCCTGACAAGGCCGCGCAAGGCCATCAAACTCAGTTGAACAGAAACAGCATAATCAAGATCGCAATGGCAGTCTTCGCCGGTTGCCGCCTGCACAGTCAGCGTCGCTGGTCTGCGCCAAGTGGTGACACTACAACCGAGCGCATGGGTACGCATGCGAAACGCGTCCAATGTTGTAGGCCCGTAATCCAAGACCAATTGGATGTCTTCAGCCTCTGAGAGGGCCTGTAAAGCATCGTCGCTGAACACGTCTGGTTTGGCGACGCATATTAGACGGGCATCTCTACGCATACACTGAATGAGGGCCTGGTCGATACGATGGGTGGACTCATCGTTCAGGGATAAACAGATGGCGACAGCACTGGCACCCTGCAGCGCCTCGAACCAGTCCGTCACAAATGACACTCGACCATCGGTAGACGCTATTCCGGTAGGATCCGGCGCGCGGCCGCGTGGACTCAACACTTTAATCCGAACATCCGGGTCTCGATCAAGTAACCGCTTGACCAACTCTTTGCCCACATTGCCGTATCCCAGCACACTGATGTCATGGGGGACGGAACCATTGGCCAGTGTCAGCCAGTACAGAATATAAGTTGCAACATGCGGTGCGTTGACCCCGGGCGTATTGACCACTCGGATACCGTTGGATTCGCATAGATCTATCCGTATCTTATCCAGGCTTGTACCTCTTCGGATCAAACAGAGGTCTCCAAATGGGTGGGATACACGCCATTGCTCGATAACATCTCCATCAATGGATTGGTCGCCGACTATGAGGGTTGACGGACGCAGTAATGCGATCTGTATGAGCAGAGCTTGCTTGGTTAATGATGGGGGAATAAAAACAACATTGCTGGGTGCGGTTGCCTTCCAGGCTCTCGATACAGGTGCGATATGCAAAACATGTTCAGCAATGGCGATAAGTGAGGCGGCAACTGGCGGGATGGGCGAGCGCATCATAACTTTGTCTCCAGCGATTTTGAATTAACTCATACATCTGCCCTCTTTAGGAAATTACAGAAACGTAAAAGATACATATCTATTCCTAATAAAATTCAACCTACGCTTAGATTAAAAATAAAATAAGCCAGATAATTCTGACAACACGGTAGTCCGATTCCGATAGCTAATACAAAGACTGATACGCAAGAGGCGATGAGAAGAGAATACAAACGGATATGTCAGCGGGCACGACGCTGGATATCGCAGCCGCTTTTTCGTTTGATGCAAAGCAAATGTGGGAGCGGGCTTGCTCGCGAATGCGGTTTATCAGTCAACTTAACCATCAACTGACACACCGTATTCGCGAGCAAGCCCGCTCCCACATTTAAACCCGCTGCGGTCGGAAGACCGGGCCTTACCTACGACGTGGACGCCGCTGCTCATCATCCGTACGAATCGGCACCGGCTGCAGCGGAGGCTCGATCAAGCCCAGTGCAACACCCAGATCATGGAGCCAGTTTTGAATTTTCTCTTTCATGGTTTGCCCCCTTTGAGGGTAATGCTGGTAGGCGCATGTTCTGTCGCCCTTTCCTACATTGATAGTAGCCCTAAGTCCTACGTATTGCTTGAACGAAACCACAACGAACTATTACCAAATCCATCCAAATGCTGACGAACCGGTCAAGCAATGGCGCGACTGTCTTTCATGACCTCTGGCTGACCGAGCTGCTGCAGATCAATCCACGCATTGAGGTTAGCGCCGAGCATACCCTTTCGCCACATCAGCCAGGTGGTCGCAGTGGCAAATTGCCCGGTCAGCGGATGAACGGACACGCTGTCCTTGCCCGGCAGGCTGTCGAGCATGGATTGGGACATCAATGCCACCCCGGAACCGGCGATCACGCAAGCGAGCATGCCTTGATAGGATTCGATCTCAATCGCCCGTCCCATGGCCACGCGCCCGTGGGAAAACCAGCTTTCCAGGCGTGTGCGATAGGCACAACTGCGTCGGAACGTGAACACCGAGCGGCCGGCAACATCCTGCGGACCACGCACGGGTGGGTGCTCGGCTTCGCAGATCAGCACCAGTTTTTCCTCGCATAACTGCACGCCGTCCAGTGTGGCGATGCTCAGCGGGCCGTCTACAAACGCGGCGTCCAGGCGTCCCGTGATCAGACCTTCCAGCAGTTCACCGCTGGGTGCGGACTGCACCTGCAGATTCACCATCGGATAAGCCTTGTGATAACGCGCCAGCAACTTGGGCAGATGGACCGCGCCGGTGCTGTACATGCTGCCGAGCACAAAATCACCGGCCGGCTGCCCGCCTTGCACCGCGCCGTGGGCTTCGTCGTGCAGTGCCAGCAGGCGAGTGCTGTAGTCCAGCAATATCTTGCCTGCCGGAGACAGCTGCAAGCGCTGGCGTTCACGCACGAACAGCTCTACGCCGAGTTGCTCTTCCATTTGCTTGAGACGGGTCGACAGGTTCGACGGCACGCGGTGCAGGCGCTCTGCCGCACGGGTGATGGAGCCCTCTTGCGCCACGGCCTGGAAAATCCGCAATTGACTGAACTCCATACCTTTCTCCAAAACTGAACAAGTTACTCACTATTATTCAATTTTACAGAAAGTCAATCCACCTTAGGCTGACGGTCATTCGTTTCTCAGCAGGACACCTGACCATGTCACCCCTCATTCGCTTACTCGCCAGCTCCATCGCCCTGATGATGGCCATGGGCATTGGCCGCTTCGCCCTCACCCCGCAAATGCCCCATATGCTCAGCGAAGGGCAGGTCGACCTGACCGACGCCGGTCTGATCGCCGCCGCCAATTACCTGGGCTATTTCGTGGGCGCCGTAGACTCGATTTTCGCCCGCGGCCATCGCCATGTGCGCGGTCGTCTGTACGGCGGGCTGTGGCTATGTGTGTTGCTGACCTTTGCATCGTATTGGGCCCACGCATTCTGGCCGCACCTGCTGTTGCGCTTTGGCACGGGTGTGGCGAGTGCCTGGGCCTTGGTGATGATCACCAGTTTGAGCCAGCCACTGGCACTCGCCGCCGGACGGCCGCGTCTGGGCGCCCTGGTATTTGCCGGGCCGGGCCTGGGGATTCTGTTGACCGGGTTATTGGCGCTCGGCTCAAACCTGCTGGGACAAGACTCCGCCACCTTATGGTTGGTCTATGGCGCGGTGGCACTGGTGATGTTGCTCGCGATCCTGCCGTTTTTGCCGCAGCCCTGCGCCAGCGCCCCTGTCGCCAGCCATAACGACGCGGGCAGTAACGGCAGCATCACGCACCTGTGTTGGATTTATGTCCTGTTCGGACTGGGTTACATCATTCCAGCAACCTTCCTGTCGCAGATGGCCAGCGCCCAATTCAAAGGCGCCTGGCAAGCCGATCTGTTCTGGCCGTGCTTCGGCCTGCTCGCAGCGGTTGGAGTGGGGGTGGCGACCTTGCGTCGCAAAGACCCGGACACGACCCGCCGCTGGCTGATGACCACCCTCTGGCTGCAAACGGCCGGGGTGTTCGCCTGCTTGCTGGGTAATGGTTGGGGGTTGGCGCTGGGGGTTCTGTTGTGCGGCGGACCATTCCTGGCCTGCATGCAGCTCGTAATGGCGCGCATGCGGGAGGTGGCACCCGACGGCTATCAGCGCAGTACCGGGCTGCTGACCGCCAGCTTTGCCATCGGCCAATTGAGCGGGCCCTTGCTGGCGTCGGTGAGCAGCCACCTCAGCGGTGGGCTGCGACCGGCATTGGTCATTGCCGGCACAGGCCTGTTACTGGCGGGAGCAATATTGGTCAGCCGGCAACCAGCGGCGCTTGCGTGCGCACCTGCTCGCGCCGTGCCAGCACCAGGAAAAACAGCCCTCCCAGGAAGCAGCCGGTAAACCAGGCGAAGTTGGCCATGCCCTGCAACGCCGGGGTGAAGGTGATCGCGACGCCCACCAGTGTCGCGGGCACCAGGGCCTTGACCGCTGTCCAGTTCACGCCACCGTCGAAGTAATAGCGGCCACTTGGGCTGTCATCGAACAGTGCATCCACGTCGATCTTCTGTTTTTTGATCAGGTAGAAATCCACCAGCAGGATCCCGAACAGCGGCCCGATAAACGCCGCGAGAATATCCAGGGTGTAGTGGATCATCAGCGGGTTGTTGAACAGGTTCCACGGGGTGATAAAGATCGAGGCGACCGCCGCGATCATGCCACCGGCGCGCCAGCTGATTTTGCTCGGTGCGACGTTGGCGAAGTCAAACGCCGGGGACACGAAGTTGGCGACGATATTGATACCGATGGTCGCGGTCACAAAGGCAAACGCACCCAGCAGCACGGCCATGTTGTTGTCGATACGCGACACCGTGGCAATCGGATCGTGGAGCATCTCGCCAAACACCGGCAACGTGCCCGAGACGATCACTACGGTCACCAGGGAGAACGCCAGGAAATTTACTGGCAGGCCCCAGAAGTTTCCGCGTCGCACATCCTGCATGCTGCGGCAGTAGCGGCTGAAATCGCCGAAATTCAGGGTTGGTCCCGAAAAGTACGACACCACGAGCGCAGTGGCCACGATCACTTGGCCGAACGCTTGCCAGCCCGACAGGGATTTTTCCGCCAGGGTAAAGCTGATGTTCGACCAGCCCGCCTTCCAGACGATCCAACCGGCCAGGGCAAACATCACCGCATAGACGACCGGCCCCGCCCAATCAATAAAGCGGCGGATGGACTCCATGCCGGCCCAGAAAACTGCCGCTTGCAGCACCCATAAGCTGAGGAAACCAAACCAGCCCAGGTAGGACAGCCCGGCGAAATGCGGCTCTGCATACACCGCCATCTGTGGGAAGAATCGTAAAACCACAATGATCAGCGCGCTGGACGCCAGGTAGGTCTGAATCCCATACCAGGCCACGGCGATAAGACCGCGAATCACCGCAGGAATATTCGCGCCAAAGACACCAAAGGCGAGCCGGCAGATCACTGGGTAAGGAACGGCGGCCTGTTGGCTCGGCTTGGCCACCAGATTGGCGATCAGTTGCACGATGCAAATACCGGCGAGCAAGGCGATCAACACCTGCCAACTGGCCAGCCCCAGAGCAAACAGACTGGCGGCGAATACATACCCGCCAACGCTGTGCACGTCACTCATCCAGAAGGCGAAGATGTTGTACCAGTTCCACTTCTGCGGCAGCGGGCCCAGATCCTGGTTATACAGGCGTGGGCTATAGCCTTTGGGCAATTGTTCGGTCA
Organism: Pseudomonas sp. PB105; assembly: GCF_009764655.1. Classification (NCBI taxonomy): domain Bacteria; kingdom Pseudomonadati; phylum Pseudomonadota; class Gammaproteobacteria; order Pseudomonadales; family Pseudomonadaceae; genus Pseudomonas; species Pseudomonas sp. PB105. Next base: position 185,917 of record NZ_RWIO01000026.1, read on the forward strand.
TCGCTGGGCTCCTCGTCATACCGGCCTGCGCTTCCGTCGCAGGGGTGCATACGGAAGGCGGCAAGTTTTGTATACGAGACAGTCAGCAGAATACGTGCCAATGGCACACAATCCCTCTACAACGGCGTTTCAAAGGAGATGAAGGTACCTTCGTAGCGGGGACCACGCTCAGCAACGGTGCACATAAATCCTGTACACAATCATCGGTGCACCCGATGTGCACACAGGTGCCCAACCGTGCAGCACACCGCCGTCAAAAAGCTACCCCAGGCCATGTCCATCAGCGCCAATCCAGCAGACCAGCCTTGCAGCGTGGCCCAGTTGCTCAGGTCGTAGGTGCCATAGGCCACAAGCCCCAGCAACGCCCCCATACGCGCCGCGCGCTGCCAACTGATGCTGGGCAAGACCACGAACACCACACAACCGAGGACATACAGGAGATAGAACAGCACTGCGGGCAATAGGCGGGGCTGATCAAGCATCAGCGGACCCAGCAGGGATTTGTAGGTGGGGCCCATAAGGACACCGAGCCACAGGCCGTCGAGCACCAGGAAAGCAAGCAAGGTGGCGAGGTAAGCAAACACAGACTTCTTGGACATCGACGCAACCTCTGTAGGAGCCCATTGCTCCTACAGAAGAGCAAAACCTACTCAGCTAAGTTCAATACGATCCGCATGGATCACAATCTGACCTTGCTTGTAGAGCGCACCAATAGCCTTCTTGAAGTTGCCCTTGCTCACGCCGAACAAATTGCTGATTACGGTCGGGTCGCTTTTATCGCTGACCGGCAATGTGCCGTTGTTTTCGCGCAACTTGGCGAGAATCTTCGAGTTGAGGCTGGAGGCCGCTTCCTGGCCAACCGGTTGCAGGCTCAGGCTGATGTTGCCATCGGCGCGGATCTCTTTGATGAAGCCTTTTTCTTCCTTGCCCGGGCGCAGGAACTTGAACACCTCGTTCTTGTGAATCAGGCCCCAGTGCTTGTTGTTGATGATCGCCTTGAAGCCCATGTCAGTGGCTTCGGCCACCAGCAGGTCGACTTCCTGGCCTACGACGTAGTTGGCCGGGGTCTTGTCCAGGTAGCGATCAAGACGTGCGGTGGCGGTGATGCGCTTGGTGTGCTTGTCGAGGTAGACGTGCACCACGCAATATTCACCGGCAGTCATCTGGCGTTTTTCTTCCGAGTACGGCAACAACAGGTCTTTTGGCAAACCCCAATCGAGGAATACACCAATGCTGTTGACTTCCACCACTTTCAAACTGGCGAATTCGCCGACTTGAACTTTGGGTTTCTCGGTAGTGGCGATAAGTTTGTCATCGCTGTCCAGGTAAATGAAAACGTTAAGCCAGTCTTCATCTTCACTGGGAATATCTTTGGGGATATACCGATTAGGCAAGAGGATTTCGCCATCTTGCGCACCATCCAGGTACAAACCGAAGTTAGTGTGTTTTACCACTTGTAAGCTGTTGTAGCGCCCGACTAGAGCCATTTCCAATACCCTCATTGCGTGGGCGGCATTCTACCCGAGTTGCGTGCGCCACGCGCGCGCGCCTGAAAAATCACAGGCGGGTGAGGCTTCCAAAGGGCATCGCTCCGCTCGTCCGATCATTTGGCTGGATTTTACTCCTGCGCCAGCGCTGCTTCGCCCCAGGGTTTGCAGCCAAAACAGCAAGTTACGGGCTAATTTCAACGATGAACTTCGTTTATTTCCAGCTGCGGCACTTATTCCCAGGGGATATTTGCCAAGCAATTGTCAAGTATTTCCTGTACGATGCCTGGCCAAGTTAATTTTCTACAGGTTAGTGGCCGCCATGCGCGTAAAAGCATCCAACAGCAAAGCAAAGCCAGCTCCCGCCGTTGAAACCAGCGAATCGATCAACAGCCAAATCGCTGCGTTCCTCAAATCCGGTGGTGAAATCCAGCAAATTGCCAAGGGCGTGAGCGGCCAGACTTTCGGCCCGTCCAAGCAGATCAGCCTGGGTAAAAAGTAATACCGCGCAGCACACCTGGTCCCTAAGCGTCTTGCCTTCAAGGCGCTAGGACTAGAGCCCGAAGTACCCTCCCCTAACATTCAATAGTGCGCTAATCGACGAACGGGCCTCATCGCCTGACATTCGCCGGTATCCTTGCACACGTCTAGCGCGGGCATCTGCCCGATGTTCTCCATTACTGCTCCTCGCTTTTCATGGAGTGAAGCATGCTCAAGTCCTGCATTTTTCTGGTCAGCACATTAGTGGCTTGCCCTCTTGCCGAAGCGCAGATCTTCCAGCGCGAATTGGGCGACTTCGACCTGAAATTGGGCACTACCCCCAGCCGCAGCATGGCCCAGGGCCTGGTCAAGCCGACCTCACCGGGTAGCGATTCTTTCCACGGCGGCCTGGACCTCAGCCACGACAGTGGCCTGTACTTCGGCCAATTCTCGCCCAACATGGGTCTGTCCTCGGCAAGCACCCTCGAAGTCGATTCCTACATGGGCTTTAAACACCCCTTCGACCAGACGCTCGGCTATGAAGTCGGCTTGATCCACTACAGCTACCCCAAGCTCAGCCCCCTCGACAGCCAGGAGTTCTATGGCGGCCTGAACCTGTTGGGCAATCGCTTCGGCGCCTCTTTCAGCAACGACCCGGACCGCCAGGACAGCACAATCTTTGCCGATCTCGGCGGCACCCAGCCCTTCGGCATCGGCGTGAGCATGAAGTACACCACTCATCAGTTGGGCACGCCGGCTTCGGTAGACGGCGGCACCATCAGCAGTTTCAGCGACTGGTCGGTGCAATTCTCCCGTGCCTGGAAGGGCATCGACCTGGACCTGATCTACAGCGACTCCAGCCTCAGCGGCGGCGATTGCTCGGCGTACTCCGGACACAATTCGCAATGCGACGGGCTGTTGACCTTGAAGGCCGTGCGGTCGTTTTATTGATGGGCTGAACTGTCGCGCCCGACGCGGGTTCACATGCATTGACTCTCTCTGCCCAAGGACACGCCCATGCTGCATCGGCTCAAACTGCTGGTGGTACTCCTGACCCTGAGCCTGGCACTCGCCGGCTGCAATCGCGTGGGGCTGGCCTATCGCAACCTGGACGTGATCATCCCCTGGACCCTCAATGACTACCTGGACATGAACGCCGGGCAGAAGAGCTGGTTCAACGACAAACTCAAGGAGCACCTGGCCTGGCACTGCACCACACAGTTGCCCGGTTACCTGGATTGGCTCGATCGCTTGCAACAGATGGTCGACGACAACCAGGTCACCGACGCGGCGCTTAAGATGCGTACCGCCGAAGCCGAACAAGCCATTGCTGAAATCGCCCGTGAGATCACCCCCTCGGCCATTGAACTGCTCCAGGGATTGGATGAACAACAGGTCAAGGAAATGAACGACGCCCTGGCCAAGGACCTGCGCAAACGCCAGGACGATTACCTGAAGCCGCCGCTGGCTCAGCAAATCAAGGACCGCGCCGAGCGCATGAATAAACGCCTGGACACCTGGATGGGCCCGCTGAGCACCAGTCAGCAGAATCGTGTCACAGCCTGGTCCATCGCCCTGGGCGAGCAGAATCAGGAATGGATCGGCAACCGCGCCCATTGGCAGGCGCAATTTATCGACGCCGTGCAGCAACGCCACAGCACCGACTTCCCGAAGAAAATGCAGCAATTGCTGGTGGACCGCGAAAGCCTGTGGACCCCGCAATATCGTGCGGCTTACACCCAGACCGAAGCCGCGGCGCGCAGCCTGATTGTCGACGTGATGGCGGAAAGTACGCCGCAGCAACGCTTGAAACTCACGCAGAAAATCGACGGCGTACGCAGCGACTTCAAGGCACTCAAATGCCTCAAGGCCGCTGCGAACTAATGTGTGGGGGGCTTGCCTGTTCAGGCGATCTGCGCCTTGGAGGCCACTTCAGCGAAGGTCGCAGGATCAAGCGCATCGTCCTGCTCATCCAGTACCTGGCGCGGATGATCGTTGCCGGGAATGGAGCTGTCGATCAGCGCCAGCAGTTGGGCACCCAGCGGCGTGAGAATGAAATTCTCGCCATTGCCGCCCTCTTCCTCGGGGCGCGATTCAATAAAGCCGCGTTTGAACAGCAGCGCTTCATAATCTGCCGCAGTCTTTTTCAACGCATCCAGATTGCCAGTGTCCTGGCCCGCCGTGGCCTTCTCGGCCGCTTCCTGTTCGGCGTATTTACGCGGGGCAAAGCTGCCTTCGCCATTCTGCACTTCGTGCAGCAAACGCTCGATCAAATCCCAGTTGTAAGTCGTCATCCTGATTCCTCCTGCGGGCATGCAAAAGTGTCCCGTCAAAAGGTGTGACTCGTATCGTCATCCGCCGTTCAGCCCATCGGACGGGCGTCATTTCTCTGAACTTTCCAGACGTTCGCCCCCTCAACCGCACATCATTGCCAAGGAGGTTCGAACCATGAATACCCTGAGAAATCTGGCCATCGCCGCCACCCTGCTAACCGCCCTGCCCGCCTGGGCCTGCACGCCCGACGAGGCCACGGCCAAACGGGAGCAGTTAGCCACGCAAGTCGCCAAGCTCACCGAACAGAACCCCAGCAAAGCCAAAGAGATGAACGAAGAGCTGCAGAAGATGGACCTGGACACCGAGAGCGCCGAATTCCCTGACAAGTGCCAGTTGATCGACGCCCGTCTTGAAGAGCTGAGAGAAGCTGCCGCAAAAGCGAAAAATTGAAGGCATAAAAAAACCGGACGACGTCCGGTTTTTTCACATCAGCCCCGGCTTATTCGGCGGCCGGTGCTTCTGGTTTGCGGCGCTTGAGCGGGGCCATGCCGTCTTTGCTGACGAGCGACAGGTTGTCGGTCTTCGGACGGTTGGCGATCTTGCGCTTGGTCGGCGACTTGGCGCCGGTTTTCTTCTTGTCGCCCTTGGCGTCGGTCTTTTTCTTCTTCACGCCAACGGCCTTGCCGGACGCCTTGACCTTCTTCGGCCCGGTGTAGGTGCCTTTGACTTCCTTGATGGTGCGGCGCTCGAAAGACTGCTTGAGGTAGCGTTCGATGCTCGACATCAGGTTCCAGTCGCCATGGCAGATCAGCGAGATGGCCAGGCCATCGTTGCCGGCACGCCCGGTACGGCCGATACGGTGCACGTACTCGTCGCCGCTGCGTGGCATGTCGAAGTTGATCACCATGTCCAGGCCATCGACGTCCAGGCCGCGGGCAGCTACATCGGTAGCAACCAGGATTTTCACGCCGCCGGCCTTGAGGCGGTCGATGGCCAGCTTGCGGTCCTTCTGGTCTTTCTCACCGTGCAGGACAAACGCTTTGTAGTCCTGGGCCACCAAGCGACCGTAGATGCGGTCAGCCGCAGCACGGGTGTTGGTGAACACGATGGCCTTCTGGTAGGTCTCGTTGGCCAGCAGCCAGTTCAGGATCTGCTCTTTGTGCACATTGTGGTCAGCCATGACGATCTGCTGGCGCGTAGTCGCGTTCAGGTCGCTGACGTTGTTGACCTGCAGGTGCTCCGGGTTGTTCAGCACCTTGGCGACCATCTCACGAAGGGTCGAACCCCCGGTGGTGGCGGAGAACAGCATGGTCTGCTGACGGTTGACGCATTCGGCGACCAGACGCTGCACATCGTCGGCAAAGCCCATGTCGAGCATGCGGTCGGCTTCGTCGAGCACCAGCACTTCGACTTCCTTGAGGTCGAGGTTGCCGGCGTTGAGTTGCTCGATCATGCGGCCCGGGGTGCCGATCAGGATGTCCGGCACCTTGCGCAGCATGGCGGCCTGGACCTTGAAGTCTTCACCACCCGTGATGATGCCGGACTTGATGAAGGTGAACTGCGAGAAACGCTCCACTTCCTTCAAGGTCTGCTGCGCCAGCTCGCGGGTTGGCAGCAGGATCAGGGTCTTGATACTCACACGGACTTTGGCCGGGCCGATCAGACGATTCAGAACCGGCAGGACGAAAGCGGCGGTCTTGCCGCTACCGGTTTGAGCCGTCACCCGCAGGTCACGCCCTTCGAGCGCGAGCGGGATGGCCGCTGCTTGCACAGGCGTAGGCTCGACAAATTTAAGCTCGGCCACGGCTTTGAGCAGGCGTTCGTGCAGGGCGAATTGGGAAAACACGGGTGCTACCTCGAAGAATTACAAAATATCAGCTGCATAGGGTAACGGTTTCGGGCGCCCAAACCGAGTTTCTTTACGCGAACGGCGCTAATCAGCTGCTTTTTTGTTAGGGCTTTTGTCCGTGACGCCAACTTTGTCGCACTTAGATGCTCTAATCGCCCCGTGTTGTCTTACAGAGGAATCGGTTTCACCCATGGATATCAAACAGCTCTGGCTCAACGTCCAAGACCTCTGGGGCGCCCTCGACGAACACCCGTTGCTGCATGCCAGCCTCGGTTTCCTGGTGTTGCTGGTGGTCGCCCTGCTGCTGGGACGGATAGCGCGATACCTCATCCTGCACGCCGTCAAATTGCTCGGCCGCCAACCGGCGCTGCACTGGCTCAATGACCTGCGGCACAACAAAGTCTTCCATCGCCTGGCGCAGATGACGCCATCCCTGGTGATCCAGTTCGGCCTGTACCTGGTGCCGGCCCTGAGCAAAACCGCGATCCTGTTTATCGGCAACGTGGCACTGGCCATCTCCATCCTGTTCCTGGTCCTGGCCATGAGCGCCCTGCTCAACGCCCTGCTGGACATCTATGCCCGCACCGAACATGCGCGCACCCGCTCGATCAAGGGTTACGTACAGTTGGCGAAGATGGTGCTGTTCGTGTTCGGCGCGATCATCATCGTCGCTACCTTGATCGACCGTTCGCCGCTGTTGCTGCTGTCGGGCCTGGGTGCGATGTCGGCGGTCATCCTGTTGGTGTACAAGGACACGCTGCTGTCGTTCGTCGCCAGTGTGCAACTCACCAGCAACGACATGTTGCGGGTTGGTGACTGGATCGAAATGCCCCAGGTCGGCGCCGACGGCGACGTGGTGGATATCACCCTGCACACGGTCAAGGTGCAAAACTTCGACAAGACCATCGTCTCGATTCCTACCTGGCGCCTGATGTCCGAGTCGTTCAAGAACTGGCGCGGCATGCAGGCTTCCGGTGGGCGTCGGATCAAGCGCAGCCTGTTCATCGACGCCAGCGGCGTGCGCTTCCTGCGCGATGACGAAGAGGTGCGCATGACTCAGGTGCACCTGCTCACCGACTACATCGGGCGCAAGCAGGCCGAACTCAAGGCCTGGAACGAAGCCCAGGGCCATAGCGCGCAACTGCTGGCCAACCGCCGCCGCATGACCAACCTCGGCACCTTCCGTGCCTATGCCCTGGCCTACCTGAAAAGCCATCCGGACATCCAGCCGAACATGACGTGCATGGTGCGCCAGATGCAAACCACCGCCCAAGGCGTGCCGCTGGAGATCTACTGCTTTACCCGCACCACGGCGTGGGCGGATTACGAGCGGATCCAGGGCGACATCTTCGATTACCTGTTGGCAGTGTTGCCGGAATTTGGACTGAGCCTGTATCAGCAGCCTAGTGGCACCGATCTGCGTAACGGGATACTGGCATTGACGCCCACCTCCCAGGTCTCACCAGCCCTGCAGTAGTGAAACCGGCGAGGCGCAAATGAGCGCCTCGCCGGACCAGTATCCCGGTAAAGCCGGCAACTATGTGTAGCCGCTGCCGCCGAATAATCAACTGACAGGACCAATAAAGGAAATTTCTTCCTACGCCTTTAGTGAATTTCACTACTTGCGCGCACTATTTCTAATCTGTTTTAAAAAAAACCAACGCCTTAGCATCTGGCCATCAAACAACGCCAGATAAAGGCCATCCTCATGTTATGGACAACTCAGCTTTCTGATAATGCGGCAGACTTTGTATTAACTTCGAATGCCGAAGCGTTGACCCACTATTGTGGCGCTGCTGCCTTTGCTCAACCTCGCGACTTTTATACCCAAAGTCCCTACCAGCGCCCTTCCAGGCCGCAGGACGTGACCGATGCAATCATCACCACCAGCCTGACCAGCGACCAACTTTCAAACAGTCAACATCTGTTGGCGCAACGCTTGTTATTGAATATCTACGAGCAAGACTTAGTCTTCTTACCCAAGCCGCCCTTGGAACTCGACTTCAAGGCATTCAAACAATTCTATGATCCCCAGCACGCCGCCAGTGGCAAAAAAATCCGCCCCTTACTGGAACACTACTTATACAACTGGCTCAAGGAAGAAGTGCACATCAATGGCCCTTGGTGCCTGGACTCGTTTATCGCCCACACCGATAAAGTCCTGGATGACGTGGCCCAGGCCGAGTCAAAACTGCATGAAGTACTCACCACCAGTCGCCACCCCCAGCGTGCCGCCCGGTTTTTCATGACCCAATGCGCGGGAGACTTCCTCAGCGAAGCCTCGGCCATGGCGCGCAACGTGTTGGGCAACTGCGGCCTGTACACCAGCGAGTTGTTCAAGATCCTGATCGACGAATACGGCTACGGCGTTGACAAGAAGAAGCACAGCACCATCTTTGAAGACATGCTCCAGGACATGGACATGTCGCATCACGTGCACCACTACTGGCAGTTCTACACGCCGGCGTCGCTGTCACTCACCAACTATTTCCACTATGTATCGGCCAACCATGGCGAGCTGTTTCGGTACATCGGCGCCATGTACTACACCGAAGCCACGCTGGCGCTGACGACCAAGCACCAGTCACGCGCGATCAAGACCCTCTTCGACGGCCAGGTCTCCACGGCCTATTTCGATGAGCATGCTCACATCGATGTGCACCACGGCAGAATGGCCCTCCAGCGCCTGATCATTCCCATGATCAAGCAGTTCGGCACCAAGATCATCCCCGACCTCATCCGTGGCTTTGAAGAGTTCAAGCTCCTTCAGGACCTCGCCGACGAAGAAATGTATGCCCATATCAAATGGCATGACGAGATAGATGAACACCGCGCCAAGGCCACGGCCCTGCAGGGTCTCAAGCCGGTGGACCTGACAATCACCGAAGCGGAACACGAACTCTCGGTGCTGCACACCCACCCCAATGACGAGCTGTTCTGGGTCGAATCCGGCGAGTTGGAGTTTGTCGCCAGCCCCGAACTGACCCTGCGCCTGACTGCCGGCGAAGGCGTGGTGATTCCCAAGGGAATGCTCCATGGCACGCGCATCGTCAGCCCGTCCTGCACGTACACCGTCACCGCCATCTGAATGGGCCACCCAATGAAAGCCATCAGCCTGAATATCACCCACGCCCATTACGTGGCCGTGGAGGACAGAACCTACTTTCTGAAGCGTCATGCGTATTCGACGCAATTGCTGCCCACGGCGTGCCCCCATCGTGGCGGGCCGCTGCACATGGGCGAAATGACGGGCGACGGCCAAAGCGTGATCTGCCCCTGGCACGACAACGCCTACAAGGTCTGCAACCTGGAAAAGAAGGCGCTGCCCACCGTGCGCGTCAGAAACCAGATCAGCACCGTGGTCGGCGACACCGAACGGTGCGTGCCGCTGCTTAAACTCTCCCGTTACGACGGATGAAGCCCATGAAGACTAAATCGACATTGACCGCGTTCTATTCAATCGTGACCCTCTTCACCGGCCTCGACATGGCGATTGTGATCGCGATGGTCTGGTTCGGCCTGGAGACCACCGGCTCGACGTTCCTGGTAGGCGCCACCTTGTGCGTGGCGACCGTAGTGCCCTATTTATGCGAACAGTACATCGGCAAGTTCTTCACGATTGAGCTGAGCCTGAAACGGCTGCTGTACATTCGCCTGGCTGCTTTTGCCGCCGTACTGGGGCTGTCGTTTACCCAAGCCGCCATGCTGCCGATCGGCTTTCTGGCGATCGCGTTTGTGGTGGGCGTCACCGACTACTTCACCATCAGCACCCTGGAATCGAAAAACACCAAGCTGGTGCTGGCCGGCCTCACCGACAGCGACACCTGCGCACGGTTGATGCAAACCTCCATCCAGATCGGCGCCTTCGGCGGCGCGCTTCTCGGCGGCTTGATCGTGGATGTGTTCTCGGTCAACCAGACGCTGCAGATCATCAGCCTGGCGGCAATTGTGTCATTGGCCGGCGTCTATCTGGTGGCCGACAGCCCCAGCGCCGGAGCCGCCGACCAGACCGCAGCCGCCACCAGCGCCGCGCCGCTGGACTTGCCGCGCAACCTCTACATTCTGATCATTGTGCTGAGCATGATCGGTTTCCATATCGGCGCGTTCAACAGCCTGGTGCCGATCGTTTTCCAAAAGCTCAATGATTGGAACGCGACCCTGTTTGGCGTCGCCAGTGGCCTGGCGGGCCTGGGGGCTTTCAGTGCCGCCGTGTTGCCGCGCATCAAGCTCAACAGCTACGGGGCCATCGCGCTGGTGATATTGGCGGACGTGGCAATCGTCTACTTCCAGCACCTCTACGTGATGATGGCCGCTGCGTTCCTGCTGGGCTTCTGCATCAACAGCCTGCGGATCCAGCTGCGTAAAACCCTGATCGAATCGGCGCCCAACGCCCGGGTAGCCGACGTGATCGCCGCAAAAAGCTCGCTCTACTACCTGCTGGTCAGTGGCTCGGCGCCAATGATCCTGACGTTCTTTACCACCTCGGGGTTCCTCGGACTCGAAGGCGCACGCCTGTTGATGATCGTTTCCGCCGGCCTGCTGGCCACTGCCGTACTGGCATGGAACCTGACCCCCGCCGCCTCGCCTGCCGCCACCACGGAATAAGGATTGCACAACGTGAAAACCGTACTGATTGTTGACCCATTCTCCACGGGCAAACTCTATGCGCGCCTGCTCAAGGCCCAGGGGGTGAAGTGCTATGCCGTGATATCGACCGACACCTTGCCCAAACACTTCACCGATGACCTGATCAGAGAAGACTTCGAGGACCTTTACCACTGGGAAGAGAGCCTGCTGGTCGACCTGGAAAGCCTGTCACTGCACGCCGTGATCGCAGGCTGCGAAACCGCGATCTACCTCACCGATTACCTCACGAAAGTGCTGCGCATCAAGGGTAACAGCCACGTCACCAGTGATTTGCGCCGTAACAAATTCTCCATGCAACAAGCGCTCAAACACCACGGGCTGGCGAACATAGAGTCACAACTGCTGAGTTCACAGAGCCATATTCGCAAGGTGGTCGACACGCTGGAGGAAACAGCCCCCTACGTCGTCAAACCGCTGAATTCAGCCGCCACCGAAGGCGTGGTGTTTGCCCAGGGCAGAGGCGGAGTTGAGACCGCATTGAACAATGCGGCCTGGAAGCAGAAAAACGACCTGGGGGAAATCAACCTCGGGTTTATCGTACAGCCATTCATTTCTGGCCCGGAGTATGTGGTGGATATGGTCGCTTTCGACGGCGAATACATCATTGCTACGGTGTGCAAGTACACCAAGATCCATAAAAACGGCAGCAAGTTTGTCTACGAAAGTCTGGACACCCTTAACCCCCAGGCAGCGGAGCTGCGACCACTGACCGACTACGCCCGCCAGGCGGCGGCAGCCCTGGGCGTCCAGGTCGGGCCGATTCACATGGAAATCATCTGGTCTGACGCTGGCCCGGTGATGATTGAGGCCGGCGGCCGGCTGCACGGCGGTATTGCCCCCCTGCTGTTTCAACAGGTGTATCACCCCGACCTGCTGTCACTGGCGATTGACAGCTATCTGGACCAACCAAAGCCCCAGGCCGATGCTGTCAGCCAGATCAGCCATGGCCGCATCGGGTTCTTCTGCTCCGACGAACGCCGCACTTTCGCCCCTCCCTCGCCGCAGGTAATCCAAAGCGCGCAAGAGGACGAGGCCTATTGCGGCCATCGTTACTTCATCAGCACCAGCGATACCACGCCGATCACCGTCGACTTCGCTACCTGCCCGGGATTGTTCTGGCTGCAGCATCCTTCCGCGCAGCAACTGGACGTCAGTACCGCGAACCTTCGAAAAAAACTGTGGGGTTAAGGTTATGCACAGTCGCTTGATCATCAAGAAATCGGCCTGTGAGCTGGGTATCAATAATGCGTGCGCCGCCGTTATAGAAGACATCACCGTTTCGGACGACCAGTGTTTCGTCGGCGTGTTGCAAAGTAACCTGAACCACGTGGCATCGCGCCTCAATGAGCTGGACTCGAACATCGTGTATGAAGGGTTTGCCAGGCAGCTCAAAAAGCTCGGCTACGAAAACACCGTCAGCGCCAACGAAAAACTGCTGCGGCGTTTCATCGCCAAGGGCGTGTACCCCATCAACAACATCGTCGACGCCTATAACGCCGTTTCGATCCGCCATGGGGTCAGCATTGGTGTGCACACTTATCATCAGAAGGACGACATCTACGTGATGCGCTCGGAAAAACCGAGGGTGCTACGCCCGCTGTTCGCCAAGAAGGCCATCACGATTCCGGTGGGCGATATCGTCTATACCTGTGGGGATGTGCCGTTGGCGAGCATCGGCAAGGTGGACGCCGATGCTCATGATTTCCGGCTGACGAAGGACTCGTCGAGGTTATTGGTGGTGATCCTGGGGCATGACGACACATCGCTTCAATTCAACCAGGGCGTCATCGAAGAACTGGTGGACACGCTTCGTCAGAAAATGCCGAACCTGAGCCATCACTTTCTTGAAACCGTTCGCGATCATGCCTAGCGCCAGGCCTTCAGCACGGGGTTGACCACGACTTCCTTCACATGCTCGATGTTCAACAGGCTTTCCTTGAAGACCATCAATTCTTCAAAGTTCCTGTAGCGGACATCGAGCATCATGTCGACGTCGCCAAACAGGGAGTAGGCGTGCACCACTTGGCTGAACTGCTGGATCTTCGGAAACACCAGATGGCAATTGCTGCCATTGAGGGTCAGCATCAAAAACGCCGATTGCAGCGTCTCGTCGTCCTCGGCGACGTTGATGGTGAAGCCCAGGATGATGCCCTTCTCAATCAACTTCTGGACACGCGACTCCACCGCCGTTCGCGACTTGTGAACTTGCCGCGCCAATTGCGCCAGGCTGACCCGAGAGTCATCCTTCAAGGCTGCAATGATCAGTTCATCAATCTTGTCCACTCTGCCGCCCCCACACCGTTCTTTTCTATAACAGACTTTCATAGCAGCCGCTCACGCATGCCTTGGGGCCATCACGTCGCAGACTTTACGCCAGGCACGGGTTTTATGCCCAATCGACTGATCCACACCGCCCCCAGAATCACCAACCCGCCCAACGCCAGACGACCCAGCGGCTCGTGCTGGTTCCAGATCAACAGGTTCAGCAACAACCCTACCGGCACGTGCAGGTTGTTCATCACCGCCAGCGTGCCGCCATGCACCAGGCACGCGCCCTTGTTCCACCAGTACATGCCCAGCGCCGTGCTGACCAGCCCGAGGAACACCAGCACACCCCATTGCAGTGGCGCCTGTGGCAGGAAGTCGGCCTTGGCGAACAGCAGGAACGCCGGCAACACCACCAGCAGCGCGCCGAGGTAGAAGTAACCGAAGCGCCGGTAGTGCGGCAGGTCACTCGGATAACGCGCCACCAGATGCTTGTACATCACCTGCCCGGCGGCATAGGTGAAGTTGGCCAGTTGCAGCAGCAAAAAGCCCATCAGGAAGTGCGGGGTGATCTGGTCGAAACGGATCACCGCAGCGCCCGCCACTGCCACCAGGGCGGCAACCAGTGCCCAAGGGTTGAAGCGCCGGTTGAGCGCGTCTTCGATCAAGGTCACATGCAACGGCGTGAGGATGGTGAACAGCAATACCTCCGGCACCGTCAGCACGCGAAAACTCAGGTACAGGCACACGTAGGTCACGCCAAACTGCAATGCGCCGATCACCAGCATGCCCCGCATGAAGGCCGGTTCTACCGAGCGCCAGCGGGTCAGCGGGATAAATACCAGACCGGCCAGCACGACGCGCACCAGCACCGCGAAGTAACTGTCGACATGACCGGCGAGGTATTCGCCGATCAAACTGAAGGAAAATGCCTGAATCAGGGTGACAACCAGTAGATAGCCCATGTACGCCTCGCTTCGAATGGGCGCGACATTAAAGGTTTTCGGGGTTTGAAGAAACTCAGGGCAAAAAAAACCCGACCTCGCTAAAGCGTCAGTCGGGCAGGAGCACTTAGGAGCAACAAGTGCAAAGGGAGGTTCGTACGCGTACTTGAAGGGTTTGCGTGGAGCGATATAAACACCGCGCGATTATCTGACGATTAAAGGATCAAGCGGCTCATGCCACGAGCTGTACCAACTGGGCCTTGGCGTGGTTGACGCCCTTTTCATGGAAGTCACCGCTCAGGTTCACTCCTTCCGCGTGAATGAAAGTGACGTCATGAATCCCGATAAAGGCCATCACCTGGCGCAGGTACGGTTCCTGGTGATCGGAGCTGGCGCCGCTGTGGATGCCGCCGCGTGCGGTCAGGACGATAGCACGCTTGCCGGTCAACAGACCCTGAGGCCCGGTGGGGGTGTACTTGAAGGTCACACCAGCGCGCAACACGTGATCCAGCCAGGCCTTGAGGGTGCTGGGGATGGCGAAGTTGTACATCGGCGCAGCCATCACCAGCACGTCGGCGGCCAGCAATTCGTCGGTCAATTCGTTGGAGCGATCGAGGGATACCTGCTCGCTGTCGTTGCGCTGATCAGCAGGCTTCATCCAGCCGCCCAGGAGGTTGGCGTCCAGGTGCGGAACCGGGTTGAGGGCCACGTCACGCACGGTGATCCGGTCCGCCGGGTGGGCGGCTTGCCATTGACTGATGAACTGCTGGGTCAATAGGCGGGAGATAGAGTCCTGCTGGCGGGCACTGCTTTCGATGATCAGAACGTTGGACATGGCTTCGTAGGCTCCATCTGTAATTGCTGTAAGTCGATGGAGAAAAGATTAACCAGGGCTCATTCGATTAAAAAGCGCAAAAAACTGCTATAACCCATCTAGAAATCTGTTGATAAGCGGAGTATTCCTGTGGACATGCTCCGCTGCCGCTTTATTTAGGCGCGCAGGTCAATGCGATACGCATCTTGATAATGGCGCGGTTGAACTTGACCGTAGTGTTGGTGCTTTTGCCCGCAGGCACGGTGACCGTGCGCCGACGTGGCGACTCCGGGCCGTTGGTGAAGATTACTGAACACACCGCATCAGTGGTGCCGTAGTTATTGAGCTGAATCGAACTGATGTCCTTGTCGACGTCAGTCGCCGTGTAATCAATGCTGACACCGTCAATCTTTTTGGTGACGTCGGTGGGGTAGGCAAACGCGCTCATCGGCAGCAGCGCCAGCAACACACAACAGAATTTTCTCATTCGGCAGTCTCCAATAAGGACTGCCAGCTTAGGACAAGAGGAACCCATCTTGAAAGCGCCCCGCGTTACCCTCGATCAATGGCGCACGCTGCAAGCCGTGGTCGACCATGGCGGCTTCGCCCAGGCGGCCGAAGCCCTGCACCGTTCGCAATCCTCGGTGAGCTACACCGTGGCCCGCATGCAAGACCAGCTGGGCGTGCCGTTGCTGCGCATCGACGGGCGCAAGGCCGTGCTCACCGATGCCGGTGAGGTGCTGTTGCGCCGCTCGCGGCAACTGGTGAAAAACGCCAGCCAGCTGGAAGACCTCGCCCACCATATGGAACAGGGCTGGGAAGCCGAAGTGCGGCTGGTGGTGGACGCTGCCTACCCCAACGCGCGCCTGGTCCGCGCCCTCACCGCCTTTATGCCGCAGAGCCGTGGCTGCCGCGTGCGCCTGCGCGAAGAGGTGTTGTCCGGCGTCGAGGAACTGCTGATGGAAGGCGTGGCCGACCTGGCGATTTGCGGCTTCAGCATCCCCGGTTACCTCGGCACGGAAATGAGCGACGTGGAATTCGTCGCCGTGGCCCACCCCGAACACCCCTTGCACCGCATGAACCGTGAATTGAGCTTCCAGGACCTGGAAAGCCAGATGCAAGTGGTGATCCGCGACTCCGGTCGCCAGCAGCCTCGCGATGTGGGCTGGCTCGGCGCCGAACAGCGCTGGACTGTCGGCAGCCTGGCCACCGCCGCAGCCTTCGTCGGCAGCGGCCTGGGCTTTGCGTGGTTGCCGCGGCACATGATCGTGCGCGAACTCGCCGAAGGCGTGCTCAAGCAGCTACCCTTGGAACAGGGCGGCAGCCGCCACCCCACGTTTTACCTGTACTCGAACAAGGACAAACCCCTGGGGCCGGCAACGCAGATCCTCGTGGAGTTACTGCGCACGTTTGACACGGCGCCCCTGGATGCGCCTTTCGCCGCCCCCCAACAAGCCTGAAACGGAGTTCATCCATGGCCTGGTTCGACCACGAAGGCTGCAGCCTGCACTACGAGGAATACGGCCACGGCACACCGCTGGTACTGATCCATGGCCTGGGCTCCAGCAGCCAGGACTGGGAATTGCAGATTCCGGTACTGGCCAGGCACTACCGCCTGATCGTGGTGGACGTACGCGGGCATGGTCGCTCCGACAAACCCCGCGAGCGCTACAGCATCCAGGGTTTCACCCATGACCTGGTGGCACTGTTCGAACACCTGAGCCTGCCGCCCGCCCATGTGGTGGGCCTGTCCATGGGCGGCATGATCGCCTTCCAACTGGCGGTGGACGAGCCCGACCGGGTCAGGAGCCTCTGTATCGTCAACAGCGCACCCGAAGTCAAGGTGCGCCGCCCCCATGAATACTGGTGGTGGGCCCAGCGTTGGACCCTCGCCCGCGTGCTCAGCCTGGCCACCATCGGCAAGGGCCTGGGCGACCGACTGTTCCCCAAGCCCGAGCAGGCCGACCTGCGCCGCAAGATGGCCGAACGCTGGGCAAAAAACGACAAACGTGCTTATCTCGCCAGCTTCGATGCGATTGTGGGCTGGGGCGTGCAGGAACGACTTTCGCGGATTGCCTGTCCAACCCTGGTCATCAGCGCCGACCACGACTACACCCCCGTGGCGCACAAGGAAAACTATGTAAAACTGCTACCCGATGCGCGACTGGTGGTGATCGAGGATTCCCGCCATGCCACGCCTTTGGATCAACCCGAAGTCTTTAACGCCACCCTGCTCGATTTTCTAAAGACAGTCGAAACCACTACCCAGGATCACTGACCCATGCTGAAAAAAATCGCCTTCTTTGCCGGTTCCGTTCTGTTCGCTGCCAACCTGATGGCGGCTGAACCCGCCAAGGCGCCTCACGTCCTGATCACTACCACCAACGGCGACATCGAGATCGAACTGGACCCGGTCAAGGCGCCGATCAGTACCAAGAACTTCCTGGCCTATGTCGACAAGGGTTTCTACACCAACACGATTTTCCACCGGGTGATCCCGGGCTTTATGGTCCAGGGCGGCGGGTTCACCCAGCAGATGTCGCAAAAGCCGACCGAAGCACCGATCAAGAACGAAGCCAGCAACGGCCTGCATAACGTACGCGGCACGCTGTCGATGGCCCGCACCTCGAACCCGGACTCGGCCACCAGCCAGTTCTTTATCAACGTGGCTGACAATGCCTTCCTCGATCCAGGTCGCGATGCCGGCTACGCCGTGTTCGCCAAAGTGGTCAAGGGCATGGACGTGGTCGACATCATCGTCAACTCCCAGACCACCACCAAGCAGGGCATGCAGAACGTGCCAATCGATCCTGTCCTGATCAAGTCGGCCAAGCGCATCGACTGAGGTCTGCAGGAAACTCCGCACGCGGCCCACAAGGCCGCGGGCGCATTTGAAAGGAGAGCCCGCCCGGCGGGCGTCAACCCTAATGCTCTATCGTCGTTTTGAACAACTGATCGATATTTTCCGCGACGCGCCCAGCGAAGCCCCTCCCGATAAAGTCCTGCCCTTCTACCTCTACTACCTGCGCCAGGTGTGGCCGCATTTTGCCGCGCTGTTGTTGGTGGGCCTGATCGGCGCGTTGATCGAAGTCGCGCTGTTCAGCTACCTGAGCCGCATCATCGACCTGGCCCAGGGCACGCCACCCGCCGACTTCTTCCAGGTGCACAGCACCGAGCTGATCTGGATGGCCGTGGTCGCCCTATTGCTGCGCCCGATCTTCGGCGCCCTGCACGACCTGCTGGTGCACCAGACCATCAGCCCCGGCATGACCAGCCTGATCCGCTGGCAGAACCACAGCTACGTGCTCAAACAGAGCCTGAATTTCTTCCAGAACGACTTCGCCGGGCGCATCGCCCAGCGCATCATGCAGACCGGCAACTCCCTGCGCGACTCCGCCGTGGCGGCGGTGGATGCCATCTGGCACGTGGCGATCTACGCCATCAGCTCGCTGGTGCTGTTCGCCGAAGCCGACTGGCGCCTGATGATCCCGCTGGTGACCTGGATCATCGCCTACAGCCTGGCGCTGCGCTACTTCGTGCCACGGGTGAAGGAGCGCTCGGTGATTTCCTCCGAGGCGCGCTCCAAACTCATGGGCCGCATCGTCGACGGCTATACCAACATCACCACCTTGAAGCTGTTCGCCCATACCCAGTCCGAACAGGAGTACGCCAAGGAAGCGATCATCGAGCAGACCGAAAAAACCCAACTGGCCAGCCGCGTGGTGACCAGCATGGACATCGTGATCACCACCATGAACGGCCTGCTGATTGTCACTACCACGGGCCTGGCCTTGTGGTTGTGGACCCATTCGCTGATTTCCGTGGGCGCGATTGCCCTGGCCACCGGTCTGGTGATCCGCATCGTCAACATGTCCGGCTGGATCATGTGGGTGGTCAACGGGATTTTCGAAAACATCGGCATGGTGCAGGACGGTCTCAAGACCATCGCGCAACCATTGGCGGTGATCGACCGCGCCAACGCCCCACGCCTGACAGTGCCCCGTGGCGAAGTACGCTTTGAACAGGTGGATTTTCACTACGGCAAACAGAGCGGGATCATTGGCGGCCTGAACCTTGAGATCAAGGCCGGTGAAAAGATCGGCCTGATCGGCCCGTCCGGTGCGGGCAAGTCGACCCTCGTCAACCTGCTGCTGCGCCTGTACGACCTGCAGGGCGGGCGGATCCTGATCGACGGCCAGGACATCGCCGAAGTGGCTCAGGAATCCCTGCGCGCACAGATCGGCATGATCACCCAGGACACCTCGCTGTTGCACCGCTCGATCCGTGACAACCTGCTCTACGGCAAGCCCGACGCCACCGACGAAGAACTCTGGGCCGCCATCCACAAGGCCCGCGCCGATGAGTTCATCCCGCTGCTGTCGGACGCCGAAGGCCGTACCGGGCTGGACGCCCACGTGGGCGAACGCGGAGTGAAACTCTCCGGTGGTCAGCGTCAGCGTATCGCCATCGCCCGCGTGCTGCTCAAGGATGCGCCGATCCTGATCATGGACGAGGCGACTTCGGCCCTGGATTCGGAAGTGGAAGCCGCAATCCAGGAAAGCCTGGAAACCCTGATGAAGGGCAAGACGGTGATCGCGATCGCCCACCGGTTATCGACGATTGCGCGGATGGATCGCCTGGTGGTGCTGGAGAAAGGCCAGATTGCCGAAAGCGGCAGCCATGCCGAGTTGCTGGCCCATAAGGGCCTGTATGCGCGGTTGTGGCAGCACCAGACAGGGGGGTTCGTCGGCATCGACTGAGGGCCCCACATTGGTCGCCTGGATTTGTGTAAAAACCCTGCTGTACTCAGTGCAGTGCCCAGACGGGCGCTGAAGTAAATCTGCAGGGAGCATCACTGATTTACGGATTCGGTAGAGCGATCTATCAAGGACGTGCGGCATGTCTTTGTTCAAGCGTTCAGTCACAGAGGGGCTGGGTACGTTTTGGCTGGTGTTGGGCGGTTGCGGGAGTGCGGTGTTGGCCGCCGCGTTTCCTGCTGTCGGGATCGGGTTGTTGGGCGTGTCCCTGGCGTTCGGGCTCACGGTGCTGACCATGGCGTTTGCCATCGGGCATATCAGCGGTTGCCACCTCAACCCGGCGGTGTCGGTGGGGTTGGTGGTCGGTGGGAGGTTTCCCGCCAAGGAGTTGCCGGCGTACATCGTGGCTCAGGTCATCGGTGGCGTCGTCGCGGCCGCCTTGTTGTACTTCATCGCCAGCGGCAAGCCGGGCTTTGAACTGGCCGGCGGGTTGGCCTCCAACGGCTATGGCGAGCATTCGCCAGGGGGTTATTCGATGGTGGCGGGGTTGGTCTGCGAACTGGTGATGACGGCCATGTTCGTGCTGATCATCCTCGGCGCCACCGATCACCGCGCCCCGAAGGGCCTCGCCCCCATCGCCATCGGACTGGCGCTCACCCTGATCCACCTGATCTCCATTCCCGTGACCAACACCTCGGTCAACCCGGCCCGCAGTACCGGCCCGGCGCTGATCGTGGGCGGGTGGGCGATCCAGCAACTGTGGATGTTCTGGCTCGCGCCGATCCTCGGTGCGGTGGTGGGCGGTTTTGTCTATCGATGGGTGGGCCAGGAGGACCCGGCCTGAAACGTCCCGAGTCGTAGCTGCCGAGCGCAAGCGAGGCTGCGTTTACGGTTTGCCTGACACACCGCCACGCAGCCTCGCTTGCGCTCGACAGCTGCTACGACCCGAAACTTGCGGTTGCCCATCAGGCGCTGTTCAGGCTTGTCGATACGGCAGCGCTGCCCTTGCCTCTTCGGCGTACGCCAGGATCCCAACTCGCTCACGTTCCAGGAAATCCTCCACGGCATTCTTCAGCCCCGGATGGCGCAAGTAGTGCCAGGAACGAGTGATCACCGGCTCAAACCCGCGAATCAATTTATGCTCGCCCTGCGCGCCGGCGTCGAAACGTTGCAGGCCTTGGGCGATGGCGTAGTCCATGCCCTGGTAAAAACAGGTTTCGAAATGCAGGCGGTCGAATTCCGCCAGGCAACCCCAGTAGCGACCGTAGAAGCTGTCGCCACCGATCAGGCTAAACGCCATGGCCACCGGCCGCGTGCCTTGCTTGGCCAGCACGACGCGGATCGCCTCGGGCATGCGTTCGGCCAGCAGGCTGAAAAACGCGCGGGTCAAGTAGGGTGATTGGCGGCGTACTGCGTAGGTATTGGCGTAGCAGGCGTAGACGAAATCCCACTGTGCTTCGCTCAGTTCATGGCCTTGCAGCCATTCGAAATCGATGCCCTGCCCCGCCACTTGCTCACGCTCTTTGCGCATCTGCTTGCGCTTGCGTGAACTCAGGGCGTCGAGGAAGTCCTGGAAGTCGCGGTAGCCACGGTTCTGCCAATGAAACTGGCAGCCCAGCCGTTGCATCCAGCCCGGTTGCCGGGCCAAGGCCTCGTCGGCCAAGGTGTCGGTGAAGTTGATATGCGCACTGGAGAGCCCTTCGATTTCCAGGTAGCCCGGCAGGCTGTTGAGCAATTCAAAACCGTCTTCGGCATTGGCCGCCAACAGGCGCGGGCCGCTGACCGGGCTGAACGGTACGGCCGTCAGCAACTTGGGGTAATACTCGATACCCGCCCGCTCGCAGGCATCGGCCCAACCGTGATCGAACACGTACTCGCCGTAGGAATGCCACTTGCGATAACCGGGCAGTGCCGCCACCAGCCGATCACCTTCCCAGTGCAGCAAATGCTCAGGCTGCCAGCCCGAGTGCGGGCCGACGCTGCCACTGTCCTCCAGCGCGCTCAGGAACGCATGGCCCACGAACGGTTGGGCCTGCGGCACCAAGGCGTCCCAGGTCTGCGGGGCTATTTCGGACAAGCTTTGCAGGCGTTGCAACGGCATCGGCATCCTCACTGCATCAGGGCGTAAAAGCCTCGCGAGTATCGCTTATCGCCGCCCCCAGCACACCCTCAAATCGCCAGACAAGGCTCTAAAGCAATAGTTCCGATCCCCACGCATTTGTCATCTAGATGACATCACTTAGCCACTGTTGCGTCATAAACCATCGCGATACTGACGCCTGTTTTTAGAGCGCCTGGTTCTACCAGGTGGCTATTTTTCCGTCCGTCATCGGTCGGTTGTGTCCTGGATGGTTTGCCATCCCTCCTCACTTTCGGAGATTGATATGCGTCTTGCTTCCACTAAAACTGCGGCGGCCCTGTGCGGCGGCCTGTTACTGGCCCTGAGCGTTCCGGCCAGCGCTGCAGTCGACGCTAAATTGCTCGACATGCTCAAGGCCAACGGCCAGATCACCGCTTCGCAGTACACCGAATTGCAAAGCGAGTTGGCCAAAGACCAGAAAGAACAGCAGATCGCCCGGCAAGCTCAACAAGAGACCAACGAACAGATCGCGGCCACCGCGAAGAAAACCAACGAGCTGAGCAGCTTCGACCAGAAGCTGGCGTGGGCCGCCAAGACTCAGTTCAAGGGTGATGTGCGTTTCCGCCACGAGACCGTCAAGATTGATGGCACCCCTAACAATGGCGGCAAGGACAAGGACCGTGAGCGCATCCGTGCGCGTCTGGGCGCCTACACCGAAATCAACCCACAAGTGGACACCGGCATCCGTATTGCGACCGGCAGCAGCGACGACGCCCGCTCCACCAACCAGGACCTGGATGGCTACTTCAACAAGAAGTCGATCTGGCTGGACCTGGGCTACATCGACTACCACCCGGACCAGATCAAAAACCTGCACGTGATCGGCGGCAAGATGCTGCAACCGTGGGTGAGCATGGGCGACGTGATCTGGGATAGCGATATCAACCCGGAAGGCCTGGCCTTGACCTACAAATACCCATTGGGGAGCAGCGCCGAGCTGTTCGGCAGCCTGGGTAACTACAACCTCAAAGACAACGTCAATGGCGACGGCGTGCAATTTCGCAATGACCTGCGCATGACCGCAGGCCAGTTGGGCTCGCGTTTCGCCCTGACCGACAACCTGAAGCTGACCCTGGGCGGCAGTGTGTATGCGTTCCAGAATGACGAAGACAGCCGCTGCCCGACCGCTGGTTCGACCGCTTGCCTGACCCCAGCCGAAACGGTCGCCAACACCACCGCAGGCAATGCCAGCGAGTACCGTCTGTACGAAGGCTTCAGCCAAGTGGATATCGGCGGCCTGGCCGTACCGCTATCGTTCTACGGCCAGTACGTGCAAAACACCAAAGCCACGGATAAAGACCAGGACACCGCCTGGCTGCTGGGTGCCAAGTCCAAGGTATTTGGCCTGAACCTGGACTACAACTACCGCGACGTACAGCGCTACGCAGTGGTCGGTGCCCTCACCGACTCGGACTTCGCCGGCGGCTTCACCGGTGCACGGGGTCACAAGTTCAAGGTCGGTTACGACATCGACAAGAACTTCGCCATCGGCGCGACGTACTTCCTGACCAAGGCGGATTACGCCAGCGTCGCGGGTTACCGCGATGCCAACGCCAATACCCTGCAGTTGGATGCAGAAGCCAAGTTCTGATAGTACGTGTAATACGCCTTGGGCCAGGACGGCCCGAGGTGGCTGCAACAGCCTTGCGTGGCGAGATCGGTCCCCATCATCCGTTCGATCCAGCCACGCGAGCCTGCTTCCACCCCGCCTTTATTGATCCTTGAGCCGCTCGGCAGCCAGCCGCTGCGCCAAGGCATCCACATCCTTCACCGGCTCATCCGGCATGATCTTCAGCGTCGCCTGCATCAGGCGCATCTGACGGATAAACCGGCGGCAGTTCGGGCAGAACATCAAGTGATGACGCACCAGCAGGCGCTCGCGAAAGGTCAATTGCCCATCGAGATAGTCACTGGAACGTGCCACTTGTTCTTTACAGGTCAACATTCGCCCGTTTCCTCAAAATGCTCCACCGTGGCGAAGACTTTAAGCCGTGCTCGATGCAACAGCACACGAACATTGGACAGAGAGAGTGTCAGGAGATTACAAATCTCTTCCAACTCCAGGCCCTGGCGTTCACGCAACACCAGCACGCTGCTTTGCAACTGCGACAAACTCAGCAACGTATGCTCCAGGCATTCGCGCAGCTCATCCTCGGTCAGCAAGGCTTCCGGGGTGTCCTGATGCCAGGCAAACGGGGCGACCGCCCAGTGGCCGTCGTCGGGGGTAAAGCGCTCATCGCCGATGGTGCCGTGGGGCGAAGGCAAATCGTCGAGCAACACCTCGCGACGATTTTGCTTGTAGCGCCCCTTGGCGGCGTTGGCGGTGATGGTCAGTAGCCAGGTCTTGAGGCTGGAGCGCCCTTCAAACCTGGCGACGTTGCGGACCACCGACAGCCAGGCGTCCTGCACCACCTCATCGGCATGGCGCTGGCCGACGATTGCATAGGCCACCGCGCGCATGGCGCTCTGGTAGGTGGTGACCAACTCCTTATAGGCCTGTTGCTCGCCCTTGAGCAGCCGTTCAAGCAGGTGCGTGTCGTCCGCTGCTGCCATTTAGACCTCGATTGTCTTAGCGCTTGCGCAGGATCACGCTGCCGATCGAATAGCCCGCGCCAAACGAACTGAGTACCGCGACGGAGCCCTTGGGCAGATCATCCTGGTACGTGTGAAACGCGATCACCGAGCCTGCGGAGCTGGTATTGGCGTAAGTATCGAGGATCACCGGGGCTTCTTCCACCGTGGCTTCGCGGCCGAGCAGTTTCTTCACGATCAGGTGGTTCATGCTCAGGTTGGCCTGGTGCAGCCAGAAGCGTTTCACATCGGCCACGTTCAACTGGTTTTCTTCCAGGTGCACGCCGATCAGTTCGGCCACCATCGGGCACACGTCGCGAAAGACTTTGCGGCCTTCCTGCACGAACAATTTGTCGGGGGCGCCAATGCCCTCTTCTGCCGCACGGTTGAGGAAGCCGAAGTTATTGCGGATGGTGTTGGAGAACTTGGTCAACAGCTTGGTGCTGACCACGTCGAACTGGTGCTCGGACGTTGCCAGGTCGGCACGCTCCAGGACCACAGCCGTCGCGGCATCACCGAAGATGAAGTGGCTGTCGCGGTCGCGGAAGTTCAGGTGGCCGGTGCAGACCTCCGGGTTGACCATCAGGATCGCCCGCGCCTGGCCCAGTTGGATGCTGTTGGCGGCGTTCTGGATGCCGAAGGTGGCTGAAGAGCACGCCACGTTCATGTCGAAACCAAAGCCTGCGATACCGAGGGCTTCCTGGACTTCGATGGCGATGGCCGGGTAGGCGCGCTGCAGGTTGGAGCAGGCGACGATCACGCCGTCGATGTCGGCGGCGGTCCTCCCGGCGCGCTTCAAGGCTTGTTCAGCGGCGCCGACGGCCATCTGGCAGAGCACCGACCATTCGTCGTTGCTGCGCTCAGGCAGGCGTGGGGCCATGCGCTGCGGGTCGAGAATGCCGTCTTTGTCCATCACGAAGCGGCTCTTGATGCCGGACGCCTTTTCGATAAAGGCCGCGCTGGACTCAGTCAGCGCCTGCACCTCGCCGCGCTCGATGGCAGCGGCGTTGTCAGCGTTGAACTGCTGCACGTAGGTATTGAAAGACTGCACCAGCTCTTCGTTGGAGATGCTGTTGGCAGGGGTGTAAAGGCCAGTGCCGCTGATGACGACGTTATGCACGGTCGTTCCTCTAAATCTGTCAGGCAGAAGATATTGGTACCGTCGTACCAAACTTTAAGTAGTTTTATTCCGTCCAGCGGACATCAAACTGGCATCGCTTTATTCCATCGCGTCGCAGTACTTCACGACAATCCCGGCATTTATGGGCGCGAAGTTTGCCACAAACCCAGGGATTTGGCGCCACTTCCAGACAAACACCGCTTAAATGTGGGACAGGAATCAGGCCTCGACCAGCGTCCACTGCTTACTCAGGCGCTTGTCGGAAATCGGCACCTTGGTGCCCAACTGCTGGGCAAACAACGACACCCGATACTCCTCCAGCCACCAGCGGTAGAGCTCCAGTTGAGGATCGCGCTTGCCTTCCTGGGCGTGTTTGTTCAGGCGGTTCTGGTACTGCGCCCATAGCCCACTCAGCTCGCCGCTCCACACCCGGTCTTTTTGCACCTGGCTCGGCAGTTTTTCAAGACGCAACTCGATGGCCTTGAGGTAACGCGGCAGTTCCTTGAACCACTGCGCCGGGGTTTCCCGTACAAAACCCGGATACACCAGGTTACTCAATTGCTGCTTGATGTCATTCAAGGCCACCGCCTGGGCCAGGTCGATCTTGCCTTTGAAGCGTTTTTGCAAGCCATGCCAGAGCTTCAGTACTTCCAAGGTCAAGCGCGCCTGGCGTTCGGCGTGCTCGGTCCAACTGCCGCGCTTGCGTTCGGCCAAGGCGGCCAAGCCTGCGCCATCACGCGGCAGGCTAGCTTCGCCTTCCAGCACGCAGGTGTCGAGGCTGGCCAGCAGGATGTCTTCCACCAGCGCGTCGATCCGCCCCAATTCGCGGTACATCAGCCCCAACTCGGTGAGACCGGGTAACTTGCCGCGCAGGAATTTCGCCGGTTCCGCCAGTTGCTGCATCAGCAGGCGCTGCAAAGCGCGGCGATGCTGGAACTCAGCCTCGGCGGCGGTAGAGAAACGGCCTTCCTTGACCGTACCGTTTTCTTCCACCAGCGCCGGATACACCGTCATCGACAGCCCGGCGATCTTCTGTTGGGTCTTCTCGGCCACGGCGGCGAACACCTTGGCTTCCACCGGCTGCTGGCTTTTCGCTGTTTGCGGCACGGCCAACGCAGCCTGGCTGGCTTCGGCAAAACGTGCGGTCAGCTCGGCCAGGTCGCGACCTTCACCGAGGAACTTGCCTTGGCCGTCGACCACTTCCAGGTTCATCTTCAGGTGGTTCTCCACCTGTTGCGCCGACTCGGCCCATGCCTCATCGCTGACCCGCGCGCCCGTCATGCGCAACAGTTCGCGCCCCAGCGCCTGGGGCAGCGAGCCCTGGCCAAATTCGATGCGTTGCAGCGCGGCCTTGACGAAGTCCGGCACCGGCACGAAGTTCTTGCGCAGCGCCTTCGGCAGGTTGCGCACCAGGGCGATGCACTTGGCTTCGATCACCCCCGGCACCAGCCATTCCAGGCGCTCCGGCGGCAAGGCCGGTAGCAGCGGCGCGGGTACGCGCAGGGTCACGCCATCACGCGGGTGGTTGGGTTCGAAGTGATAACTCAGGGCCAGTTCCAGGTCGCCCAGGTGCAGGGTGTCCGGGTAATGGGTGGCAGTGACTTCACTGGCCTCGCGGGCGAGCACGTCTTCTTCGCGCATGATCAGCAACTGCGGGTCTTTCTGGCTGTTGACCTTGTACCAACTGTCGAAGGTCGCGGTCTGGTGGATCTCTGCTGGCAGGCGCGCGTCGTAGAAGGCGTACAGGGTTTCTTCGTCGGCCAGGATGTCGCGGCGGCGCGCCTTGGCCTCCAGTTCGTCGAGTTGTTCCAGCAGTTGCTGGTTGGCGGTGAGGCACTTGGCCCGGGACTGGATCTCACCGCGCACCAGGCCCTCGCGGATAAACAGCTCGCGGGACACCACCGGGTCAATCGGCCCGTAATGCACCGGCCGGCGCCCGACCACAATCAGCCCGAACAGGGTGATCTGCTCAAACGCCACCACTTGGCCGCGCTTTTTCTCCCAATGCGGTTCGAAGTGATTTTTCTTGATCAGGTGCCCGGCCAGCGGCTCGATCCAATCAGCGTCGATCTTGGCGACCATGCGCGCATACAGTTTGGTGGTTTCCACCAGCTCGGCCGTCATCAGCCATTGCGGACGCTTCTTGCCGATGCCCGATGACGGGTGAATCCAGAAGCGCCGCTGGCGCGCCCCCAGGTAATCGCCGTCTTCGGTTTTCTGGCCGATCTGGCTGAGCAGCCCGGAGAGCACCGCTTTGTGCAGTTTCGGGAAATCCGCCGGTTCTTTATTGATCGTCAACTGCATGTCGCGACAGATCAGGCTCAACTGGCGATGGGAATCGCGCCACTCGCGCAGGCGCAGGTAGTTGAGGAAGTTCTTGCGGCACCAATTGCGCAGCGGGCTGGCGGTCAGTTCCTGGCGCTGTTCTTCAAAGCCGCGCCACAGATTGACCAGCCCGGCGAAGTCCGAGTCCGGATCTTTCCACTGGGCATGGGCCTGGTCGGCGGCCTGTTGGCGCTCCGGTGGGCGCTCACGCGGATCCTGGATCGACATGGCGCTGGCGACGATGAGCACTTCCTGCAAGCTGCCAAGTTTGGCGGCCTCCAGCAACATGCGGCCCATGCGCGGGTCCACCGGCAGACGCGCCAACTGGCGGCCCAAGGGCGTCAGTTGACTGTTGCGGTCCACTGCCGACAACTCTTGCAGCAGATTGAAGCCGTCGCTGATCGCCTTGCCGTCCGGCGGCTCGATAAACGGGAAGTCGGTGATTTCACCCAGGCGCAGGTGCAGCATCTGCAGGATCACGGCGGCGAGGTTGGTGCGCAGGATTTCCGGATCGGTAAACTCCGGGCGCCCGATAAAGTCCTCTTCGCTGAACAGCCGGATGCATATGCCCGGCTCAACCCGCCCGCACCGGCCTTTACGCTGGTTGGCACTGGCCTGGGAAATAGCCTCGATCGGCAGGCGCTGCACCTTGGCGCGGTAGCTGTAGCGGCTGATGCGCGCGGTGCCGCTGTCGATCACATAACGAATGCCCGGCACGGTCAGCGAGGTTTCCGCGACGTTGGTCGCCAGCACCACGCGCCGGCCCGGATGGGACTGGAAAATCCGTTGTTGCTCGGCCGGCGACAGGCGCGCGTACAGCGGCAGGATTTCGGTGTGCTTGAGCTGGGCCTTGCGCAGCATCTCGGCGGCGTCGCGAATCTCGCGCTCACCCGGCAAAAACACCAGTACATCGCCGGGGCTGCGCCGTTCGCTGCGCTCGTAGGCGGCGATTTCATCAAGGGTGGCGAGGATCGCCTGGTCGACGGTCAGGTCGTCCTCGACGCGATTGCCCTCTTCGTCCTGCTCCAGGGTCAGCGGGCGGTACCAGGTGTCCACCGGGAACGTGCGGCCCGAGACCTCGACAATCGGCGCATCGTCGAAGTGCTTGGAAAAGCGCTCCAGGTCGATGGTCGCCGAGGTAATGATGACTTTGAGGTCGGGGCGACGTGGCAGCAGGGTTTTCAGGTAACCGAGCAGGAAGTCGATGTTCAGGCTGCGTTCGTGGGCTTCGTCGACGATGATCGTGTCGTAGCGTTCCAGGTAACGGTCGTTCTGGGTTTCCGCCAGCAGGATGCCGTCGGTCATCAGCTTGATCAGGGTGTTGGAATCGCTCTGGTCTTCAAACCGCACCTGATAGCCGACCAACGCGCCCAAAGGCGTGGCCAGTTCTTCGGCAACCCGACTGGCCACGCTGCGCGCCGCGATCCGGCGCGGTTGAGTGTGGCCGATCAAACCGTACTGGCCGCGGCCGATTTCCAGGCAGATCTTCGGCAACTGGGTGGTTTTACCCGAGCCGGTTTCGCCGGCAATGATCAGGACCTGATGCTTGTTCAGCGCGTCTTTGATCTCGTCGCGCTTGGCGGCAATCGGCAGGCTGTCGTCGTAGCGAATCACCGGCAGGCTGGCGCGCCGCGCCGTGACCTGGGCGCAGGACGCCTGCATGCGCGTGACCCACTGCGCCAGTTTTTCCTCGTCGGGCTTTTTGCGCAGCTCAAGCAACTGCCGCCGCAAGCGGTGGCGGTCGGCGAGCATGGCGTGATCGAGGTTCTTGAGCAGTTGGTCGATAGCGGGCGCTTGGTCAGTCATCAGGGCGGCAAGGGTCTTTTGGGTGAGGCAGGTGAGGCCTGCGCAGCATGAGTCGATGGAATGGAAGCGATTGTCGCAGATTTCGACACGACTGGAGACGTTGCATCATCGGGTAGCGGCGCTGGCAACCGAATCACAACGACTGCTCCTACAAAAAACAGGCCTCCTTTCCGACTCTTTAAAAGCTGAAGTCCGATGTATTGGGTTAGGTATGTGCAGTTCAAATACACCGTCCAGATTCATCTGGACAGTCAGAATATTCCACCTTGAACTCGGAGCGTTATATGCCCATCGATTCCTCCACTTCCACACCAAGACTTCCGAGCTACACAGATGCCATGAGGGCGCAACCACGCTCAAGCGAATCGCTGCCGCCGCCGCAATACGAATTCCCTCCACCCTATACGCAAAAGTCCTCGTCGACTTCGAACGACCGGACGTCATCGGCGCCTGCAACTAATTTGACGGCCGCTCGGATCTCGAACTACCACACGACGAGCCAGACCAATCGGGGAATGAACTTTATGAGCGGTCTTTGATACTGCCGCTGAACGGGCCAACTCATTTTAGCAGCGCCTATTTTTTAGCGCGCTCCAACATTACCAATCGGAGTTTTTATGCCTATAGATCGTATGTCTTCTTCTCGCGTGGGTGGTTATGGTCATTCCTTTGCGGAAAAGCACCAACGCACTCCAGAACAAGCACCACAGGGTGCATCGGCTTCTTCTAGCTCATGGAAAACAATCGAGACGCTTAAGAAGCTTCCCACAGACTTCCCTACGTCTAGCATCAAGCAAAGCTCCCTGGATAGGCCTATAGGCTTGTTACAAAGAAAACTAGAACTGGAAAGCAAGGGCGGCTCGACCAAAAATATCGATCAATCCTATAAAGATTCCATGAAGGACTTGTACAAGGAAACTTCGAACGCGCAGAGCAAGGCCCCCAACGAGACAGACAGGAACCGAGCGAGCAATTGGAGTGACATTGTATTAAAAAGCATAGTAGATGGTAAGCGGTAAACCAACGTCGACCAGTACTTGCGTCAACGTGTAAATGACTGCCCTTTAAACTACTGATACACGATGAGTTAGCGTTTCAAGAAACTCCGCCCCACCTGCGCCGGCAAGACAATACATCGATGATCTTACCGGCGCGGATCACGTCCTACAGGCCTTTCAACATAAGCGGCCTGGCATCCCGTCTTCGCATTTAAGGGCTATCGCGTACGCTTAAAAACAGGCGGATACCCCCGCCCTTAATTTAGGTGTTCGGTAAGCTCACCGCCAGCTGACACAGCGATGAACTTTCTTACGTCGGAAGACGGCAGAGTCCTCAATTCACTCAGAGCAATCCTTACGGCTGTTCCGGGAGAAATCGCTTTAATGGGGCGTTGATCCTCGCCCCCCTGTGATTCCCAGCACCAAGGATGAGTACTTACGCCTGCGGATGAGGCCTTTCAAAATAGGATTATCCCGATGCTTCTTGGAAAAAATTTGTATGCTTCCCAACCCTTGCAGCAGTCACACAGGCCGATAGGCGCCCAAGCCCTTGGCAACACCGACGCCCCACTGAACCCTCACCGGGTGCGTGATCTGACAGTTGTGGGCGTGGGCAGCAGCGTCGCCTACCTGATCAATGAATTAAACCAGCGGGTTTCCTCAGACGGCCGCACTAATCCCTTGCTGGGAAAAGTCAGCATCATCGGCCAGGAAGATCCCTGGTCGGCCAATGTTCGCGGTCTCGGCTACATCAACCATCAACATGAAATTATCGACCAATGGGGCTCAACGGTACCTGCTTACAATGCGGGTTATGCCGACCGGGGCGAATTTTCAGCAAGTAACCAGATGCAACTGGAACGCGTGAAAGCGTTAGGCGCGGAACATGTGCCGGAGCAGATAACCGGTATAAGCCGCTTGAAAAATGGCCTCTACCGGATCAGCTTAGGCAACGGCCAGGCCATAGAAAGCCGCCAAGTGGTATTGGGCATGGGAGCGGGTCCGCATACAAGCCTGTTGAACACCGACTGCACGCAGACCCAGGCAGAAAAACGCTTGGGTAATATTCGTCTGCATAAGCAGGAGGCCTTGCAGGGCAAAGTCATGGACTTGGATGAGTTCATGCGGGCCACCGACCGCACCCCCGAAAAATTCGCAGGCAAACATGTGGTGGTGCACGGCCCCAACGCGGGCATTGATGCCGTGGAGCGTGCGAAAGAGCTGGGAGCAAAGGTCAATTGGCTGATCCGCAGTACCAAGCCGGTCCTACTGGATGGCCATCAACTGAAATTTGCGCCGCAAGTGGCCCAGAACAATCTGGTCTGCGTGGACGCGCTCGATATCCGTCCGAACCCGAGCCCTGATGGCGCGCCTTTACAATTGAGCTATAGCAAGCCCGGCAGCGACCCGCAGGCCCCTCATAGCGTTCTGGATGCCGACTACTACGTCTATGCCCTTGGCCAGGACATCGACAAGCCGGGAAGCAGCGGCGCCATACTCGGCGATCTGCGGCATCAGCTCGAACCCGTCTACGACTACGATCAAGTCTATGGCGACCAGCCTTTCAAGACTGTCCTGGGCCTGCAAACCCGGGGCAGCAACAGCAGCAGCGGCCTGTTGATTGTCGGTGCCGCCGTGGCGCAGTTGGCCGCCAATGTTCAGCACAGCTACCAGGATCATGCGGCTGATCGTATTTTACAGCAGCTGGAAAAACTACCAGGAGAGGCCGGTGAAGAGCTATCACGCCTGATCATGCAAGGCGCAGAGAGTCCTGCCATCACGGCGCAGTTACAGGCCTGGCCGGCCCAGACCGCGCACGCGCCAGCCCTGCAGGTTTTAAGCAACCACGTGTCGGACTATCTGGCGGCCCGCGAGTATTTCCAGCAACAGAGCACGAAAAAAGGTGTTCGCGGCGTCGTTGGCGAAGTAGAGAACCAGGTCTCGAACCAAGTGCCTTCCGTGGTCGTTTCCCCTCAGTTGGGCACGGTGAAAGGCTCTGCAGCCGCCCTATCAGGCCTGATTCCCGCTTACGTAGCCAACGGCGAAAACAATTACACCACCGACGACCGCACCATGCTGCGCGCAGGTATCGCAGACCGGTACCCCAACATCGACAATGCCCGAGCGGGCCGCTTCATTGATGAGGTCATCAATCTGCGCCATCTTGGCAGCGATGCATTCATCGCCAAGGCAAAGTCGGAAGGCACGACGCCGGTGCATACGCCAGTCGTCGGCATGCCTGCATCCGTCAGGAAAGGTTATGAAGCGTACCTGCAAGCCCTGGACGACGGCGCCGAAAACACCCCGCTCAGCCGCCAGTGGGCGCTCAAATAAGCCGGTTTTCTGGGGCAGCGGTTGTATGTTGCCCCGCTAAGCATCCAGCCCCTTAAGCTGATTTGCGCCGATACGGAAACACATCAATCACCTTCCCCTCCCGAATCGCCTCTTGCAGTCCCTTCCAATAGTCGGCGTTGTACAACTCACCATGCAGCTCATCAAACAACTTGCGCTGGCCGGCATCGGCAAACAGGAACGGCGGGAACTCCTCCGGGAACACGTCCAGCGGGCCGATGGAGTACCAGGGCTCGGAGGCCATCTCATCTTCGGGCGTACGCGGCGCCGGGATATGCCGGAAGTTGGCTTCAGTGAGGTAGCAGATTTCGTCGTAGTCGTAAAACACCACGCGACCATGACGGGTAACACCGAAGTTCTTCAGCAGCATGTCGCCGGGAAAGATATTCGCCGCCGCCAGTTGTTTGATCGCCAGTCCATAGTCTTCCAGGGCTTCGCGCACCTGGGCCGGGTTGGCGTTTTCCAGGTAGAGATTGAGCGGGGTCATGCGCCGTTCGGTCCAGCAGTGGCGAATGAGCACCGTGTCGCCTTCCACTTCGACCGTGCCGGCGGCCACTTCCAGTAACTCGGCCAGGCACTCGGGCTCGAACTTGCTCAAGGGGAAGCGGAAGTCGGCGAACTCCTGGGTATCGGCCATGCGCCCGACGCGGTCGACGCTTTTAACCAGGCGGTATTTCTCGATCACCGTGGCGCGGTTGACGTTTTTCGACGGCGAGAAGCGGTCCTTGATGATCTTGAACACGGTGTTGAAGCCCGGCAGGGTAAACACACTCATGACCATGCCGCGCACGCCGGGGGCCATGATGAACTGGTCGTCGGTGGTGGCCAGGTGATTGATCAGCGCACGGTAGAACTCCGACTTACCGTGCTTGTAGAAACCGATGGAGGTGTACAACTCGGCGATGTGCTTGCCCGGCAGGATGCGCTTGAGAAAACCGATGAATTCCGCCGGCACTGGCACGTCGACCATGAAGTAGGAACGGGTAAACGAAAAGATGATCGACACCTCGGCTTCGTCGGTGATCAGCGCATCGATCTGGATGCCTTGCCCTTCGCGGTGCAGCAACGGGATCACCAGGGGCCATTGTTCGTCGCGGGTATAAAGGCGCCCTACCAGATAGGCGCCTTTGTTGCGGTAGAGCACCGAGGAAAACAGCTCGACCTTGAGGTCCGGGTCCTTGCAGACCCAGTCGGGCAGGCTTTCCCGCAGTTGCGCTTCGAGGCGCTGCAGGTCGGCGTTCAGGTCGGCATAGGGTTCGCTGAAACGGTAGTCGGCAAACATCTGCGCGAGCATCTCACCGATGTTGCCGGCGGGCAGGTAGGTGCGGGTCTGCGCGGCCCGCGCCTTGCGCAGGCTTGGCCGGGTGGTGTGGATAAACATGCAGCCGTCGCTGATCAGGTCGTGGCTGAACAGGCCGCAAAAGATCGAGTTGTACCAGGTCTCGGACAGCTCATCGTCGAAACGCGGGTCGATCAGGCTGATGTAGGCGCTTTTCACCAAAGGCCACAGGTCGATATCCAATAAGTCCACGTCATCGAAGCGGGCGTGCAGGCCTGCGATCACCTCAAACACCTTCTCTTCATAGAGGTTGATCCGCGCCGCCGAGGCGGCCTGGCCTTGCTGCCATTGGGCCTTCTCGAACCGCTCGCGGGCGCCATCGGTGATCTGGCGAAAGTGCTCACGGTAATCGTCGAAGCCGTCGAGGATCTTGCGGGCAATCGCGAGGGCGGGCGTGGGTTGCGACATGCGGGAAACCTCGAACGGGCATCGGGAAGCCCTGAGCTTAGCCAGTGTACGTAAGCAGGAGAAGGGTGATTTTTTGCGCAGCGTTGTACCCCCTCGCTGACTTTGTACATTTGTTTTCAATTTATTTAATTCGACCATACGGTCAATAAAAACACCGTGTTGTCGCCTTGCGTTCGCCCAATAGCCGCTAACGGCGGGGCTTGGCACCCCGGCAGCAAAAATAGCAGACCCGATTCCATTACTGATTCCGCCCCGAGGATTGGATCCAACTAAGGGAAACCCCGATTACCACGGTAGTGGCACTTTGATATATAGCGCGCCCTCTCCCACCCTAACAAGGTCAAAAGACCGATCCGGGAGCAGGTTCTAATCGCACAAGGAGCATTGAGATGTCATTGAGGAACATGAGGATCGGTCTGCGTGCCAGTCTGAGTTTTGGGGTGTTGGCCAGCTTGCTGGTGATTGTCGGGCTGTTCTGCCTGGGGCAGATGGCCAAGCTGCGCGAAAGCGCGCTGGTCATCGAACGGTCGTGGATGCCGAGCATCGAGAATATCCACGACAGCGCCGCCTTCGTGGCCAGCATCCGCCTGGAGGCCTTGCGCCTGGTGACCACCGATGAATCAAGGGTGCGCGACACGAGCAGAAACCTGATCACCCGCCAGCGCAGCGACCTGCAAACCCTGTTGGATCACCATGAAACCCTGCTGACCAACGACGAAGAGCGCGAGATGCTCAAGCAGGTGAAAACCGACGTGGCCGGCTACCTGGCGATCGTCAGCCAGATGGTTGATTTGATCGACAAGGATCAGCAGCAAGACGCCATTGACCTGCTCAACAACCGTCTCGCCCCTCAAGGCACGTTGCTCAGCCAGAGCCTGGAAAAGCTGATCGTCTTCAACCAGAACGGTGTCGAAGCCGCCGCCGATTCCGCTGCACAGATGTATTCGAGCGCGCAATGGGTGGTCGGCCTGATCATTGTGATTGCACTGATCGCCACCTTGCTGCTGGCCTGGCTGCTGACCCGCAGCATCACCGCGCCGCTCAGCCAGGCGCTGACCGTGGCGCGCACCATCGCCGCCGGCGACTTGAGCCAGCCGATCAAGGTGCAAGGCCATGACGAGCCGGCCCAATTGCTCAGTGCCCTGGCCACCATGCAGACACAGTTGCAGACCACTATCCGAGGCATCAGCGAGTCGGCGCAGCAATTGGCGTCGGCCGCCGAAGAAATGAGTTCGGTGATGGAACAAAGCACCCGTGGCCTGCAAGCGCAAAACGATGAAATCGAACAAGCCGCCACCGCTGTCACCGAAATGAGTGCGGCCGTGGACGAAGTGGCGGGCAATGCGGTGTCGAGCGCCGAAGCGTCCCAGGCCTCGGATGAAGACAGCAAGCACGGTCACTACCAGATCAGCGAAACCATCAGCTCGATTCAGAACCTGGTGGACGAAGTGCTCGGCGCCTCGAACAAGGCCGAAGGCCTGGCGGTGCAGGCCCAGGACATCAGCAAGGTGCTGGAAGTGATCCGTGGCATCGCCGGGCAAACCAACCTGCTGGCCCTCAACGCGGCGATTGAAGCCGCGCGTGCGGGTGAAGCCGGGCGCGGTTTTGCGGTGGTCGCCGATGAGGTGCGTTCCCTCGCGCAGCGCACCCAGGACTCCACCGAAGAAATCGAGCAAATGATCAGCGGTATCCAGCAAGGCACCCAAAATACCGTCGAAGCGCTGAACAGCAGCGCCGATCACGCCGGCCAGACCCTGCAACGGGCCAACAGCGCGGGCAACGCCCTGGAGAAAATCACCGCGGCCATTTCACAAATCAGCCAGCGCAACCTGGTAATCGCCAGCGCCGCCGAGCAGCAAGCGCTGGTTGCCCGTGAAGTGGACCGCAGCCTGGTGAATATCCGCGACCTGTCCACCCAGACCGCCGCCGGTGCGACCCAGACCTCGGCCGCCAGCCAGGAACTGTCGCGCCTGGCCGTGGACCTGAATGGGCTGGTGACGCGGTTTGTTCTGTAATCAGTGAAAGCGGCGTGCAACACTCGCCGCCTTATTGATTTAGGAATATTCCGTGAGACCTGTCGACACCCTTTACCTGCTGGGACTGGCTGCCATCTGGGGGGCGAGCTTTCTGTTCATGCGCATCATCGCGCCGGAAATCGGCCCCATCCCGACCGCATTTTTTCGCGTATCCATAGCCGCCGCCGGCTTGCTCGTAATGCTGGCGGTGATGCGAGTGAAGTGGGACTTCCAGGGCAAATTCAAAACCGTCCTGCTACTGGGTGTGATCAACTCCGGCATCCCGGCCACCCTGTATTCAGTGGCCGCCCAAGTGCTGCCGGCCGGTTACTCAGCGATCTTCAACGCCACCACGCCGTTGATGGGGGTGTTGATTGGCGGGCTGTTCTTCAGCGAACGCCTGACCGCGTCGAAAATCGCCGGGGTCAGCCTGGGCCTGCTTGGCGTTGGTGTGCTGACCCGTGCGGGACCGGTGGCGTTTGACCTGGAATTGTTGATGGGCGCCGTGGCCTGCCTGCTGGCCACCACCTGCTATGGCTTTGCCGGTTTCCTCGCACGGCGCTGGCTGGACCAGCGGGGTGGGTTGGACAGTCGCCTGTCGGCCTTGGGCAGCATGCTCGGCGCGACGTTGTTCCTGCTGCCGTTGTTTGCCTACAGTGCGATCAGCCATCCGCCCGCGAGTTGGGGTGGGTGGCAGGTGTGGGTGTCGTTGCTGGGGTTGGGATTGGGGTGTACGGCGTTTGCGTACGTGTTGTATTTCCGCTTGCTTACCGCCATTGGGCCGGTGAGATCGATGACCACGACGTTCCTGATTCCGCCGTTTGGCGTGCTATGGGGCGCGCTGCTGTTGGATGAGCCGTTGTCCATGGCGCATGTGTATGGCGGGGTGCTCATCGCGGGGGCGTTGTGGCTGGTGCTGCGACCGGGGAAGCTGGCTAGGGCGAGCTAGGCAGGTTTCATGTGGGTGCTGGCCAGCTGATTGTTGCAAAAATAAGTTAAATAAACCTCCGTTCCGGCCGATACCCCCTGAAAGCCTTGCGGATTGAACAACCATGCGTAATAACCAACCCGTTACCCAGCGCGAACGTACCTTCCCCGCTCAGCAACGGTTGATCTCAACCACAGATGCCAAAGGCGTGATCACCTACTGCAACGACGCTTTCGTCGAGATCAGTGGGTTCACCCGTGAAGAACTGCTGCGCGCGCCGCACAACCTGGTGCGTCACCCGGATGTGCCGGCGGCGGTGTTCGGGCATATGTGGACCACGCTCAAACAAGGCTTGCCATGGATGGGCATCGTCAAGAACCGCTGCAAGACCGGCGATCACTACTGGGTTAACGCCTATGTGACGCCGGTCTTCGAAGGCAACCAGGTGGTCGGCTACGAATCGGTGCGCATCAAGCCCACCGCCGAGCAGATCCGCCGGGCCGAAGCGCTCTACCAACGCATCAACCAGGGCAAGTCGGCCGTTCCCCAGCGGGACAAGTGGCTGCCGGTGTTGCAGGACTGGCTGCCGTTTATCCTGGTCAGCCAGTTGAGTTTCATGATCGGTGCGTCGCTCAATTCCCACTGGGGCTTTGCCCTGGCGGCAGGGTTGTCGGTGCCGTTGGGCCTGCTGGGCCTGAGCTGGCAACAGCGCGGCCTCAAGCGCCTGCTGCGCCTGGCCGAGCAGACCACCTCCGACCCGTTGATCGCGCAGATGTACACCGACAGCCGTGGCGCACAGGCGCGGTTGGAGATGTCGATCCTCAGCCAGGAAGCACGTCTGAAGACCTGTCTTACGCGCTTGCAGGACACTGCCGAGCATCTGAACGACCAGGCGGCGCAGTCCAACACCCTGGCGCACAACAGCTCCAGCGGTCTGGAGCGCCAGCGTGTGGAAACCGAGCAGGTGGCCACGGCGGTCAACCAGATGGCGGCGACCACCCAGGAAGTCGCCAGCCATGTGCAGCGCACGGCTGATGCCACCCAGGAAGCCAATCGCCTGACCGGTCGCGGCCGCGACATCGCCGGGGAAACCCGCGAGGCGATTCAGCGCCTGTCGGTGGCTGTGGGTGAGACCGGCGTGACCGTCACCCAACTGGCCAAGGACAGTGACGAGATCGGCGGCGTTGTCGACGTGATCAAAGGCATTGCCGACCAGACCAACCTGTTGGCGTTGAACGCCGCCATCGAAGCGGCGCGTGCCGGCGAGATGGGCCGAGGGTTTGCCGTGGTGGCCGACGAAGTGCGCCAGCTGGCGCAGCGTACGGCCGAGTCGACCGGGCAGATTCATGCCCTGATCGCCAAGCTGCAACAAACCGCCGCCGCGGCCGTGCAAACCATGGACGCCGGGCATCGCCAGGCTGAAGAAGGTGTGGCGCGGGTGATGGAAGCGGATCAGGCGTTGGTGGGAATCAGCGAAGCGGTGGCGCACATCACTGACATGACGACGCAGATTGCAGCAGCGACTGAAGAGCAAAGCTCGGTGGCTGAAGAGATCAGCCGCAACATCAGTACGATTGCGTTGTTGGCGGACCAGACGTCGGAGCAGGCGCTCAATTCGGCGCAATTGAGTGAAGAGCTGACGCATACGGCCAATACCCAGTATTCGCTGGTTGAGCGGTTTAACCGGTAGACCGCTATCGGGGGCAAGCCCCCTCCCACATTGGACCGAGTTCCAACTTTGGAATGTGGTCAAAATGTGGGAGGGGGCTTGCCCCCGATAGGGCCCTAAAGCCCACCCAAAAACCCAGCCACTGCCACCGCAGCAGCCTCCAGATGCTGCTCATGACTGAACCCCGATGCCTTCAACGGCTTCAAGTCATGATCTCCCGCCACCAACCAAATCACCTCGATGCTCGGTGACAGCACATACCCCTCCACCGCCGCCCGATTGCCCAACGCATCGCGCTCTCCCTGCACGATCAGCGTCGGCGTTTTCAGCCCCGCCAAATGTTCGACCCGTGGTTTTTCCGGCTTGCCCACGGCATAGAACGGATAGCCCAGGCACACCAGCCCTTCCGCGCCCAGTTCATCGGCCAACAAACTGGCCATGCGCCCGCCCATGGACTTGCCGCCAACGGCCAGTTTCCCAGCGACATGACGTCGCACCTCGGCATGCACCTCGCGCCAGGCTTCCAGCAGTTTCGGCGCCGGGTTCGGCGGGCGTTTGCCGCCGTCCAACCGGCGTTGGGCCATGTAGGGAAATTCGAAGCGCAGCACGTTGACGCCATGCCCGGCAAGGCGTGCAGCCATGTCGTTCATGAAGGATGAGTCCATCGGCGCACCGGCGCCGTGGGCCAGGATCAGCGTCACCGGCGGGCGCGCGATAGACCCTTTCGCCCCATCCCACAACCAGCCGCGTTCCCGCACACACTGCGCCCATTGATCCCCGTCAATACTGGCCTTGTGCTCTTTGCCCATGCTTGCCTCGCTATTTAGTCTGCCTATAACTCCAGCCCAAGTGCCGCACTTGCTTGGGTTGAACCGTGGATGGGGAACCATGAACACTACTTTAAGTACCGCCTATAACTACAAGGTGGTCCGCCAATTCGCCATTATGACGGTGGTGTGGGGCATCGTCGGCATGGGGCTCGGGGTTTTTCTCGCCGCCCAATTGGTTTGGCCCGCGCTCAACTTCGATTTGCCCTGGACCAGCTTTGGCCGTTTGCGCCCACTGCACACCAACGCGGTGATCTTCGCCTTCGGCGGCTGCGCGCTGTTTGCCAGCTCGTTCTATTCGGTGCAACGCACCTGCCAGACTCAGCTGTTCGCGCCGAAAATCGCCGCGTTCTGCTTCTGGGGCTGGCAACTGGTCATCCTGCTGGCCGCGATCACCTTGCCACTGGGCTACACCAGTTCCAAGGAATACGCCGAGCTGGAATGGCCGATCGACATCCTGATCACCATTGTCTGGGTGGCCTACGCCATCGTGTTCTTCGGCACGGTAATGAAGCGCAACACCAAGCATATCTATGTCGGCAACTGGTTCTTCGGTGCGTTCATCATCACCGTGGCGATTCTGCATATCGTCAACAACCTGGAAATCCCGGTCAGCCTGACCAAGTCCTACAGCCTCTACGGCGGTGCGACGGATGCCATGGTGCAGTGGTGGTATGGGCACAACGCGGTAGGCTTTTTCCTCACCGCTGGCTTCTTGGGGATGATGTACTACTTTGTGCCCAAGCAGGCCGAACGTCCGGTGTATTCCTATCGCTTGTCCATCGTGCACTTCTGGGCGCTGATCACACTGTACATCTGGGCCGGCCCGCACCACTTGCACTACACCGCGCTGCCGGACTGGGCACAGTCCCTGGGCATGGTGATGTCGCTGGTACTGCTGGCACCGAGCTGGGGCGGCATGATCAACGGCATGATGACCCTGTCGGGCGCCTGGCATAAGTTGCGCAGCGACCCGATCCTGCGTTTTCTCGTGGTCTCCCTGGCGTTCTACGGCATGTCGACCTTCGAAGGCCCGATGATGGCAATCAAGACCGTCAACGCCCTCTCCCACTACACCGACTGGACCATCGGCCACGTACATGCCGGCGCTCTCGGTTGGGTGGCGATGATTTCCATCGGCGCGCTGTACCACATGATCCCGAAAATCTTCGGTCGCGAGCAGATGTACAGCCTCGGCCTGATCAACGCGCACTTCTGGCTGGCCACCATCGGCACCGTGCTCTACATCGCCTCGATGTGGGTCAACGGCATTGCCCAGGGCCTGATGTGGCGGGCGAT
The DNA here is from genome assembly GCF_009764655.1 of Pseudomonas sp. PB105. Taxonomy (NCBI): domain Bacteria; kingdom Pseudomonadati; phylum Pseudomonadota; class Gammaproteobacteria; order Pseudomonadales; family Pseudomonadaceae; genus Pseudomonas; species Pseudomonas sp. PB105. Next base: position 227,231 of record NZ_RWIO01000026.1, read on the forward strand.
CAACGAAGACGGCACCTTGACCTACTCCTTCGTCGAAACCCTGGTGGCCAGTCACCCAGGCTTCATCGTGCGGCTGGTGGGCGGTGCGGTGTTCCTCAGCGGCATGTTCCTGATGGCTTACAACACCTGGCGCACCGTGCGTTCGCCGCAGCCAGTCGAAGCCACTACCACTGCGCAGTTGGCCTGAGGAGTCTGTAGATGAAACACGAAACGATTGAAAAGAACGTCGGCCTGCTGATGCTGCTCATGGTGCTTGCTGTGAGCATCGGCGGCCTGACCCAGATCGTCCCGCTGTTCTTCCAGGATGTGACCAACAAGCCGGTGGAAGGCATGAAACCCTACACCGCGCTGCAACTGGAAGGCCGCGACATCTACATCCGCGAAGGCTGTGTGCAGTGTCACTCGCAGATGATCCGCCCGTTCCGCGCCGAAACCGAACGCTACGGCCACTACTCCGTGGCGGGCGAGAGCGTGTGGGATCACCCGTTCCTGTGGGGCTCCAAGCGCACCGGTCCGGACCTGGCACGCGTCGGCGCCCGCTACTCGGACGACTGGCACCGCGCGCATTTGTACAACCCGCGCAACGTGGTGCCCGAGTCGAAAATGCCGGCCTACCCGTGGCTGGTCACGGCCCAGGTCGACAGCAGCCACACCGAGACCAAGTTGAAGGTGATGCGCACCCTCGGCGTGCCGTACACCGACGACGACATCACTGCCGCGGTCGCCAGCCTCAAGGGCAAGACCGAGATGGACGCGCTGGTTTCATACCTGCAAGTGCTCGGCACTGCCATCAAGAGCAAGAGGTGAGCCATGGGATTTGAATTCGATGCGGGCACCATCCGCGGCCTTGGCACGCTGGTCGTCGCCATTGCCTTTATCGGCCTGTCGCTGTGGGTGTTCAACAACCGGCGCAATGAGGAATTCGAGCAGGCGCGCCTGCTGCCCTTCGCCGATGAACCTTCTCCATCCGACGCTCAAGAAGCGCCTGCAACAAGGAGCAACCGGCCATGACCCTATTCTGGAGTACATGGATCTGCGTACTGACCCTCGGCAGCCTGATCGGCCTGACTTGGCTGTTGATCGGCACCCGCAAGGGCGAGACCAAAGGCAGCGTGGACCAGACCATGGGCCACGCCTTCGATGGCATCGAGGAATACGACAACCCGCTGCCCCAGTGGTGGTTCATGCTGTTCGCCGGCACTCTGGTGTTCGCGGTCGGCTACCTGGTCCTCTACCCCGGCCTGGGCAACTGGAAAGGCGTGCTGCCGGGTTATGAAGACGGCTGGACGTCGGCCAAGGAATGGGACAAGGAAATGGCCAAGGCCGACACCAGGTTCGGGCCGATCTTCGCCAAATTCTCGGCCATGCCTGTGGAAGAAGTAGCCAAGGACCCGCAGGCGCTGAAGATGGGCGGTCGCCTGTTCGCCTCCAACTGCGCGGTGTGCCACGGCTCGGATGCCAAGGGCGCGTTCGGCTTCCCCAACCTGGCGGACAACATCTGGCGCTGGGGCGGTTCGGCTGAGGCGATCAAGACCACCATCCTGAACGGTCGCCACGCGGCGATGCCGGCCTGGGGTGAGATGCTGGGTGATGACGGTGTGAAGAACGTTGCTGCCTATGTCCGCCACGATTTGGCCAAGTTGCCGCTGCCGGCCAACAGCACTGCCGACCTGGATGCGGGCAAAGCCGCGTTCAACACCACTTGCGTAGCGTGCCACGGGCCGGAAGGCCACGGCATGGAAGTCATGGGGGCGCCGAACCTGACGCTGCCAGGCGGCTATATCTACGGCACCAGCCTGGCGCAGTTGCAACAGACCATTCGCCATGGCCGTCAAGGCCAGATGCCGGCGCAGGAAGTGCTGCAAGGCAATGACAAGGTGCATCTGCTGGCCGCCTACGTGTACAGCCTGTCCCACAACGCTGATGGCGCAACGCCAGAAAGCCAACCTCAATAACTGTTACTTGTGGAGAGGGTGCTTGCTCCCTCTCCACAGTGACCGAGCCGTGTGACCGAGTGTCACACCCTTCCAAAGCACAACTTTCCCCCCTCGCCATTCGGGTCTACGCTTGACCCACAGCGGACCGATTCCGGCGTACGCAACGGCTAGCGTTGCGACCCCGTAAATTTCCTGTCCACTCGATCAGCTTTCGATTTCTGATTTTGTCCTTACGCCAAACATGGAAAGGGCGCAGAATCTGGCGTTGAACGCATTGATCCAGGTCAGCCATTGCGTTGCAATGGCCCCTCGCTTTCTACATACTTGCGGCCGATTTTACCTATAAAAAAACCTAAACCGTGGAACCTTAGAATGAGCACAGCAATCAGTCCGACTGCTTATAACTATAAGGTAGTCCGCCAGTTCGCCATCATGACGGTGGTCTGGGGGATCCTTGGCATGGGGCTCGGGGTGTTCATCGCCTCGCAACTGGTTTGGCCGGAATTGAATTTCGACTTGCCATGGACGACCTTCGGTCGCCTGCGCCCGCTGCACACCAACCTGGTGATTTTCGCCTTCGGCGGATGTGCCTTGTTTGCCACCTCCTACTATGTCGTGCAACGCACCTGCCAGACGCGACTGATCTCCGACGGCCTCGCCGCCTTTACCTTCTGGGGTTGGCAAGCAGTCATCGTCGGCGCCATCGTCAGCCTGCCGCTGGGCTACACCACCACCAAGGAATACGCCGAGCTGGAATGGCCGATCGCCATTTTGCTGGCGATTGTGTGGGTGACCTACGGTGCGGTGTTCTTCGGCACCATCGTCAAGCGCAAGACCAAGCACATCTACGTGGGCAACTGGTTCTACGGTGCGTTCATCGTGGTCACGGCGATGCTGCACATCGTCAACCACGCATCGTTGCCGGTCAGCCTGTTCAAGTCCTACTCGGCCTATGCCGGTGCGACGGATGCGATGATCCAGTGGTGGTACGGGCACAACGCCGTAGGTTTTTTCCTGACCACGGGTTTTCTGGGGATGATGTACTACTTCGTGCCGAAACAGGCCGAACGTCCTATTTACTCCTACCGTTTGTCCATCGTGCACTTCTGGGCGCTGATCACCCTGTACATCTGGGCCGGTCCGCACCATTTGCACTACACCGCGCTGCCGGACTGGGCGCAGTCCCTGGGCATGGCGATGTCGATCATCCTGCTGGCGCCCAGCTGGGGCGGCATGATCAACGGCATGATGACCCTCTCGGGCGCCTGGCATAAATTGCGCACCGACCCGATCCTGCGTTTCCTCGTGGTCTCCCTGGCGTTCTACGGCATGTCGACCTTCGAAGGGCCGATGATGGCGATCAAGACCGTCAACTCGCTGTCCCACTACACCGACTGGACCATCGGCCACGTACACGCCGGCGCCCTCGGTTGGGTGGCGATGATCTCCATCGGCGCGCTGTACCACATGATCCCCAAACTGTTCGGCCGTGCGCAGATGCACAGCGTCGGGCTGATCAACACGCACTTCTGGCTGGCCACCATCGGCACCGTGCTCTACATCGCCTCGATGTGGGTCAACGGCATCACCCAAGGCCTGATGTGGCGTGCGATCAACGATGACGGCACCCTCACCTACTCCTTCGTCGAAGCGCTGCAAGCCAGCCATCCCGGCTACATCGTCCGCGCCCTGGGTGGTGCGTTCTTTGCCACCGGTATGCTGTTCATGGCCTACAACGTCTGGCGCACCGTGCGTGCCTCCGACCCGGCGCAAGCCGAAGCCGCCGCCCAGATCGCCGTTGTGGGAGCCCACTGATGAAGCATGAAGTAGTCGAGAAGAACATCGGCCTGCTGGCCTTCTTCATGGTCATCGCCGTGAGTATCGGCGGCCTGACCCAAATCGTTCCGCTGTTTTTCCAGGACGTGACCAACAAGCCGGTCGAAGGCATGAAGCCGCGCACCGCCCTTGAACTGGAAGGCCGCGACGTCTACATCGCCAACGGCTGCGTGGGCTGCCACTCGCAGATGATCCGCCCGTTCCGCGCCGAAACCGAACGCTACGGCCACTACTCGGTGGCCGGTGAAAGCGTGTGGGACCACCCGTTCCTGTGGGGCTCCAAGCGCACCGGCCCGGACCTGGCCCGCGTGGGCGGGCGTTACTCCGACGACTGGCAGCGTGCGCACTTGTACAACCCGCGCAACGTGGTGCCTGAGTCGAAAATGCCGGCGTACCCGTTCCTCGTGGAAAACAAGCTCGACGGCAAGGACACCGCGAAGAAGATGGAAGTCTTGCGCACCCTGGGCGTGCCCTACACCGACGAAGACATCGCCGGTGCAGCCGCAGCCGTGAAGGGCAAGACCGAAATGGACGCATTGGTGGCCTACCTGCAAGGCCTTGGCACCATCATCAAAAGCAAACGGTGACCTACATGGATATCGGGATGATTCGTGGCCTGGGCACCGTTGTGGTGATGGTGGCCTTTATCGGCCTGGCGTTGTGGGTGTTCAGCCCCAAGCGCAAGTCGGAGTTTGAGGACGCGACCTTGCTGCCCTTTGCGGATGATCCCGAAGCCATCAAGCACGTCGAGCAAGCTTCTAGGAGTAACAAAGAATGACTACGTTCTGGAGTCTGTACGTCACAGTCCTCAGTCTGGGTACCATTTTCGCCCTGACCTGGCTGCTGCTGTCGACCCGCAAGGGCCAGCGCGCCGAGCAAACCGACGAGACCGTCGGCCACTCGTTCGATGGCATCGAGGAGTACGACAACCCGCTGCCCAAGTGGTGGTTCATGCTGTTCGTCGGCACCATCATCTTCGCCCTCGGCTACCTCGTGCTGTACCCCGGCCTGGGCAACTGGAAAGGCCTGCTGCCGGGCTACAACTACCTCGACAACGACAAGCAAACCCCCTTCGCCAACGGCCAGACCGGCTGGACCGGCGTGCACGAATGGGAAAAGGAAATGGCCAGGTCGGACGCCAAGTTCGGGCCGATCTTCGCCAAGTTCGCCTCGATGCCGATTGAGGAAGTCGCCAAGGACCCGCAAGCCCTGAAGATGGGTGGCCGCCTGTTCGCCTCCAACTGCTCGGTGTGCCACGGTTCCGACGCCAAGGGCGCCTACGGTTTCCCCAACCTGACCGACGCCGACTGGCGTTGGGGTGGCGAGCCGGCCACCATCAAGGAAACCATCATGAAGGGCCGCCATGCCGTGATGCCGGGCTGGTTGCCAGTCATTCATGAAGAAGGCGTCAGCGACGTGGCCGCCTACGTGGTCACCCAACTTGACGGTCGCAAGCTGCCGGAGGGTGTGAAGGCCGACGTGGCCAACGGCGAAAAACTCTTTGCCGCCAACTGCGTGGCCTGCCACGGCCCGGCCGGCAAAGGCACCCCGGCAATGGGCGCGCCAGACCTGACCCACCCCGGCGCCTTCATCTACGGTTCGAGCTACGCCCAACTGCAGCAGACCATCCGTTTCGGCCGTCAGGGCCAGATGCCGGCGCAGGAACAACTGCAAGGCAATGACAAGGTGCACCTGCTCGCGGCGTATGTTTACAGTTTGTCCCATGGGGACAAGAAGGCCGAGGAACAGTAAAGGCCTCGGACACAACCGAGCCCCGCCTGGCGAACGCTGGCGGGGCTTTGTTATTTCTGCAGCCTGGGCCAGGACCTGGGCGACCGTTGATAACCCCGGGTTGTGGTCCCTGCTGACTAAGTAGTAACGTACCTACATTGCATCTGATAAAGGGGGTTCCCCCATGACCATCACCACTATTTCCAGCCGCGAATTCAATCAAGACACAAGCGGTGCCAAAAAAGCGGCCCGGCAAGGGCCGGTTTTCATCACCGATCGCGGCAAACCTGCCCATGTACTGCTAAGCATTGAGGACTACCAGAAATTGACAGGTCTCAACGTCGACATCGTGGACCTGCTGGTGATGCCGGAAGCGGCCGATATGGAATTCGAAACCGAACGTGCCGTGATCACTCATCGACCCGTGGACCTCTCTTGATGTATCTACTCGACACCAACGTGATCTCTGAACTTCGTAAACCCCAGGCGGATGCGAATGTCGTGGCCTGGGCAAAAAGTGTCATCGCGTCCCACCTGTTTATTTCTGCGATTACGTTGAAGGAACTGGAAACCGGAGTGCTGCGCATTGAGCGCCGCGACCCCACGCAAGGGAAGGTACTGCGCACCTGGCTCAAGCGGCATGTGATGCCCGCGTTCGATGCCCGGATCCTGCCAATCGACGCCGCCGTCGCCTTACGTTGTGCACGCCTGCATGTACCCGACCGCGCCAATGAAAGTGACGCACTGATCGCTGCGACCGCCCTGGTCCATGGGCTCACGGTGGTCACGCGCAACGTCAGCGATTTCAAATCCAGCGGTGTCCCGCTGATTAATCCGTGGGACGAATGACCGTCCCACTCGCAAAAACCGACCATACTTGCCAAGTCAATTGATCCAGATCACGTACACCATCAATTGATTTCTCCCAACGCGACCAAAGGTCGCACCCTTTGCGCCGCATCGGGGGCGTATCATTACGCCACTGCAAGACCCCTAATTTGACCCCGGTTGGCACGTACTGGCCGAGGCAAATCTCCACCGCCGTGGGATGCAATGATGAGCGACCAAATACCGGTACATGACGTTACCCCGCCTGCCAAACACTCGACCACCACCGTCGATCTCTATGCCCCGCGCGAGAAAATCTACACCCGCGCGTTCACCGGCCTGTTCCGCAATTTGCGCATGCTCGGCGGCGCTGCGTTGTTCCTGCTCTACTTCGGCACGGTGTGGCTGAACTGGGGTGGTCACCAGGCCGTATGGTGGAACCTGCCGGAGCGCAAGTTCTTCATTTTTGGTGCGACCTTCTGGCCCCAGGACTTCATTCTGCTGTCGGGCATCCTGATCGTCGCCGCGTTTGGCCTGTTCTTTATCACGGTGTACGCCGGCCGCGTGTGGTGTGGTTATACCTGCCCGCAAAGCGTGTGGACGTGGATCTTCATGTGGTGCGAAAAAGTCACCGAAGGCGACCGTAACCAACGCATCAAACTGGATAAGGCGCCGATGGGCGCCAACAAGTTCCTGCGCAAATTCAGCAAGCACAGCCTGTGGCTGCTGATCGGCTTTGCCACCGGCATGACCTTCGTTGGCTACTTTTCGCCGATTCGCGAACTGGTGTTCGACTTCTTCACCGGCCAGGCCGACGGCTGGTCGTATTTCTGGGTCGGCTTCTTCACCCTCGCCACCTATGGCAACGCCGGCTGGCTGCGCGAACAGGTGTGCATCTACATGTGTCCGTACGCGCGCTTCCAGAGCGTGATGTTCGACAAAGACACCCTGATCGTCTCCTACGACCCACGCCGTGGCGAACTGCGTGGCCCGCGTAAAAAAGGGACCGACTACAAGGCCCAGGGCCTGGGCGATTGCATCGATTGCACGATGTGCGTGCAGGTATGCCCCACCGGCATCGACATCCGCGACGGCCTGCAGATCGAGTGCATCGGTTGCGCCGCGTGCATCGACGCCTGCGACAACATCATGGACAAGATGGAGTACCCGCGCGGCCTGATCAGCTACACCACCGAACACAACCTGTCCGGGCAAAAAACCCATAAGCTGCGCCCACGCCTGATCGGTTACGCCTTGGTGTTGCTGGCGATGATCAGCCTGTTGGCCGCTGCGTTTTTCATGCGCTCGCTGGTGGGCTTCGACGTGAGCAAGGACCGCGTGCTCTACCGCGAGAACGCCGAAGGCCGCATCGAAAACGTCTACAGCCTGAAGATCATGAACAAGGACCAGCGAGACCACACCTACGTGCTCGACGCCGCCGGCCTGCCCGACCTCAAGCTGCAAGGCCGCCGCGAAATCAAGGTGGCGGCCGGCGATATCGTCAGCATGCCGGTGGAGCTGTCGAGTGCGCCGGAACAACTGCCATCGAGCACCAACGAGGTGAAGTTCATCCTCACCGATGCCGATGACGCCAGCGTCCACATTGAAGCCAAGAGCCGATTCATCGGCCCACAAGTCCGATAAAGAGAGAACGGAACGATGCCCCTAGCCACTGCCGCAAGCCCTTGGTACAAGCACCTCTGGCCCTGGATCATCATCGGCATCCTCGCCTGCTCGGTGACCTTGACCTTGTCCATGGTGACCATCGCGGTGAACAACCCGGACAACCTGGTCAACGACAACTACTACGAGGCCGGCAAAGGCATCAACCGCTCCCTCGACCGCGAACGCCTGGCCCAGACCCTGCAACTGCGGGCCAAGCTGCACCTGGATGAACTGACCGGCGAAGTCGAACTGAACCTCACCGGCTACAGCAACCCGAACACCCTGGAACTGAACCTGATCTCCCCGACCCAGCCGGAGAAGGACCGCAAGATCAACCTGGCCCGCAGCGACAGCGAACCTGGCCGCTACATCGGCCAAGTCACCGACAAAGTCGAAGGCCGCCGCTTCGTGGAACTGCTCGGCGTGGAAGGCGACAAGACCTGGCGCCTGTTCGAAGAAGAAGAGGTCAGCCACGACAAGGACTTGCTGTTGGGGGATGAGCCGTTGCAGGGCGCCGAAGACCTGAAAAAATAAAGCCGCGCTTCGCGCATCGGGGGCAAGTCGAATCGTCGCACCGCCCCTCCCACATTTTGAATGTATTCACAGATCAAAGGTGGGAGGGGCGGTGCGACGATTCGACTTGCCCCCGATGAGGCCCTCCCAGCCAACCAAGATCCAGAACCATGACCAGCCCAACCCCCTGCTACCACTGCGCCCTGCCCGTCCCGCCCGGCAGCCGGTTCACCGCCGACATCCTCGGCGAGCGCCGCGAGCTCTGCTGTCCGGGCTGCCAGGCCGTAGCCGAAGCGATTGTGGCCGGAGGACTGGAAAGCTACTACCAGCACCGCAGCGAAGCTTCGGCCAACCCCGAGTCGCTACCGGTGCAACTGGTGGATGAACTGGCGCTGTACGACCGCGCCGATGTGCAAAAACCCTTCGTGCACCACCAAGGCGAACTGGCCGAAACCACCCTGCTGATGGAAGGCATCAGCTGCGCCGCCTGTGGCTGGCTGATCGAAAAACACCTGCGCAGCCTGCCCGCCGTGGCCGAGGCGCGGTTGAACCTGTCCAACCATCGCTTGCAGGTGCGCTGGGCCGACGGGCAACTGCCGTTGAGCCAGGTGCTCAGCGAATTGCGCCATATCGGCTATGCCGCCCACCCGTATCAAGCCGACCGCGCCGCCGAGCAACTGGCCAGCGAAAACCGCCTGGCCTTGCGCCAACTCGGCGTGGCCGGATTGCTGTGGTTTCAGGCGATGATGGCAACCATGGCCACCTGGCCCGAATTCAATATCGACCTGAGCCCGGAACTGCATGTGATCCTGCGCTGGGTGGCGATGTTTCTGACAACCCCCATCGTGTTCTACAGCTGTGCGCCGTTCTTCAAGGGCGCCATGCGTGACCTGCGCACGCGCCACCTGACCATGGACGTGTCGGTGTCCCTGGCCATTGGCGGGGCTTACCTGGCGGGTATCTGGACCGCGATCACGGGGGTCGGCGAGCTGTATTTCGATGCCGTGGGCATGTTTGCGCTGTTCCTGCTGGCCGGTCGCTACCTGGAGCGGCGCGCCCGCGAGCGCACAGCGGCGGCCACTGCCCAACTGGTCAACCTGCTGCCGGCTTCGTGCCTGCGCTTGAACGGCGACGGACAGAGCGAACGCATCCTGTTGAGCGAGCTGGTCCTGGGCGACTGCGTGCTGGTGCATCCGGGCGCGGTATTGCCAGCGGATGGCGTGATCCTCGACGGCCAGTCCAGCATCGATGAGTCCCTGCTCACTGGCGAATACCTGCCGCAACCGCGCCGGGTCGGCGACAGCGTCACCGCCGGCACCCTCAACGTCGAAGGCGCGCTGAACGTCGAAGTGCGCGCCCTCGGCCACGAGACACGCCTGTCCGCCATCGTGCGTCTGCTGGAGCGCGCCCAGGCCGAGAAACCGCGCCTGGCGCAAATCGCCGACCGCGCCGCGCAATGGTTTCTGCTGTGTTCGCTGATTGCCGCCGCATTGATCGGCCTGCTGTGGTGGGAGCTGGACTCATCACGGGCGTTCTGGATCGTGTTGGCCATGCTGGTAGCGACCTGCCCGTGTGCGTTGTCCCTGGCGACACCAACCGCCCTGACCGCCGCCACCGGCACCCTGCACAAACTCGGGCTGCTGCTGACCCGTGGGCATGTGCTGGAAGGCCTGAACCAGATCGACACGGTGATTTTCGACAAGACCGGCACCCTGACCGAAGGCCGCCTGGCCCTACGCGTCATCCGTCCCTTGGGCGAGCTGGGCAGCGACGATTGCCTGGGCCTCGCCGCCGCCCTGGAAAACCGCTCCGAACACCCGATTGCCCGCGCCTTTGGCCGTGCGCCATTGGCCGCTGACGAAGTACTCAGCACCCCCGGCCTGGGCCTGGAAGGTCGCGTGGGCGAGCGTCTGCTGCGTATCGGCCAGCCGGCGTTTGTCTGCGCACTCAGTGGCTGCCCGATCCCCGCCTCGCCGGACGATGCTGGGCAATGGCTGCTGCTCGGCGACCGCAGCGGCGCCCTCGCCTGGTTCGTGCTGGATGACCGCCTGCGCAGCGACGCCCCGGCGCTGCTCGCCGCGTGCAAGGCGCGCGGCTGGCGCACATTGCTGCTGTCCGGGGACAGTTCGCCGATGGTCGCCAGTGTCGCCCTTGAGCTGGGCATCGACGAAGCCCACGGCGGCCTGCGCCCCGACGACAAGCTGCAGGTGCTGCAACAGTTGCACAAGGAAGGCCGCAAGGTGCTGATGCTCGGCGATGGGGTCAACGACGTCCCCGTGCTCGCCGCCGCCGATATCAGCGTGGCCATGGGCTCGGCCACCGACCTGGCCAAGACCAGCGCCGATGCGGTGCTGCTCTCCAATCGCCTCGACGCCCTGGTGCAGGCCTTCAGTCTGGCGCGGCGCACTCGACGGGTGATTATTGAAAATCTGCTGTGGGCAGGCCTATACAATGGCCTGATGTTGCCGTTTGCTGCCTTGGGCTGGATCACGCCAATCTGGGCGGCGGTCGGCATGTCCATCAGTTCGTTGACCGTGGTGCTCAACGCCCTGCGCCTGACTCGCCTGCCGAGCGCGCAGGCCGTCAGCGCGCCCTCAATCACCCGCCCGCTGCCCGTATGAGCCGCGCGGGCCTGGAGTGCAGATGCCAGCTTTATACGTGATGATTCCGGCGGCGCTGCTGATAGTGGCCATCGCCATCTACATCTTCTTCTGGGCCGTGGACAGCGGCCAGTACGACGACCTCGACGGCCCGGCCCACAGCGTGCTGTTCGACGACCAGGACCCGAACCACCTGGCCGCCATCGACGAAGCCAACGGCCCGGATCAACCGCCCAAAGACCCGCCTCATGCTTGAATTGGCGCCGCTGCTGGTCTCCGCGCTGATCCTCGGCCTGCTGGGCGGCGGCCATTGCCTGGGCATGTGCGGCGGGCTGATGGGCGCGCTGACCCTGGCGATTCCCAAGGAACAACGCAGCCGCCGGTTTCGCCTGCTGCTGGCGTACAACCTGGGGCGCATCCTCAGTTACGCCACGGCCGGGCTGTTGGTCGGCCTGGCCGGCTGGGCCGTGGCCAATAGCCCGGCGGCGATGTTCATGCGCGTGCTCGCCGGCTTACTGCTGATCTGCATGGGCCTGTACCTGGCGGGTTGGTGGAGCGGCCTTACCCGCATTGAAAGCCTCGGACGCGGCCTGTGGCGGCATATCCAGCCGGTTGCCACGCGCTTGCTGCCGGTGTCGAGCCTGCCCCGCGCTTTGCTGCTGGGCGCGCTCTGGGGCTGGTTGCCGTGCGGTTTGGTCTACAGCACCCTGCTGTGGGCCGCGAGCCAGGGCAATGCGCTGGACAGTGCACTGCTGATGCTCGCGTTCGGGCTGGGCACCTGGCCGGTGCTGCTGGCGACCGGGCTGGCAGCCGAGCGCGTTACCGCGTTATTGCGCAAAAGCAGCGTGCGCATGGCCGGTGGCTTGCTGGTCATCGTGTTCGGGATCTGGACCTTGCCAGGACCGCACCAGCACTGGCTGATGGGCCATTGAATCGCCATGTGGCATAGCGCCGCTCCCCGTTGATGCAAATCAAGATGCCATCCCCGCCCCGCCCCTAGACTCGGCCCATTAGCCTATCCGGGGGACGCCCGCATGCTCGACGCCATTCGTTGGGACACCGATCTGATTCATCGCTACGACCTGGCGGGACCACGCTATACGTCCTACCCCACCGCCGTACAATTCGACAGCCAGGTCGGCACCTTCGACCTGCTCCACGCCCTGCGCGACAGTCGCAAGGCCGTGCGCCCCTTGTCGCTGTATGTGCATGTGCCGTTCTGCGCCAACATTTGCTACTACTGCGCCTGCAACAAGGTGATCACCAAGGACCGTGGCCGCGCCCAGGCGTACCTGCAACGCCTGGAGCAGGAAATCCAATTGGTGGCCTGCCACCTTGACCCGAAACAGCCGGTGGAACAGCTGCATTTCGGCGGCGGCACCCCGACGTTTCTCAGCCACGACGAACTGCGCCAGGTCATGGGCCGCCTGCGCCAGCATTTCCATTTGCTCGATGATGATTCCGGCGACTACGGCATCGAGATCGACCCACGCGAAGCCGACTGGGCCACCATGGGCCTGCTGCGTGAGCTGGGCTTCAACCGCGTCAGTATCGGCCTGCAAGACCTCGACCCCGAGGTACAGCGGGCGGTCAATCGCCTGCAAAGCCTGGAAGAGACCCGTGCGGTGATTGATGCGGCGCGCACCCTGCAGTTTCGCTCGATCAATATCGACCTGATCTACGGCCTGCCCAAGCAGACGCCGATCAACTTCGCGCGCACCGTGGAAGAGGTGATCAAACTGCAACCGGACCGCCTGTCGGTGTTCAACTACGCGCACCTGCCGGAGCGCTTCATGCCCCAGCGGCGCATCAACAGTGACGAGCTGCCGGCGCCGGCGGAAAAGTTGCTGATGCTGCAAACCACCATCGAGCAATTGACCCAGGCCGGCTATCGCTACATCGGTATGGACCACTTCGCGCTGCCGGATGACGAACTGGCCATCGCCCAGGAGGAAGGTACCCTGCAACGCAACTTCCAGGGCTACACCACCCACGGCCATTGCGACCTGATCGGCCTCGGTGTGTCGGCGATCAGCCAGATCGGCGACCTGTATTGCCAGAACAGCAGTGACCTCAACGGCTACCAGAACACCTTGGCCGGCGCGCAGTTGGCCACCAGCCGCGGCCTGGTCTGCACCACGGATGATCGGCTGAGGCGGGAGGTGATTCAGCAGTTGATCTGCACGTTCAGCCTGGCATTCGAACCGGTCGAACAGGCCTTCAACATTGATTTTCGTGGGTACTTCGACGAGATCTGGCCGCAACTTGAGGCCATGGCCGAGGACGGCCTGATCGAACTCGACGCCCAGGGCATCCGGGTGCTGCCCGCCGGCCGCTTGCTGGTGCGCTCGGTGTGCATGGTGTTCGATGCCTACCTGGAGCACCAGAACAGGCAACGATTTTCACGGGTGATCTAGTTACATCGACAACGAAGCGGCCTTGAGGGCACCATCAGCGCTCATGCTTTTCATCGCCTTGAGCAGGGAGCCCTGGGAGGTCATCAACCCGGCCTGCAGCGAACTGATAGCGCCCTGGATGTTGTTGGTCTTAACCCGGGCCTGCTCCGGCGTCAGGCTATTGTCATTCGCGACCGCCTGAAGCTCAGCCATTTTATCGGCGATCTGTTGCTTGAGCTTGCGGATCATTTTGAGGATCTGTTTAACGCTGTCGTCCAGGCCACTGCCATCAATATCGGAGTTGGCTTTACTCGCCACCGCCACCGCCTTGAACGCCGCGCCGGAAATCGTCACCTTCACGCCTTCCAGCACGTTGGTTTCGGCAGCCGGTGCAGCAGCCTGATCTTTTACGGCGGTTTCGGCCGCTGACTTCGCGCCCGACACTGTAGGAACTCGGATGGCAGGATTGTAGGCGGCGATGACAGACATCGTACGAGCTCCGGCGTATGGGAATGCCCTTGTATCGGCATCGGTACAAAAAGCTTTATACCGCTGCCGGTTTTTTGTACAGGCTGGCCTGACTGCACCCCAGTGCGTTACCCTTACGTCTTATGTGTGTTTTCCCACAAGGATTTAAGAAATGTCCGAGCCAGTCAAACTGCGCGCTCACAGCCAGGCTCACTGCAAGGATTGCAGCCTGGCCCCCCTCTGCCTGCCACTTTCGCTGAATCTGGAAGACATGGATGCGCTGGACGACATCGTTAAACGCGGGCGCCCGCTGAAAAAAGGCGAGTTTCTGTTTCGCCAGGGCGACAGGTTCGACTCCGTCTATGCAGTACGTTCGGGCGCGCTGAAGACCTTCAGCCTGAGCGACAACGGCGAAGAGCAGATCACCGGTTTCCACCTGCCTAGCGAACTGGTGGGTTTGTCGGGCATGGACACCGAGATGCATCCCGTGTCGGCCCAGGCGCTGGAAACTACGTCGGTGTGCGAAATCCCCTTCGAACGCCTGGATGAACTGGCCATACAGTTGCCTCAACTGCGCCGTCAGCTGATGCGCGTGATGAGCCGCGAAATCCGTGACGATCAGCAGATGATGCTGCTGCTTTCGAAGAAAACCGCCGACGAGCGCATCGCGACATTCCTGGTCAACCTCTCGGCGCGATTCCGGGCCCGTGGTTTCTCGGCCAACCAGTTCCGCTTGAGCATGTCGCGCAATGAAATCGGCAACTACCTGGGCCTGGCGGTGGAAACCGTGTCCCGCGTGTTCACCCGTTTCCAGCAGAACGAGTTGATTGCCGCCGAAGGCAAGGAAGTGCACATCCTCGACCCGATCCAGCTGTGCGCGCTGGCGGGTGGTTCTCTAGAGGGCTGATACAGACACTTGCGGCCGGGCCATTTGGCAAGGCCGCAGGTATACTTCGGGTCCGTTTTCCTCCCAGGACTCCTCGACGATGACCTTCGATTCGTTCGACATCAAATCCCTGATCCGCCCCGTCATCGACTTCCCCAAGCCTGGGGTGATCTTCCGTGACATCACGCCGCTGTTCCAATCGCCCAAGGCCCTGCGCCTGGTGGCCGACACCTTTGCCCATCGCTATGTCGAAGCCGACTTCACCCACATCGGCGCGATGGATGCCCGCGGCTTCCTGATCGGCTCGATCATTGCCTATCAACTGAACAAACCGCTGATCCTGTTCCGCAAGCAAGGCAAGCTGCCGGCGGACGTGCTGGCCGAGGGTTACCAGACCGAATACGGCGAAGCCTTCCTGGAAGTGCACGCCGACAGCCTGTGCGAAGGCGACTCGGTGTTGATGTTCGATGACCTGATCGCCACGGGCGGCACCCTGATTGCCGCGGCGAACCTGGTGCGACGCATGGGCGCGAAGATTTTTGAAGCGGCAGCGATTATTGATTTGCCGGAGCTGGGTGGCTCGCAGCGGTTGGAAGATATGGGGATTCCGACGTTTTGCCTGACGCAGTTTGCGTTGACTGAAAGGTAGAGGTTGTCGGGGCCGGCCCCATCGGGGGCAAGCCCCCTCCCACCTTTGATCTGTGAATACATTCAACATGTGGGAGGGGGCTTGCCCCCGATGCAGTGTCTCAGTCAAAGAATGTGTTGACTGAGACCCCCACATTTTCAGCCCTGCGCTGATCGTCAGAGGGCGATGGGCTTGCGACCGGCAAAGGAGTGGGCCAGGGTGCCGCCATCCACCAATTCCAGCTCGCCCCCCAGCGGAACGCCATGGGCGATACGCGAAGTGATCAGGCCTTTGTTGCTCAACAGTTGAGCGATGTAATGGGCGGTGGCTTCGCCTTCCACGGTCGGGTTGGTGGCCAGGATCACCTCGGTAAAGGTGCCCTGCTCTTCAATCCGCGCTACCAGTTGCGGAATGCCGATGGCTTCCGGGCCCAGGCCGTCGAGCGGCGACAGGTGCCCCTTGAGCACAAAGTAGCGCCCGCGATAGCCGGTCTGCTCCACCGCGTAGACGTCCATCGGGCCTTCCACCACGCACAACAACGTGTCGTCGCGGCGCGGGTCGGCGCATTGCGGGCAGAGGTCTTCTTCGGTGAGGGTGCGGCACTGGCGGCAGTGGCCGACGCCCGTCATGGCCTGGCTCAGGGCCTGGGCCAACCGGGTGCCGCCGCTGCGATCACGCTCCAGCAGTTGCAGCGCCATGCGCTGGGCGGTTTTCTGGCCGACGCCCGGCAACGTGCGCAGGGCGTCGATCAGTTGGCGAATCAGGGGGCTGAAGCTCATGGGCATTGGTCCGACAAAACAACGAGACGCGGTTTATACCCGCGCCCCGGATTAGCGTCAAATCCTCAATCCTGCGCGACCCGCACCACCAACTTGCCGAAGTTGCGCCCTTCAAGCAGACCGATAAAGGCTTCGGGCGCCTGCTCCAGGCCATCGACCACGTCCTCGCGGAACTTGATCTTGCCATCACGCACCCAAGGCGCCATGGCACTGAGGAACTCGGGCTGGCGATCACCGTAGTCGTCGAACACGATAAAGCCCTGGATGCGTACCCGCTTGGTCAGCAAGGTGCGTTGCAGCGCCGGCAGGCGATCAGGGCCGCTGGGGGCTTCATGGGCGTTGTAGCCGGCAATCAGGCCGCACAGGGGAATGCGCGCCTTGGGGTTGAGCAAGGGCAGCACGGCGTCGAATACCTTGCCGCCGACGTTCTCGAAATAGATGTCCACGCCCTTGAAGCAGGCCTGGGCCAGTTGATCGGCGAAGTCTGCGCTCTTGTGGTCGATACAGGCATCGAAGCCCAGCTCGTCCACCACATAGCGGCACTTGTCGGCGCCGCCCGCAATACCGATCACACGCAAGCCCTTGAGCTTGGCCACCTGCCCCACTACCGAGCCGACCGCACCGGATGCCGCAGCCACCACCAAGGTTTCGCCGGCCTTGGGCTGGCCGATGTCCATCAGGCCCATGTAGGCGGTCATGCCGGGCATGCCCAGCACACCAAGTGCCATGGATGGGCTCGCCAGCCCCTTGGGCACCGGAATGAGGTTGCGGCCGTCGGAAATGCTGTGGCTCTGCCAACCCGTGGCGCCGACCACCAGATCACCCACTTCGAATTTTGGATTACGCGACTGCTCGATACGGCTGACAGCACCACCGGTCATCACCTCGTCGATTTCCACCGGTGCGGCATAGGAAGGTGCGTCGCTCATGCGCCCGCGCATGTAGGGATCGAGGGACAGGTAGAGGGTCTTGAGCAGGACCTGGCCGTCCGCCAGCTCCGGCAGGCTCACGCGTTCCAGGCGAAAGTTTTCCGGAGTGGGCGCGCCTTGGGGCCGCGAGACCAGCACGATGCGTTGGTTCAGGGTGAGTTCTTGAGGCATCAGGGGGCTCCTTATCGAATTGATCGGTATAGGGTGCAGACCATCGGTGCCGTGCCAGGGTTCGATCGGGGTTTGATTGAAAGCGGCACAAACAAAAATGCCAGGCACTGGGCCTGGCATTGGAGTCTAGCTAACGCTGGATAATCAGAACGGCATCTTCATGCCCGGCGGCAGTTGCATGCCGGCGGTCGCGGCGCCCATTTTTTCCTGGCTGTTGGCTTCGATCTTGCGCACGGCGTCGTTGACGGCCGCGGCGAACAGCGCTTCAAGCATTTCCAGGTCATCTTCACCCACGCCCGGCAGCACGCTTGGGTCGATGCTCACGCGCTTGATGTCGTGACGACCGGTCATCACCACGCTGACCATATCGCCACCGGCTTTACCGGTGACTTCGGCGTTGGCCAGTTCTTCCTGCATCTTGGCCATCTTTTCCTGCATCTGCTGCGCCTGCTTCATCAGGCCGGCCATGCCACCTTTCATCATGGGAATCACCTCAAAAGTACGTGGATCAAGTTAGTAGCCCGGTGTCATGACGCTTGGGGCACCGGGGCTTCGACAGGTTCAATAGTATCGTGACGGACGACCGCCCCAAACTGTTGCATCATTTGCTGGATGAGCGGGTCTGCGTGGATCGAATCCTCAGCCTCGCGCTGACGGTTGATACGCCGGCGGGTCGCGGCCTGGGCCGGGGTTTCCTGCTCGGGCTTGATCAACTCGATGGCGATGGTCAGCGTGCGCCCATGGTACTGGTTCAGCGCATCGTTGAGGCGACGCTGCTGGGTCGCGTTGAACAGGGCGCTGTGGGCCGGGTCCAGGTGCAACAGCCAGTGGTCGCCATCAATGGAAATCAGTGTGCAGTTGGCGGCGATGCTGCCGGTCATGCCGGAGATCGGCAGTTTCGGGAACAGTTCCAGCCATTGCAACGCCAGGCCGGTGGCCGGGGCTGCGGCAGGCTCTGCTTCGGGCTCGGGGGCCGGCTCGGCAGTGTGTTCGCTGGCAAGGTCGTCCAGGTAGCTGTAGGCCGAATCCATGTCCGGCTCGATGTAGTCTTCATCAAGCGGCGGCTCGTCGTCGAGGTCGATGCCTGGGGTTGCGGCTTCAACCTGAGCGACGGTCGGCTCAGGGACCGGTGCGGACACCCACTCCGGGGCATCCGGCACCACGCTGTCCGGAGTTGGCGCGGGCATCGGGGTCAACTCGGGCTGCTCGCCAGTGGTTTCCAGTACAGGCTCCACGGCGGGCTGCTGCTCGGGCTCGGCTTCGGTCTCCACCGGGTCGTTCCAGGGCAGATCGACCACGGGCGCAGGTTCCGGCTCCACCACCGGTGCCGGCTCAACCACTGGCGCGACCACAACGGGCTCAGGCTCAGGAGCCTGCGCAACAGGCGCAGGGGCCGCGACCACTGGCGCAACCACCGCCGCGCCAGCCACTGGTTTGGCGGAATCAACTGTGGCCTGGCTGATCCCCACTGGCTTTAGCGGCTGTCTCGGCGCGTCGGCCGTATCGGCGGGCCGGAAGGCCAGCATCCGCAGCAAGACCATCTCAAAGCCACCGCGTGGGTCCGGCGCCAGGGGCAGGTCGCGACGGCCGATCAGTCCCATCTGGTAGTAGAACTGCACATCTTCGGCCGGCAACGCCTGAGCCAGACCCAACACGCGGTCGCGGTCGCCATGGCCGTTGTCGACACCTTCAGGCAAGGCCTGGGCGATGGCAACGCGGTGCAGCACATTGAGGATTTCCGAGAGCACGCCGTTCCAGTCCGGGCCTTGCTCGGAGAGGTGGCGCACGGCTTCGAGCAATGCCTTGGCGTCACCTTCGATCAGGGCGTGCAGCACGTCGAACACCTGGCCATGGTCGAGGGTGCCGAGCATGGCGCGCACATCGGCGGCCATGACCTTGCCTTCACCAAAGGCGATGGCCTGGTCGGTGAGGCTCATGGCATCACGCATCGAGCCATCGGCGGCGCGGCCGAGCAGCCACAACGCGTCGTCTTCGAACGGTACGTTTTCGACGCCCAGCACGTGGGTCAAATGCTCGACCACACGCTCGGGGGTCATGTTTTTCAGGGAGAACTGCAGGCACCGCGACAGAATCGTTGCGGGAAGTTTCTGCGGGTCGGTGGTGGCCAGGATGAATTTGACGTAGGGCGGCGGCTCTTCCAGGGTTTTCAACAGCGCGTTGAAGGAATGGCTGGACAGCATGTGCACTTCGTCGATCAGGTAGACCTTGAAGCGGCCGCGGCTCGGCGCGTACTGCACATTGTCGAGCAGTTCGCGGGTGTCTTCGACCTTGGTGCGGCTCGCGGCGTCGATCTCGATCAGGTCGACAAAACGCCCTTCGTCGATTTCCCGGCACACCGAGCAAGTCCCGCAGGGCGTCGAAGTGATACCGGTTTCACAGTTCAGGCATTTGGCGATGATGCGCGCAATGGTGGTCTTGCCCACCCCGCGCGTACCGGTGAACAGGTAGGCGTGGTGCAGCCGTTGGCTGTCCAAGGCATTGATCAGAGCCTTGAGCACATGGGTCTGGCCGACCATTTCGCGGAACGAGCGCGGACGCCATTTACGTGCAAGAACCTGATAACTCATCGAAAACCGTCGCAACTGGGAAGCGGAAGCCGGTAATGCTAGCGGAGCAAGGGGGAAATTGCATCCGGCACGCTCGCCTAATCTGACTAAGCTGTCCTGACTGGCCCCTCAAAGGCCTGAACCCGGAGAGTGTATGCGCGTAGTCCTGGGCGCTTTATGGATGATGACCACGGCCTGCCTGGCGGCGCCTGCACCGTTGCGTTTCTCGGTTTCCGACAGCTGGGCGATGCCCATGGTGCAGTTGGAGAACGGTCGGCCAACCCAGGGTATTTTGTATGACGTGATGTTGAGCCTGGCCACCCAGGTCGGCCACCCGGCGCAGTTCAAGGTGCTGGCCCGGGCACGCATCGCAGCCGCCATGGAACACGGCGAGGTTGATGTGCGCTGTTATGTCACCCAGACGTGGGTCGATAATTTTTCCGGCAATTACACCTGGAGCCTGCCGCTGATGGTGCAGCGCAACGTACTGGTGAGCACGCACATCCCAGTGCAGGCGGTGTCCCTCACCCAGTTGGCGCCCCAGGCCATCGGCACGGTGCTCAATTACCGCTACGCCACCCTCGACCCGCTGTTTGCCAGCGGCCAACTCACCCGCGACGATGCCCGCAGTGAAGAGCAGGTGCTGCACAAGCTGGTGGCCGGGCGCTTCAAATATGCGGTTATCAATGAGTGGATCCTGGACCGGTTCAACCAGAACATGCCCGTCGGCCGACGGCTGCACAAAGTGGCGGTGATCGACGAGCAAAGCCTGGGCTGCATCGTGCGCAATGACCCGGACGTGCCGGTGCAGAGGATTTTGCGCACGTTGTTGCAGATGAAGATGTCGGGGGAGATCGACGACATTATCCAGTTGTATACCGGACAGCCCGCCTCCAGCGCCCTTCCAGACTGATGGCGGCCACACTGGCCAGCACCATCACCCCACCGAGCACCACCTGCCGTGCAATCTGTTCACCCAGCAGCGTTGCGGCCATCACCATCGCCACCGGCGGAATCAGGTACATCGCCACCGATGCGCGGCTCACCTCGACATACTTGAGCACATAGCCCCAGGCCAGGTAGGCCAGGGCGCTGGGAAAAATACCCAGCACCAGCACCGCCAGGTTCTCCGGCAACGGCGCTCGCACAACGGCCGCCGGCAAGCCAGGCAAATTGACGCAAAGCATCAGGGTGCCCACCCACACCATGTAGCACGCCAGGGTCAGCGGGCTGTAGCGAAGGGCGTAGTGCTTCTGAATGGCGAAATACACGCTCCACGACAACGCCGCCAGCAGGATCAGCAATCCCCGCGGGTCGATATCACCTACGCCCTGGTCGCCCCAGATCACCACCAGCACACCGAACAACCCCGAGAGTACGCAGCCCCAACGCCAGGCGCTGACCCGCTCCTTCAAGCAGAAAAACGCGATCAGCACGCTGAACAAGGGCGCCGACTGCGCCAATACACTGGACGCCGCCGCCGTCACCCATTGCTGCCCGGCATTGAGGCTCATGTGGTGCAAGAAAACGCCGAAAAAACCCAGTACCAACAACCACGGCACATCCCGCAGGCGCGGCCGACCGATCCCGACCACCAGCGCCACACCGCCCATGAACACCGAGGCAATCAGAAACCGCAGCAACGCCAGATGACCGGGGCTGTAGCTGTGCAAGCCCATGTGCACACCAATCGGCGAATAGGCCCAACAGAGGATCACGCTGGCGATGACTAGCGTAAGCTTCACGGGTGACGGGGTGTTCATCGATGGCGTCCAGAAACTAAGAAAGAATGCAATCAGTCTTGGCCCCGGCATGCCGTAGGACAATTAAGTGTTTCTGACTTCTGAAATCAGCGGAACTGAGCAATGGAACTGGCCCAACTGAAAATGGTGCGAGCCGTCGCGCAAACCGGCAGCGTGGCCCAGGCGGCCGTGCAACTGCACTGCGTGCCGTCCAACATCACCACACGCATCAAGCAGTTGGAAAGCGAGTTGGGCACGCCGCTGTTTATCCGTGCCGGGCGTGGGCTGGCCATCAGCGCGGCCGGCGAAATTTTCCTGGACTACTGCGAACGCATTCTCGCGTTGGTGGAGGAGTCCAAGCGCGCGGTGGACGCCAATGCCATCCCCCGTGGCACCTTGCGCATCGGCGCCGTGGAGTCCAGCGCGAGCGGCCGCCTGCCACCGCTGCTGGCGGAATACCATCGACGCTACCCGGATGTCAGCCTGGAACTGGTGACCGGCGCCTGGGCTCAGTTACTCGACGATCTGCAACACCATCGCCTGGATGTGGCACTGGTGGCCGCCAGCAACAAGCGCTCCAAACTTGAACACAGCGTGGTCTACAGCGAACGCCTGGTGCTGATCGCCAGCGCGTCCAGCGCGCCGATCCACAGTGCCGAAGACCTGGCGGGCCGTACCCTGCTGGTGTGGCCATCGGGCTGCCCTTACCGGGCGGCGCTGGAAAACTGGCTCAAGCCCCATGACGTCAAGCCGGCCATCGCCAGTTATGCCAGCTGGGGCACGATTATCGGCTGCGTGAGTGCGGGAATTGGCGTGGCGCTGGCACCGGAAGGCATCCTGGCCCGCTATGAGCAGGCCAATCAATTGGCGTCCTATCGGTTTGACGAATTGCAGGCCGTGGACAACCTGCTGTTCTGGCACAAGGACACCCAGCGCCACTTGGCGCGGGATGCGTTTGCGGGGCTGTTGCGCGAAACGTTCGGCTGATGGAGATCAGCTTTTGGGTGCAGCCAACCGCGCGTACTGATCCTGACTGATCCAGCCCTTGAACGAGCGGTCGTCAGCATTGATGAACTCAACCTGGGCCCAGCCATCCTTGAACGCCAGCACACCGACCACATCGTTCTTGACGATATAGGGGCGCTTGGCCGCCTTGGCGCCCGGTGTTTTCTGCAAGTAAGCCTTGTCGGCAGATACGGTGACCAGACCGATCCACTGCTTGCTGGCGGTCTGGGTCAGGTCCAGGCCCGTGGCGATCTCCGGCATCAGGACGTTGATGCAGCCGGGATGCTGACGGCCTTCCTCCACGGTCAGGGTCACGCCGTCGGACGACGGCGCCACGCTGCCAGGGTAGGCGTCGTCGAGCCAGGTGGTGAGCGCGCCGGGCTTGCCTTGCAGGTAGAACGCACAACTGCGTGTTACGCCCTCACCCATTGATTCTGCGTAGAAACCTTCGACCTGATGTTCCGGCGTCACCGCCAGCATCAGCCCTTCGTACTTGCCCGAATGCAGCGCGGCCGAACCGGCCATGGCTGGCGCCACAGCGCACAACGACAACACACCTATCGCGAGTAAACGGATCATCCTATTTTTTCCCTTCAAGTTTTTCGTAGGCTTTTTGCATAAGGACGTCGTAGTTGCCGTAGTCCTCACCGTTATAGTTACGCGCCATGCCGGTAAAGTCTTTGGCCTTCATGGCTTTCATCAACGCAGGGCTTTTGCTGCAAAAACCGAGGAATGCCTTTAGTTGATTGCCGGCATTGACCTTTAATGCCGCCGAAAACTCAAACACCGTCTTGTAACCGCACGACGCAAAGTTGAAGCCCATGATCTGGAACATGCCCCACGAAGCCGACATCAAGGCGGCTTCCTGGTCCAGGGCAAATGCGGTGGCCATGGTTTCCCAGGCCTTGGCCTGGTCCTTGTTGTTCGCCTGCCACTGCGGCCCGGCCTTTTTCTTGTAGGGGTAGGACAGCAGCGGGTGCGCCTGGTCGTAGATGTGCTTGGTGTATTTGCGAAACAGGTGCCCTTCAAAGGCGATCACCGGCAACTTGGCCGGCCCGAAGCCGGAGCGCCCGCCCGACTCCACGGTTGCGAACGCCTTGATGATATTCACCGAAATACCGCTGCCCAGTTGCGTGGCGGCGTTCTGGAAGTCCGTTTCGCTGAGGGTCATGCCCCCGTCGCAAGTGGCCTGGAGCATCAATTGCCGGTTACGCCGCTCGGCCTCGATCATCGCGCGCATGCGGTCCAGGTACACGTTGACCGTGGCCTGCACCGCATCGCCCTGATTGTTGCCGAACACGTTGAGAAAAGTCGGGATGCGCATGCTCGGAAAGGCCTTCACCGGCACTTTCACCGCTTCCTCGATCAGGCTGTTGAAGGTGCGGCCGGTGGGGTCGATCACGCCATCAGGGTGGGCGTACTTGAGATGACGGAACTGATACTGGCTGATGCACTGCACCAACTGGCCGTCACACTTGCCGTTTTCGGCCAGCGGGAACCCCATCTTGGGAATGATCAAATTGAATAAATACTGGATGCACTGAACATCGGCAGGCAAGTTTCGGGCTTTACCGGCCGCACCTACCGACGCAGTGATAAGACGGGGTAACCCTTGCAGGCTTTTCATCACAGACATCCTTGTTAGTTAAAGAAGTGATAGCACTTCAATATCAAATCAGTACCCTTGTCACACTCTGAAACAAGTGGCCGGCGCAAACTAACAAGGCGGTCTGGGGTTGTCCAGAGAGGGTTTGGAAAGTTGTGAAACAGCCGTCATCGACCGCGCAATAAAACAATGGCAGTTGACTGAAAATAAATAATTTGGATTTGAATCGAAGGGGGTATTGCTAGGAAGAGCGTTATGGAGGCAACCCCACCAGCCACACCCCGGCACACAATGTTCCCGCTGTGGCTGCTGCCTTCCGGCTCTGACCAGGTTCACGGGTAATCGTTGCGGGGGGACCGATGGGGTCACCATAACGACGCCTGCCTCTCGGCAAGCGGGGCCATTGTACCGATCTCATCGGAAGTTACAACCGTTGGTGACGGATTAAAAATATGAAGGGGTTCAAGCACTTGCCATGGTCACCAGCTTCTCCCTCATTGGCTGATCATTGTGCCTGCAGTACCTCATCCGCCCGGCCGCCCTCTTCCTGGATCACCAGGTGGATGAAGTGCAGCTTGGCGATCACCGCCGGTGGCAGCACGAACGGGTAGAAATCCGGCTGGCCCATGGCGCGTGACAGTTCATTGAGCATGCCGGCCAGTTCGATCCAGGCGTTGACGAACGACAGGAATGCCGGGCCGCTGGGGTGTTCGGGGTCATACAGCGTGGTGAGAGGGAACGGTTGATAATCCAGGTCCATCTCACGGGCGCTCATGCCAAAGCCCAGGGCGGTGTCGACGGCATCCATCATGTGCAGGTAGTGGGCCCAGGTTTCGGCCCAGTCTTCCCACGGGTGCATGGTGGCGTAGGCGCTGACGCAGGTTTGCTGCCAGTCCGGACTCGGGCCATTCTGGTAATGCTGGTCGAGGGCGTCGGCGTAACTGGCGCGTTCGTCGCCGAACAGGGTGCGAAAAGGTTGCTGCCAGTGGGTATTGGCAATCAGGCGATCCCAGTAATAATGGCCGACTTCATGGCGAAAGTGACCGAGCAAGGTGCGGTACGGCTCGCGCATCTGTACACGGATTTTCTCGCGGTGGGCGTCGTCGGCTTCCTTGATGTCGAGGGTGATCAGGCCGTTGGCGTGGCCGGTCATGGGCGCGTTGCCTTCCAGGTCGATACCGACGAAGTCGAAGGCCAGGCCGGTGTCTTCGTCAACGCTCTTGGGCACGACGCGCAGGCCCAGGCTGATCAGTTGCGCCACCAACCGGCGCTTGGCGGTTTCCACCTTGCGCCAGCGTTCGGGGTTTTCCGGGATCGACAGGTCGGGAATGGTGCGATTGAGGCTACAGGCCACGCACAGCGGTGCGGTGCTGTGGGCCGGGATCAGCCAGTTGCAGGCGGCCGGGGTGTCGAGGTTGGCACAACGGCGAAAGGCGCCGGCGTCCAGGTTGTCGTCCTGCAACCAGGTGCCATCGACGGGGCCGGGCTGCAATGAGGACAGGCGGCTTTGCTGGGGTTGGTAGCCCAGCAGCGCCGCGCAGGCCAGGCATTGGCTGTTGCGAAAGAACAAGGACTGGCCGCAACGGCACTGCCAGACCTTGCTGTTACGCGAGGATTCGGCCATGAACGGTGCGGCGATGCGCGAACTGAGTTGCTCGAAGTAGCGGAACATGGCGATCTCTCCCTGGGTGACTGAGACTAGATCATTTAGCGCTTGGGATCGTTCCACTTTCCTACAGGGCTGCTGCGCAGCCCGGCGCGGGGCAAGCCCGCTCACTACAGAAAATCATGCCGCGTCAGACGGTGATGTTGTGCTTGACCAGGAAGGCTACGAAGGCTTCTTCATCCAGCACCTTGAGGCCCAGCTCGCTGGCCTTGGCCAACTTCGAACCCGCGCCCGGCCCCGCCACCACGCAGTGGGTTTTCGCCGAGACAGAACCGGCCACCTTGGCGCCGAGGCTTTCGAGCTTCTCCTTGGCCACGTCGCGGCTCATCAGCTCCAGGGAGCCGGTGAGGACCCAGGTGTGTCCGGCCTCCGGCAAACCTTCGACGACCTTTTTCTCGCTTTGCCAGTGCATGCCGAAGTCCTTGAGCTGCTGCTCGATGGCCAGAGCAAGGTTAGCGTTGTCCGGGTTGTCGAAGAAGTCGCGCACAGCCTTGGCCTGCTTCTCGGGCAACGCCTGGCGCATGTCCAGCCAGTCGGCCTTGATCACACCTTCCAGGGTGCCGAACTTGTCCGCCAGTTTCTGCGCGGCGCCAGGGCCCACGGACGGTACGTGCAGTTTGTCGAGCAAACCGCCCAGTGTGGTGCTGGCGGCGAACTCGGCACTGAGGTCGCCCTGATCCTGCAATTGCAGCCCACACTCGTTTGGCGACAGGAGTGCGCCGATTACCTGCTGGTTATGAGTGTCTTCAAAGAAGCTGTGGATCTCGTGCGCCACTTCCAGGCCCACGTCGGGCAAGTACGTGAGCACTTGCGGCAAGGCCTGCTGCACGCGCTCCAGAGAAGCCAGGGAGCGCGCCAGCACCTTGGCGGTCTCCTCGCCCACATCCGGAATGCCCAGGGCGTAGATAAAGCGCGCCAGGGTCGGCGTCTTGCTGTTTTCGATGGCGGCGATCAGCTTCTTGCTGGAAACATCGGCGAAGCCTTCCAGGTCGATGATCTGCTCGTACTTTAGTTTGTAGAGGTCGGCGGGCGAACCGATGAGTTTTTCATCCACCAGTTGCTCAATGGTCTTGTCGCCGAGGCCATCAATGTCCATGGCCCGGCGCGAGACGAAATGAATGATCGCCTGCTTGAGCTGCGCCCCACAGGCCAGGCGCCCGACGCAGCGGTACACCGCGCCCTCACTGATGGTTTCCTTGCCCTTGCTGCGCTTGACCAGTTGCGTGCGCTCCACGTGGGAGCCGCACACCGGGCAACGCTCCGGGATCGGCACTGCGCGGGCATCGGCCGGACGGCGCTCAAGCACCACGGACACCACTTGCGGGATCACATCACCGGCGCGGCGGATGATCACTGTATCGCCGATCATCACGCCCAGGCGCGCCACTTCGTCCATGTTGTGCAAGGTGGCGTTGGACACGGTCACACCCGCGACCTTGACCGGCTTCAGGCGCGCCACCGGGGTGACGGCGCCGGTGCGGCCGACTTGGAATTCCACGTCGAGCAGTTCGGTGAGCTCTTCCAGGGCCGGGAATTTATGGGCGATGGCCCAGCGCGGTTCACGGGCGCGGAAGCCCAGTTCACGCTGGGCGGCAATGCTGTTGACCTTGAAGACAACGCCGTCGATTTCATAGGGCAGGCTGTTACGCCGCTCGCCGATATCCCGGTAGTAGTCGAGGCAATCCTGAATACCCTTGGCCAGCTTCAGCTCATGGCTGATCGGCATGCCCCATTTCTGCAACTGTTGCAGGTTGCCAATATGGGTGTCGCTGATGTCCGTGGTCACGCCATAGCAGCAGAATTCCAGCGGGCGGCTGGCGGTGATCTTCGAATCCAACTGACGCAGGCTGCCGGCGGCGGCGTTGCGCGGGTTGGCGAAGGTCTTGCCACCGACTTCCAGCTGCGAGGCGTTGAGCCGCTCGAAACCGGCCTTGGACATGAACACTTCACCGCGCACTTCCAGGGTCGCCGGCCAGCCGGTGCCATGCAGCTTCAGCGGGATGTTGCGCACCGTGCGCACGTTGACGCTGATGTCCTCACCCGTGGTGCCATCGCCGCGGGTCGCGCCGCGTACCAGCTCGCCATCCTGATACAGCAGGCTGACCGCCAGGCCATCGAGCTTGGGTTCGCAGCTGTATTCCACCGCTGCGCCACTGCCAAACAGATCACCCACCGGCAGGTCGAGCCCTTCGGTCACCCGGCGATCAAACTCCAGCATGGTGGTTTCATCAAAGGCGTTGCCCAGGCTGAGCATCGGAATCTCGTGCTTGACCTGAGTAAACGCCGACAACGCCGCACTGCCGACCCGCTGCGTCGGCGAATCCCGCGTGACCAGGTCCGGATGCTCGGCCTCCAGAGCCTTGAGCTCGTGGAACAGCCGGTCGTACTCGGCGTCCGGAATGCTCGGCTCGTCGAGGACGTGGTAACGGTAGTTGTGCTGATCCAGTTCAGCGCGCAGTTCGAGGATGCGGGTATGGGCGGCGGTCATGGGTGTTCTCTCATAAAGCAAAAGAGCAGCCGAAGCTGCTCAATATGTTAGTGCACGGATTCTACAGACAACGCTTAAGATCGAACCTCAGCGTTTCTGTGTCAGGGCGCGACGCTCGAACTCGACGATACGCTGACGGTAATGTTCGATGGTCTGGGCAGTCAGGACGCTGCGTTGGTCGTCCTTGAGCTCGCCGTTGAGTTCCTGGGACAGCTTGCGGGCTGCGGCCACCATCACGTCGAACGCTTGTTTCGGGTGACGCGGGCCTGGCAGGCCGAGGAAGAAGCTTACCGCCGGCGTGCTGAACAGGTCGATGTCGTCCAGATCAAAAGTGCCCGGCTTGACCGCGTTGGCCATGGAGAACAGCACTTCGCCGTTGCCGGCCATGCTTTCGTGACGGTGGAAGATATCCATCTCGCCAAAACGCAGGCCGCTTTCGAGGATGTTCTGCAACAGCGCAGGGCCTTTGAAGCCGGCGGCGTCGCGGCAGATCACGCTGATCACCAGGACTTCTTCGGCGGCCGGCTGATCATTGACCGACTGGCGCGCGGCGCTGCTGGTCTTGCCGACGTTTTCGTCCGGGAAATCATCGTCGCGGCTGCTGAAGCTCGGGCCTTCGTCGACGTCGAGGTTCAGGTCACCCTGATGGGGCTCGGCCACGGCGGCGTTGGCGCGCTTGCCACGCTTGGAAGACGGTTCACGGGCTTCACGCAACGGCGCGCTCATCGACGGCAAGTCGTGTTCGTCCAGCTGCGGCTCTTTATGGGTATCCAGCACACGGGGCGGCCCCAACAGCTCGGCGCTGCCGTCGTCGTCAGGCAAGTTGGACAGGTTGCGGTCCAGACGGAATTTGAGCTTGCCCTTGCCACCGCGCATGCGGCGCCAGCCATCAAAAAGAATACCGGCAATGACAATAATGCCGATGACGATCAGCCACTCGCGCAGACCGATTTCCATGTAATCCCGTGCCTCTAATAAAAAATGCTGAAAAATAAGGGGTTTAGCACCGTGCAAACCGCTTTAAAACGTGGCGCCAACTCTATGTTCTGACTGACGTTTTGCCCACGCACACGAAAAATTGACATTAAACTAGCACGACCAAAGATAACTTTACACCGTCTGTCAAAATGCCTTGAACAAATATGTCCATTTGCCACTTTCCCTAGACCGGTAAATCACCCTTCAACGCGCTGAAAACTTTCTGTCATGGCGCAACTCAAGATTCCACCATCGCCATCGCTTCTTCGACATCCACCGCGACCAAACGCGAACAGCCCGGTTCATGCATCGTCACGCCCATCAACTGATCAGCCATTTCCATGGCGATCTTGTTGTGGGTGATATAGATGAACTGCACGGTCTGGGACATCTCTTTGACCAGTCGTGCGTAGCGTCCAACGTTCGCGTCATCCAACGGTGCGTCAACTTCGTCGAGCATGCAGAACGGCGCCGGGTTCAACTTGAAGATGGCAAATACCAGGGCCAGTGCGGTCAGGGCTTTTTCGCCGCCGGACAACAAATGGATGGTGCTGTTCTTCTTGCCCGGAGGCCGCGCCATGATCGTTACCCCTGTATCGAGTAGATCTTCGCCCGTCAGTTCCAAGTAAGCGCTGCCACCGCCGAAAACTTTTGGGAATAACGCCTGTAAACCGCTATTAATCTGATCAAAGGTATCTTTGAAGCGGTTACGGGTTTCCTTGTCGATCTTGCGGATCACGTTTTCCAGGGTGTCCAGGGCTTCGACCAGATCGGCGTCCTGGGCATCCAGATAACGTTTACGCTCGGACTGCTGCTGATATTCATCGATGGCCGCGAGGTTGATCGCGCCCAGGCGCTGGATCCGTGCAGCAATGCGCTCAAGCTCTTCTTCGGCGTCTTTTTCATTGGCCTGGGCGGTCAGGGTGTTGAGCACGCCGTGCAGGTCGTAGCCGTCTTCCAGCAACTGGTCTTGCAGGGTTTTGCGGCGCACGGTCAGGGCTTGCCATTCCATGCGCTGTTGTTCGAGCTGGCCGCGGATCAGTTGGGATTGCTGCTCGGCTTGAGTCCGACGCTTTTCCGCATCGCGCAACTCGCGGTCGGCATCTTCCAGGGCGATCTGTGCGGTCTTGAGTTCTTCGTCGACGGTCATGCGCTTGTCGAGCAACTCTTCGAGCTTGAGGCGCAACTCTTCCAGCGGCGCTTCGCCCTCCTCCAGGTTGAGGCTCAGTTGCTCGCGCTTTTCGGTGAGGCGTTCGGATTGCATCTCCAGGCGCTCAAGGGCCTGGCGTGTCGAATCATGCTGGGCACGCAGCGAGCCGAGGCGTACCGCCAGTTGGTGCGCGTGATCCTTGTGCTGCCGGGCTTCCTGGCGCACGCGGTCAAGGCGTTCGCGCAGGCTGTCGCGCTGGGCCAGCAGCAGTTCGCGCTGCTCGGTGTCGAGGGCCATGCTGTCGAGGGCTTCCTGCAAGTGCAGGCGCGCTTCGCCGATCTGTTCGTGTTCCAGGGCGCGTTGCTCGCCCATCTCGGCGACTTCTTCATCAAGACGGGTGCGGCGCAGGGTCAGTTGCTCGGCTTTGGCTTTGCTCGCCGACAGTTGCGCCTTGAGTTCGCCTTGCTGGCGCGCCTCGTCCTGCAACAGGCGGCGCAGGTGTTCGCGACCGGTCTCTTGCTGGCGCTGGGTGGCGCGCAGGGTCTGCAATTCAGTTTCCAGGCTTTCGAGGGTGGCTTCACGCTCTTCGCGCTCGGCGATCAGGCTGACGATTTCCTGGCCACGGGCCAGCACGCCGCTCTCGGCTTCACTGGCGCGGCGCACCCGCAAAAAATGCCGGCCGACCCAGTAACCATCGCGGCTGATCAGGCTTTCGCCGGCCGCCAACTGACCGCGCTGGGCCAGGGCCTGCTCCAGGGAATCCACCGGTTTGACCTGGCCCAGCCATGGCGACAGGTCAATCGCGGCCTCGACCTTGTCCAGCAGGCTACCCGGCACCCGCGTGCCATCGGCGGCGGGGCTAAGCAATCGCAGGTCGCCTTGGGCAAACCCGGCCAGGTCAAAGCCGCCGAAATCATCCACCAGCACTGCTTGCAGATCGGCGCCGAGCACGGTTTCCACCGCCAGCTCCCAACCGGCTTCGACCTTCAGGCCTTCCGCCAGGCGCGGGCGCTCGGCCAGATGCTGGTCGCGCAGCCATTCAGCGGTGCCGGTGCCAGGGTCCAGCGCGGCTTGCTGCAAGGCTTCAAGGGACGCCAGCCGCCCGTTAAGCCGCTGCAAATCGCCCTGGGCCTGTTGCTGGGCCTGGGTTGCCTGTTGCAGTTGCTGACGCAATTGCTCCAGGCGCTCCACTTGCTGCTCTTCGCTGGCTTCCAGCTCTTCGAGGGTCATCTCGCTTTCGGCGAGCTGCTCGCTGAGGTCCATGATCGCCGCGTCTTCCGGGTCGGCGGCGAGCAGCACACGCTCTTCCTGCAGACGACGCTGGCGCTCGGCGAGGCGCTCCATGCTGGTCTCCAGTTGCTGGATGCGCGACTGCTGCACCTCGGCCTGGCGACGCGGTTCGGCAGATTGCAGGTTGAAAGCGTCCCACTGCTCCTGCCAGCCGTGCATGGTGGTTTCAGATTCTTCAAGCGCCGCTGCGGCTTCTTCGGCAGCGGCGCTGGTAATTTCCTGCTCGGGGGTGAGCATGTCCAGCTCTTCACCCAGCGTCAGCAGCAAGGTGCGGTCGTGGCCCAGGTGGGATTCAGTCTCCAGCCGCGCGCGTTCGGCTTCTTTGAGATCGTCCTGCAATTGGCGCAGGCGCTGCTGGCCGTGCTGGATGCTTTGCTCGACGCGGGCGATATCGCCGCCCACCGAATAGAAGCGGCCTTGCACCAGATTGAAGCGTTCGGACAGATCATGGTGCCCGTCGCGCAGTCGCTCGATGCTGGCATCGGCGTTGCGCTGCTCGGCCACCAGTGCTTCGAAACTGATTTCCTGGGTGCCGATGATCGCTTCGCGCTGCCCCACCTGCTCATTCAGCGCCTGCCAGCGCAGGGCCGAGAGTTGCGCCTTGAGCTGGCGTTCTTCGCCTTTGTATTCCTGATACTTCTCGGCTGCCTGGGCCTGGCGGTGCAGGCGTTCCAACTGGCGCTCCAGCTCTTCGCGCAGGTCGGTGAGGCGGGCGAGGTTTTCGTGGGTACGGCGGATGCGGTTTTCAGTCTCGCGGCGGCGCTCCTTGTACTTGGAGATGCCGGCCGCTTCTTCGATGAAGTTACGCAGGTCTTCGGGCTTGGCTTCGATCAGCTTGGAGATCATGCCCTGCTCGATGATCGAGTAGCTGCGCGGGCCCAGGCCGGTGCCGAGGAAGATATCGGTGATGTCGCGTCGACGGCACTTGGTGCCGTTGAGGAAGTAGCTGTTCTGGCTGTCGCGCGTGACTTTGCGGCGGATGGAGATTTCCGCGTAGGCCGCGTATTCGCCGATCAGGGTGCCGTCGGAGTTATCGAACACCAGCTCGATACTGGCCTGGCTCACCGGCTTGCGGCTGGTGGAGCCGTTGAAGATGACGTCGGTCATCGACTCGCCGCGCAGGTTTTTGGCCGAGCTCTCGCCCATCACCCAACGTACGGCGTCGATGATGTTCGACTTGCCGCAACCATTGGGCCCGACCACTGCCGCCATGTTACTGGGGAAGTTCACCGTGGTCGGGTCGACGAAGGATTTGAACCCCGCCAGCTTGATGCACTTGAGCCGCACGCTTAGGCGTCCGCCAACGCTGCGATGACCAGCGAGCTGCTGCGCTGGCAGTAGGCCGACAGCACTTGGCGAATCTGCGGCACGTCACGGGCCAGCACGGCGGCGAGCAGTTGCTCGAACAGCGCCAGGTACTCGCTCATGGACGCCTTGCGCTGATCCAGGGCCAGGTAATAGGCACGGTTCATCGCCGGTTGCAGGTTCTCGACGGTTTCCTGCAGGTACGGGTTATTGGCAAAGGGGTACGCGGCGCGCATCACGTTGAAGCATTCTTCGACGAAGGCGCGGATGTCCTCACGCTCGAAATTGGTCACCAGGCGCTGTTGGATCTGCACGAACGGCGCCATGTCGGCCTGGGTCTGCCAGCCTTCAGCGACGGCATTGCCGAGCAGGATGTACAGCTCGCTCATCAGCGTGCACAGGCTCTGGACCTTGTGTGCGGTGAGCTCGGTCACGTGGGCACCACGGCGTGGCAGGATCGCGATGAGGTGGCGCCGTTCGAGGATCAGCAAGGCTTCGCGCACGGAACCACGGCTGACATTCAGCGCCAGCGTGACTTTCTGTTCCTGGATGCGTTCCCCAGGCTTGAGATCGCCGCGAATGATGCGTTCGGCGAGGTGGTGAGCGATTTGCTCGGCGAGACTGTCCGGCGCCTTGAACGTCATGTTTTCCCTTCAAAATCTTCTATCGGTACAAGCGCGGCAGTGTAGCGCATTGGCTGGCTGATGGCGCTACGCCCACCGTGGCGAATTTGGCATGAAACAAGCAGCGGTTGAGCGGCGCCAGCCCGCAAAAAACGCCAGTTCTAGAAGACTGGACCATAATTGAATGTGTTGTGATCGCCTTTTCTTGACCCTTAGGTCAGAAAACCATTGACCGAAAAGTCAGACATGACTAGATTCGGCGCAAAGCGGTTAACAACAATAATGAGTCTGCGAGGCCTTCCGTGATCCAGTTTTTACTCAACCAGGAACTCCGTAGCGAGCACGCCCTGGACCCCAACCTGACCGTGCTCAACTATCTGCGCGAGCACGTGGGCAAATCCGGTACCAAGGAAGGCTGCGCCAGCGGCGACTGTGGTGCGTGCACCGTGGTGGTCGGCGAGTTGCATCGCGACGATCAAGGCGTCGAGCAGATTCGTTATCGCAGCCTTAACTCGTGCCTGACCTTTGTGTCGTCGCTGCACGGCAAGCAACTGATCAGCGTCGAAGACCTCAAGCACCAAGGCCAACTGCACAGCGTGCAGCAGGCCATGGTCGAGTGCCACGGTTCGCAGTGCGGCTTTTGCACCCCTGGGTTTGTGATGTCGCTGTTCGCCCTGCAAAAGAACAGCGACGCCCCCGACAGCCAAAAGGCCCACGAAGCCCTGGCCGGCAACCTGTGCCGCTGCACCGGCTACCGCCCGATTCTGGCCGCCGCCGAGCAGGCCTGCTGCAACAAACCCGTGGATCAGTTCGACAGCCGCCAGGCCGAGACCATCGCGCGCCTCAAAGCCATTGCGCCGACCCAGACCGGCGAACTCAACAGCGGCGACAAACGCTGCCTGGTGCCGCTGACCGTGGCCGACCTGGCCGACCTCTATGACGCCTACCCGCAAGCCCGCCTGCTGGCCGGCGGCACCGATCTGGCGCTGGAAGTCACCCAGTTCCATCGCACGCTGCCGGTGATGATCTATGTCGGCAACATCGAAGAAATGAAGCGCATCGAAGCCTTCGACGACCGCCTGGAAATCGGCGCCGCCACCGCTTTGTCCGACTGCTACACCGCGCTGCACCACGAATACCCGGACTTCGGCGAGTTGCTGCACCGCTTCGCGTCCCTGCAAATCCGCAACCAGGGCACCTTGGGCGGCAATATCGGCAACGCCTCTCCGATTGGCGATTCGCCGCCGCTGCTGATCGCCCTCGGCGCGCAGATCGTGCTGTGCAAAGGCGATGTGCGCCGTACCCTGGCCCTGGAAGACTACTTCATCGATTACCGTGTGACCGCACGCCAGGACAGCGAATTCATCGAGAAAATCATCGTGCCGAAGGGCCACACACTGTTCCGGGCGTACAAGGTTTCCAAGCGCCTGGACGATGATATTTCCGCCGTGTGCGCAGCCTTCAACCTGAAGCTCGATAACGGCGTGATCGGCGAAGCTCGCGTGGCCTTCGGCGGTATGGCCGCCACGCCTAAACGCGCCAAGCGCTGCGAAGCCGCATTGGTCGGCGCCACCTGGAACGCTGCCACCGTGGAGAAAGCCTGCGCCGCCCTGGCCGAGGATTTCACCCCGCTGTCGGACTTCCGCGCCAGTAAGGAATACCGCCTGCTCAGCGCACAGAACCTGCTGCGCAAATACTTCATCGAGCTGCAAACGCCGCACATCGAGACTCGGGTGACCGCTTATGTCTAACCATCACGCCGTGGAAAAAACCCAGGCCGAACTCGCCGAACTGTTCGCCCAGGACCTGACGTCCGGGGTCGGTCGCAGCGTCAAGCATGACAGCGCCGCCAAGCACGTCAGCGGTGAGGCGCAGTACATCGATGACCGCCTGGAATTCCCCAACCAATTGCACCTGTATGCGCGCATGTCCGACCGCGCCCACGCCCGGATCATCAGCATCGACACCGCGCCTTGCTACGCCTTCGAAGGCGTGCGCATCGCCATCACTCACGAAGACGTGCCGGGCCTGAAAGACATCGGCCCGCTGATGCCCGGCGACCCGCTGCTGGCCATCGACACGGTGCAGTTTGTCGGCCAAGTGGTGCTCGCCGTAGCCGCCCGGGATTTGGACACCGCACGCAAGGCCGCCATGGCCGCCGTGATCGAATACGAAGACCTGGAGCCGGTGCTGGATGTGGTCGAGGCGTACCGCAACAAACACTTCGTGCTCGACAGCCACACACACCAGCGTGGCGATTCGGCCGGCGCACTCGCCACGGCGAAAAACCGTATCCAGGGCACCCTTCACATCGGTGGCCAGGAGCACTTCTACCTGGAAACCCAGATTTCCTCGGTGATGCCCACCGAAGACGGCGGCATGATCGTCTACTGCTCCACGCAAAACCCCACCGAAGTGCAGAAGCTGGTGGCCGAAGTGCTGGATGTGTCGATGAACAAAATCGTCGTCGACATGCGCCGCATGGGCGGCGGTTTCGGCGGCAAGGAAACCCAGGCCGCGAGCCCGGCGTGCCTGTGTGCGGTGGTCGCACGCCTCACCGGCCAGCCGACCAAGATGCGCCTGCCGCGTGTGGAAGACATGCTGATGACCGGCAAGCGCCACCCCTTCTATATCGAATACGACGTGGGCTTCGACGACAGCGGCCGCCTGCATGGGATCAACCTGGAGCTGGCCGGAAACTGCGGCTGCTCGCCGGACCTGTCCAACTCGATTGTCGACCGCGCCATGTTCCACGCCGACAACTCGTATTACCTGGGCGACGCCACGGTGAACGGCCATCGCTGCAAGACCAACACCGCGTCCAACACCGCCTACCGTGGTTTCGGCGGCCCCCAAGGCATGGTCGCCATCGAAGAAGTGATGGACGCCATCGCCCGCCATCTGGCGCTGGACCCGCTGGCGGTGCGCAAGGCCAACTACTACGGCAAGACCGAGCGCAACGTCACCCACTACTACCAGACCGTCGAGCACAACATGCTCGAAGAGATGACCGCCGAACTGGAAGCCAGCAGCCAATACGCCGAGCGCCGCGAAGCGATCCGCCTGTACAACGCCCACAGCCCGATCCTGAAAAAGGGCCTGGCGCTGACCCCGGTGAAATTCGGCATCTCGTTCACCGCCAGTTTTCTCAATCAGGCCGGTGCGCTGATCCACATCTACACCGACGGCAGCATCCACCTGAACCACGGCGGCACCGAGATGGGCCAGGGCTTGAACATCAAGGTCGCGCAAGTGGTGGCCGAAGTGTTCCAGGTGGAAATCGACCGCGTACAGATCACCGCCACCAACACCGACAAGGTGCCCAACACCTCGCCGACCGCTGCCTCCAGCGGTGCGGACCTGAACGGCAAGGCCGCACAGAATGCCGCCGAAACCATCAAGCAACGGCTGGTGGAGTTTGCCGCGCGCAAATACGACGTGAGTGAGGCGGACGTGGAATTCCACAACGGCCATGTGCGCGTGCGCGACCAGATCCTGACCTTTGAGGCGTTGATTCAACAGGCGTATTTCGCCCAGGTCTCGCTGTCGAGCACCGGCTTCTACAAGACCCCGAAAATCTTCTACGACCGCAGCCAGTCACGCGGGCGGCCGTTCTATTACTTCGCATTCGGCGCGGCCTGCTGCGAAGTGATCGTCGACACCCTCACCGGCGAATACAAAATGCTGCGCACCGACATCCTGCATGACGTGGGCGCCTCGCTGAACCCGGCCATCGACATCGGCCAGGTGGAAGGCGGCTTTATCCAGGGCATGGGCTGGCTGACCATGGAAGAGTTGGTGTGGAACAACAAGGGCAAGCTGATGACCAACGGCCCGGCCAGTTACAAGATCCCGGCGGTGGCGGACATGCCGTTGGACCTGCGGGTGAAGCTGGTGGAAAACCGCAAAAACCCGGAAGACACGGTGTTCCATTCCAAGGCCGTGGGTGAGCCGCCGTTCATGCTCGGGATCGCGTCTTGGTGTGCAATCAAGGATGCGGTGGCGAGCCTGGGTGACTATCGCCATCAGCCGAAGATTGATGCGCCGGCAACGCCGGAGCGGGTGCTGTGGGGGTGTGAGCAGATGCGTAAGTTGCAGGCGGTTGTGCCGGTTGAAACCGAAACCGAGATGGCTCCGCTTTAGGACCGAGGCGCTGCCATCGGAGGCAAGCCTCTTCCCACATTTTGATCTGTGAATGCCATCAAATGTGGGAGGGGGCTTGCCCTCGATGACGGCCTGACAGACACCACAAGAGGTGACTATGAACAACTGGATCAGCGCCCTCGCCGACCTGCAAAACCAGGGCGAACCCTGCGTACTGGTGACCATCATCGAAGAGCTCGGCTCCACGCCGCGCAATGCCGGTTCGAAGATGGTGATCAGCGCCGCGCAGACCTTCGACACCATTGGTGGCGGGCATCTGGAATACAAGGCGATGCAAATCGCCCGGGACATGCTCGTGCGCGGCCAGCAAAGCACCCATCTGGAGCGCTTCAGCCTCGGCGCCAGCCTGGGCCAGTGCTGCGGCGGCGTGACCGTGCTGCTGTTCGAACCCATGGGCCAGGTGCAGGCACAGATTGCGGTATTTGGCGCAGGCCACGTCGGCCGCGCACTGGTGCCACTGCTGGCGAGCCTGCCGTGCCGCGTGCGCTGGATCGATTCCCGTGATCAGGAGTTCCCGGAACATATCCCCCAGGGCGTGCGTAAAATCGTCAGCGAAGAACCGGTCGACGAAATTGCCGACTTGCCCGTGGGCAGTTACTGCATCGTCATGACCCACAATCACGCGCTGGACCTGGAACTCACCGCCGCTCTGCTCAAGCGCAACGACTTCACCTACTTCGGCCTGATCGGCTCCAAGACCAAACGCGTCAAGTTCGAACACCGCCTGCGTGACCGTGGCTTCGATGCCGCGCAGTTGCAACGCATGCGCTGCCCTATGGGCCTCACCGAGGTGAAGGGCAAATTACCGGTGGAAATCGCCATCTCCATCGCCGGCGAAATCATCGCCACCTATAACGCCAATTTCGGCCAGCACACTGCGAGCGCCGAACCGATTGCCAAACTGCTGCCGGTGTCACGCCGCAGCCAAGCCACGAATTGAGATCACCATGCCTTTGACTCGCAAAGCCTACCGCGCCGCCATCCTGCACAGCATCGCCGACCCCGCCATCGTTGGGATCGAAGCGTCCTACGAGTATTTTGAAGACGGCCTGCTGGTGATCGACAACGGCCAGATCAGCGCCGTCGGCCATGCTAGCGACCTACTGCAGACCTTGGCGGCCGATATTGAAGTCACCCATTACCAGGACGCGCTGATCACTCCCGGCCTGATCGACACCCATATCCACCTGCCGCAAACCGGCATGGTCGGCGCCTATGGCGAGCAACTGCTGGACTGGCTCAACACCTACACCTTTCCGTGTGAAAGCCAGTTCGCCGACAAGGCCCACGCCGAGGAAGTCGCGGATATTTTCATCAAGGAACTGCTGCGCAACGGCACCACCACCGCGTTGGTGTTCGGCAGCGTGCATCCGCAGTCGGTGAACTCGTTCTTCGAGGCGGCCGAGAAACTCGACCTGCGCATGATTGCCGGCAAAGTGATGATGGACCGCAATGCGCCGGACTACCTGACAGACACAGCCGAATCCGGGTACCAGGAAAGCAAGGCGCTGATCGAGCGCTGGCACGGCAAGGGTCGCCTGCACTATGCCGTCACGCCGCGCTTTGCGCCGACCAGTACGCCGGAACAACTGGCGTTGGCTGGGCAACTGTTGGGGGAATACCCGGACCTGTACATGCAGACTCACATCAGTGAGAACAAGCAGGAAGTCGAGTGGGTGAAGGAACTGTTCCCGGAGCGCAAAGGCTATCTGGATGTGT
Organism: Pseudomonas sp. PB105; assembly: GCF_009764655.1. Classification (NCBI taxonomy): domain Bacteria; kingdom Pseudomonadati; phylum Pseudomonadota; class Gammaproteobacteria; order Pseudomonadales; family Pseudomonadaceae; genus Pseudomonas; species Pseudomonas sp. PB105. The sequence goes on from NZ_RWIO01000026.1 coordinate 266,901, forward strand.
ACGACCACTACAAACTGCTGGGCGAGCGTTCGGTGTTTGCCCATGGCGTGCACCTGTGTGATGACGAATGTGCGCGGTTGGCGCAGACCGGTTCGGCTGTCGCGTTCTGCCCGACCTCGAACTTCTTCCTCGGCAGCGGTTTGTTCAACCTGCCGATGGCTGAGAAGCACAAACTGAATGTGGGCTTGGGCACGGACGTGGGCGGCGGCACCAGTTTCTCGCTGCTGCAAACCTTGAACGAAGCGTACAAGGTCATGCAGTTGCAGGGCGCGCGGTTGAGCCCGTTCAAGTCGCTGTACCTGGCGACGCTGGGTGGTGCGCGGGCGCTGCGCCTGGAGGACAAGATCGGTACGTTGCAGCCGGGTACGGATGCGGACTTTTTGGTGCTGGACTACAACGCCACGCCGCTGCTCAGCTATCGCTTGAAACAGGCGAACGACATCGCCGAGAGGTTGTTTGTGCTGATGACGCTGGGGGATGATCGGACGGTGTTGCAGACGTATGCGGCTGGGCAGCTCGTACACCAACGCTGATCTCAGCCACAACACAAAACCAATGTGGGAGGGGGCAAGCCCCTCCCACATTTTTGTCCCAAGTGAATCAGGGAAATTACAGTTTTACAGAAGAGCGCCCAGGCTTTTTAGTCTGTAGCAGGTGAGAAAACACCGCATGCAAATCATCCGACGCGCTTTCCTCATCGAGGTTGAGCTTGCTGTCGATGTGATCCATGTGGTGCATCATCAAATTCACCGCCAGTGTCGCGTCCCGCGCTTCAATCGCGTCGATCAACTGGGTGTGCTCATCGTAGGAGCAGTGCGAGCGATTGCCGCTTTCGTACTGGGCGATGATCAATGAAGTCTGGGACACCAGGCTGCGCTGGAAGCTGATCAGCGGCGCGTTCTTCGCCGCTTCGGCCAGCTTGAGGTGGAATTCGCCGGAAAGGCGGATACCCGCACCTCGATCACCACGGGAGAAACTGTCGCGCTCGTCGTTGACCATCTGGCGCAGCTCAGCCAGTTGTTCGGCGGTCGCATGCTGTACCGCCAACTCCGTGATCGCCCGCTCCACCAGGCGCCGAGCGAGGAATACCTGGCGTGCTTCCTCGACGCTTGGACTCGCCACCACCGCACCGCGATTGGGCCGCAGCAGCACCACGCCTTCATGGGCCAGGCGCGACAGGGCGCGACGAATGATGGTGCGGCTGACGCCGAAGATTTCGCCCAGTGCCTCTTCGCTCAATTTGGTGCCGGGCGCCAGGCGTTGTTCGAGGATGGCCTCGAAGATATGCGCGTAGACAATATCGTCCTGGGTTCCGCTGCGACCGGCCTTGCCGGCTCGCGGTTGTTTCTTGAGAGGTTGCAACTGTTCGTTCATGGGCACTCGGGTTTGGAGAACGGCGGCGAATTAACGGTAATACGGCAAGCGACGGTCGCTGGCAAGTATCACCTAAAAACAGGGCACATTGTACACAACCGAATGCGCCAACACACTGTACGGCTGTTTGCGCCAGCGGCTGTATTGCAATGAGTCGTTACGTTTGAGTTTAGGCTTGAATCTGCGCCTTCACCGGCAAACACCCAGGTAAAAGGAACACCTCTCCATGACCGACGCCACCCAAGCGCCTTTGCGCCCACTGGCCGACACTTCTCCCTCGGCCATTGTCGCAGGATTTATCGCGATGATGACCGGCTACACCAGCTCATTGGTGCTGATGTTCCAGGCCGGCCAGGCTGCCGGCTTGACCACCGCACAGATTTCCTCGTGGATCTGGGCAATCTCCATCGGCATGGCGGTATGCAGCATCGGCCTGTCCCTGCGCTATCGCACCCCGATCACCATTGCCTGGTCCACACCGGGCGCGGCGCTGTTGATCACCAGCCTGGGCGGCGTGAGTTATGGCGAGGCCATCGGTGCCTACATCACCTGCGCGGTGCTGGTGACCCTCTGCGGGTTGACCGGCAGCTTTGAAAAGCTGGTCAAGCGCATTCCGGCTTCACTGGCGGCAGCCTTGCTGGCGGGGATCCTGTTCAAGATCGGCAGCGAGATTTTCGTCGCGGCGCAGCATCGCACCGGCCTGGTGCTGGGGATGTTCTTCACCTACCTGATCATCAAACGCCTTTCGCCACGGTATGCGGTGCTGGCCGCGCTGGTGATCGGCACCGCGCTATCAGGGCTGATGGGCTTGCTGGATTTCAGCGGCTTCCACCTGGAAGTGGCGACGCCGGTCTGGACCACGCCGCACTTCTCGTTGGCGGCGACGATCAGCATCGGCATTCCGCTGTTCGTGGTGGCGATGACCTCGCAGAATATGCCCGGCGTCGCGGTACTGCGCGCCGACGGCTACACCGTGCCCGCCTCGCCACTGATCACGGCCACCGGCCTGGCCTCGCTGGTGCTGGCACCGTTCGGCTCCCACGGCATCAACCTGGCGGCGATCAGCGCCGCCATCTGCACCGGCCCCCATGCCCATGAAGACCGCAATAAACGCTACACCGCAGCGGTGTGGTGCGGGGTTTTCTACGGGATTGCAGGCGTGTTCGGCGCCACATTGGCGGCATTGTTCGCAGCACTGCCCAAGGAACTGGTGCTGTCGATTGCGGCCTTGGCATTGTTTGGCTCGATCATCAATGGCTTGAGTATCGCCATGAATGAGCCGAAGGAACGGGAAGCGGCGCTGATCACCTTTATGGTCACCGCGTCAGGCTTGACGTTGTTTTCCATCGGGTCGGCGTTCTGGGGAATTGTGGCGGGGGTGTTGACGCTGCTGATTCTGAACTGGCGCAAGGCATAAAAAAACGGCGACCCTCAGGTCGCCGTTTTTTTCAGTATCACTTAGCCGCGTTGATCGGCTTTTCCGGATACCACACGTCCAGCAACGGGCTGACTTCAGCCTTGGTCAGCTCGGAACGGGTTTTCAGCCAGGCTTCGACGGCAGCGCGCTGCTCTTCGGAGACCGAGCCACGCTTCTGCAGGCAAACCAGACCGAAGTCATCGCCGCCGACATAGCCCAGACCGTTGGCTTCCATGGCTTCTTTGATGAATGCTTCGAGGAAAGCGTCGATAGCTTCTTCACTCAGGCCTTCGTTGAAGTCCAGGTTCAGTTCGAAACCCAGCTCTTGAAATTCATCAACGCACAGTTTTTTGCGCAGACGCTGGGAACGGTTAGTCGCCATTGGAACAATCCTCATAAGTAATAACGGGCGGCACTTTAGCAGTTTAAGGCGGCAATTGCCCGACTCTCTGGGACAGGCGGTGCAATGCCTGCAAAAAAACGCCGATTTCCAGCTATGGTTCAGCTACAAGTGCGCCCACCTTGGGGCATAATGCCGACACTTTCATGACCAATGAGGGATTTTTCTTATTTACCCCTCGCCTTTTTCACCCTCCTCAGCAGTAGGGTTTTACTTCTTATGATCAAATCTTTGCGTTCCGTATTTTTTGCCGGTTTTATTCTGCCACTGGCGTTTTCCGTCTCCGCTGCCCCCGTCAACACCACCCTGCCACCAAATGTCCAGCAGGCACTTGCCAAAGCCAAGCTGCAAAACACCGCCCTGTCCCTGGTCATGATTCCTCTGAATGGCCCCGGCACCCCCACGGTTTTCAATGCTGACGTCTCGGTGAACCCCGCCTCGACCATGAAGCTGGTCACCACTTACGCGGCCCTGGAGATGCTCGGCCCCAACCACCAGTGGAAAACCGAGTTCTACACCGACGGCACCCTCAGTGGTGGCGTGTTGCACGGCAACCTTTACCTCAAGGGCGGCGGCGACCCCAAGCTGAACATGGAAAAACTCTGGCTGCTGATGCGTGACCTGCGCGCCAATGGCGTGCAGCAAGTCACCGGCGACCTGGTGCTCGACCGCAGCTTCTTCAACCAACCGCAATTGCCTGAATTCAATGACGACGGTAACGACGAGAACAAACCGTTCCTGGTCAAGCCGGATGCGCTGCTGGTCAACCTCAAGGCGCTGCGCTTTGTGACCCGCAACGACTCGGGCCGCGTGATTGTGTCGGTCGAGCCCCCCATTGCCAGCATCCGCATCGACAACCAGGTCAAAGTCTCCAACGCCAAGCAGTGCACCGGCGACGTGCGCTACAACCCGGTCACTGCCGCCGATGGCAGCATGACAGTGACCGTCAGCGGACAGTTGGCCGAAGGCTGCAGCTCGCAGACGTACCTGTCGCTGCTCGACCATGCCACCTACACCGCCGGCGCCGTGCGGGCAATCTGGCAGGAACTGGGCGGCAGCATCCAGGGCCGTGATATCCAGGCGCCCGTGCCCAAGGATGCCAAGGTGCTGGCCCGTGCATTCTCGCCGGACCTGGCGGAAATCATCCGCGACATCAACAAGTACAGTAACAACACCATGGCCCAGCAGCTGTTCTTGAGCCTGGGCGCCCAGTTTCGCAACGATGCCGACGGCGATGACGCCAAGGCTGCGCAGCGTGTAGTGCGCCAATGGCTGGCGAAAAAAGGCATCACTGCGCCACATCTGGTGATGGAGAACGGCTCCGGCCTGTCCCGTGCCGAACGGGTCAGCGCCCGCGAGATGGCGGCGATGCTGCAAGCCGCCTGGAAAAGCCCCTACGCTGCGGAGTACATCAGTTCGATGCCGATTGCCGGCACCGACGGCACCATGCGCAAACGCCTGAAGACCACGGCCATGCGCGGCGAAGCCCACGTCAAGACCGGCACCCTGAACACCGTGCGCGCCATTGCCGGGTTCAGCCGCGACAACAACGGCAATACCTGGGCGGTGGTGGCGATTCTCAACGATCCGAAGCCATGGGGCGCCTCGTCGGTGCTGGATCAGGTGCTGCTGGACCTGTATCGCCAGCCTAAACTGGCAGCGGCTGCGCCTGTGCTCTAAATAACGACATCGATCCAAGGTGGGAGCTGGCTTGCCTGAAAGACCCTGTTAATCAAGCCCGAAGCCGCTCCGCCTCCACCCGATCCCTGCCCGCCTGCTTGGCCACATACACCGCCGAGTCGGCGCGCAGCAACAACCCGTCAATACCCTCATCGATCCGCCAACTGGCCACGCCAAAGCTGGCGGTGACGATGCCCACCGTTTCCATCGGCTCGTTGCGCAGTGACTGCCACAACTCCATCGCCAAGCTATAGGCCTGCTCCCCATCCGTGTGGGGGCACAGCACCATGAACTCCTCACCACCCAGCCGGCAGAACACATCGGTGCGGCGCAAGCGTTCGCTGATGCGTTTGCACAATTCCTGTAACACCGCGTCGCCGACCGCGTGCCCATGCTTGTCGTTGATGCGCTTGAAGTGGTCAATATCGAGCATGATCACCGACAACGCCCCATTGGTCCGGTTGAGTCGCGCCATTTCGGCCCTGAGCCGGTCCTGGAAATAGCGGCGGTTGTGGATCCCGGTCAGTGAGTCAGTGATGGACAGCGCACGCAACTCCTCTTCAACCCGCTTCAAATCGGAAATGTCCGACACATAGCCATGCCACAGCGTACCGCCACCCGGTAATTCTTCCGGGGTGGCCTCGCCGCGAATCCAGCGCAACCCGCGCTGCGGCAACAGCACCCGGTATTCTTCACGCCAATGGCTCAACTGCAATGCCGACAGGCGAATCGAGGCGCGTACCCGCTCCAAGTCCAGGGGGTGGATACGCTCGAAGACCTTCTTCGCGTCCTGCTGCAACACCCCGGTTTCGATTTCATAAATGTCGCGCATGCCATCGCTGGCATAGATAAACCGCCAGTTTTCGTGGGGCTCAAGGGTGAACTGGAAGATCCCGCCTGGCACATGGGCGCTGAGTTTCTTGAGCAGGCGGTCGCGGGCCGCCAACGCTTCGTAAGCCCGTTTCTGCTCGGTAATGTCCAGGTAGATCGCCAGGTGCCCGATCCACAAACCGTGGTCATCCAGCAGCACCGTGGCCAGCATGGTCACGGTCAACTGGCTGCGGTCCTCGCGCACCAAGGTCCATTCGCGGGCTTCGTGCAGGTTGTCGGGGCTCTCCACCAGCATCGCCTGGCTGGCCGGGATTCGCTTGCCCAGGGCCACGCTCAGGCTGGCAGCACGGGCTTCCAGTTCCGGCGCCAGGTGCAGGCTTTCCAGGGTCAATTTGCCCACCACCTGCTCGGCGCATAACCCGAGCATCTGCTCGGCACCGGCGTTGAAGGTATTGATAACACCGCGCAAGTCGGTGGCAATGATTGCCACCTGGGTCGCAGCATTCAGCACGCTGCGCAATTGACCGTGGGCACCGCGCAACTCCTGCTCACGCAGACGCAACTGCACGGTGCGCTGCTCCACCAGTTTCACGGCGCGCTGACGCTGACTGACCAGCACATAGAGCAAAGCGCCGAGCAACAGGCTGAGCAAGCCGCCCATGGTCAGGATAGTGGTCAGGGAGGAATGGTTGGACTGGTCGAACACCTGGCTCGGACGCAAGGTCAGGGCATATACATGGTCACCCAGGGTAAGACGTCGCGCACCGAGCAGGTCGCTGCTTCCCACGGTATTGCTAGTCTCATAGAGCACGCGTTTGTCCAGGTCGGATGTATCGACGATCTGCATCACCAGGTTGTCCCGTTCCGGCTTGGGCAAACCATCGGCCACTAACTGGCGCATGCTGATCACCGCCATCACGTAGCCAAAGGGCTCGTTCTGGGACTGATCGGAAGTGGGCAGGTGGCTGACCGGCGCCACCAGCAACACCCCAGTGGCGTAGGCAGGCTCGACGCCGACCAGTTGCATGGGCTGGGACACCGCCAGCTTGCCGCTATTTTGTGCACGTTCAAGGGCTGAACGCCGCAGCGGTTGAGCCAGCAGATCAAAACCCAGGGGTGAGCCCAGCAGGCTTTGGGTCTGACTGTAGAGCACCGGCACGTATTCATCGCGTTCGCGCGCCGGAACCAGCTCACCGGCAGTATTTAATTCACGGATGACAAAAGACACGCCGCGCTGCTGGGACACCGCGTGTTCAAACTGGCTGCGCTCATCGCGAAACACCCGCGGCGCCCAGGAATAGGCACGGGTGCGCAACAGTAAAGGCTGGGCGAAACCATCGAATTCTTCGCGAGACACTTCGTCGGAATTGACGAAAAACCGCCGAATGCTGTTGAGGCGCTGCTCCTGATCGTCGAAGCGTTCCTGCAGACGGGTATAGCGCTCGTTGACCAGCAACTGAAAACGCTGGCGCACCTGTTGTTGATAGAGGTCGGAGGCCGCCCAGGCGACTATGAGCGTCAGCGCACCGCCGGCCAGAAACACCACCAATGCCACCAGCCAAGCCGACGCCTGCTCACTGATAAAACCTAGGATTTTCGGGCGAACGGCTTGCATCGGCATAAGCAACACTCACAACGCCAGCGTGCGGGGGTGTCACTTTGGCTAGGCCTTAAGTTATAGCCATCGGCCCAGGGTTTGACCAGCGCAAAAAAGCCGCAAGACCGGAATAAACCAGGCTTGCGGCTTTAGGTTGTTGGTTATCCGCGCGCCGTGATTTTCCAGGCGCGGTGGATCTTGGCGTTGCGCGCAAAATCCGGGTCGAGGGTCTTGTCGCTGATTTCCTCGACGGCGTAGCGTTCGCTGAGGTTGTCCTCCAACACGAACTTGCGGAAGTTGTTCGAGAAGTACAGCACGCCACCCGGTGCCAGGCGTGCCATGGCCAGGTCCAGCAACTGCACGTGGTCACGCTGCACGTCGAAGATACCTTCCATGCGCTTGGAGTTGGAGAAGGTCGGCGGGTCGATGAAGATCAGGTCGAACTCATCACGACTGGCTTCCAGCCACGCCATCACGTCGCCCTGCTCCAGGCGGTTTTTGTCGGAAAAACCGTTGAGGGAGAAGTTGCGACGCGCCCAGTCCAGATAGGTCTTGGACAGGTCAACGCTGGTGGTGCTGCGAGCGCCGCCCTTGGCTGCGTGCACGCTGGCGGTAGCGGTGTAGCAATACAGGTTGAGGAAGCGCTTGCCGGCCGCTTCCTTCTGAATGCGCATGCGCATCGGGCGGTGGTCGAGGAACAGACCGGTATCCAGGTAATCGGTGAGGTTGACCAGCAGTTTCACGCCGCCTTCACTGACCTCGGTGAACTTGCCTTGGGCGCTCTGGCGCTCGTACTGCTTGGTGCCGCTCTGGCGCTCGCGACGTTTGACCACCACACGGCTCTTGTCGATGTTCAGCGCCTGGGGGATAGCCGCCAAGGCATCGAACATGCGCGCGGAGGCTTTTTCCGGGTCGATGGACTTCGGCGCGGCGTATTCCTGTACGTGCACCCAATCGTGGTAGAGGTCGATGGCCATGGAGTATTCCGGCATGTCGGCGTCGTACACACGGTAGCAATCCACGCCTTCACGCTTGGCCCACTTGCCCAGCAGCTTGAGGTTCTTCTGCAGGCGGTTGGCGAACATCTGCCCGCCTTCGCTCAGGCGCGCCTGCTCGACCACGGGGGCCGGGGCTGGCTTGATCGGATTGCCGTTCTTGTTGTATTGGCGCTCTTGTGGCTCCACCGGGGCCTGATCGTAAGCGGCTTGCTCACGTTCGGCCTGGCGCTGCTCCGGGGTGCGGCGCTCGCCGGTGACAAACTGGTCTGGGTTGACCTTGATCAGCAGCAGCTTGCACGGCAAGGCGCCGTTCCAGAACGAATACTGCTTGTGGCTGCGGATGCCCATGCGCTTGCCCAGGTCCGGCGCGCCGGTGAACACCGCCGCCTCCCAACCCATGCACGCCTGGCGCAGACGCTCGCCGAGGTTCTGGTAGAGATACAACAGGCTGGCTTCGTCACCCAGGCGCTCGCCGTAGGGTGGGTTGCAGATCACCAGGCCTTTCTGGTTCTGGTCCGGGCGCGGCTCGAAAGTGCCGACTTCGCCTTGGTACACCTTGATCCAATGGCTCAGGCCAGCACGCTCGATGTTGTTGCGCGCAGGCTGGATCAGCCGTGGATCAGCTTCGTAGCCACGCACCCACAGCGGGGTCTTGTTCATGCCGATGGCGGCACGTTCAGTGGCCTCGGTGTGCAATTTCTTCCACAGCGCCGGCACGTGGCCAAGCCAGGTGGTGAAGCCCCACAGTTCGCGATTGAGGTTGGGCGCCATGTCGGCGGCAATCATCGCGCCTTCGACCAGGAACGTACCCACACCACACATCGGGTCGGTCAGCGCGCCGCCTTCGGCAGCGATGCGCGGCCAGCCGGCACGGATCAGGATCGCGGCCGCCAGGTTTTCCTTCAGCGGTGCTGCGCCCTGCTGCAGGCGGTAGCCGCGCTGGTGCAGGCTGTGGCCGGAAAGGTCGAGGGAGAGGATCGCTTCGCCACGGTCCAGGCGCAGATGGATGCGCAGGTCCGGGTTGATCTTGTCGATGGACGGGCGCTCACCGGTCGGGGTGCGCAGCTTGTCGACGATTGCATCCTTGACCTTCAGCGCGCCGAAGTGGGTGTTGTCGATACCCGAGCCGTGACCGCTGAATTCCACGGCCAGGGTGCCGTCGCTGACCATATGGTCGGCCCACTCGATATCCAGCACGCCGTGGTAAAGGTCTTCGGCGTCCTTCATCGGGAAGCGCTTGAGTACCAGCAACACGCGGTTGGCCAGGCGCGACCAGAGGCAAAGGCGGTAGGCGGTTTCCATGTCGGCCATGCCGCGCACGGCCGAGGTGTGCTCGCGGGCTTCCTCAAGGCCAAGCCCGACGGCTTCCTCGATCAGCAGGCCTTCGAGGCCCTTGGGGCAGGTGAGGAAGAGTTCAAAACGGTCCGACATGGGGCAATCCAGGCTTTTCAGCAATAAATGAACGGGCGACGCATCGCCGGCTCGGTTTTCAATCAAGCACTTTTCTTGAAGAGTGCCCGCGTGGCACGAATGTGCCGTCCCACCCCGTCTGACGGGCCCTTGAGCCTTTATTGACGGGGCAGAGTGAATTTTTGAAGCAACAAAAAGAAATATTCCGACCCTTCGTCGAATAGTAACCGACCGCAACAGGAGGACATTCTCACTAAAGGATTAAATCCTTCCTCTGTGCAGGGTGCATCATAGCTGGCTTTGCTGCACAAATGGGGCGAAAAGCCATCCCAGCTTATGGCTATAGCATCGTTATCGTTACGTGCTTATGACAAAACGATCATTGAATCCATGTGACCTATTGGTTAGAACTCAACACAGGTTGGCGCCGTAACGACGTCGACACCTAGGCTCGCCACGCCGGCAGCGGGCCCACCAACGGCAGAAAAACTCTGCCCGGCCTCAGACGAGGCCGAAGGATATCAAGACAGTCAACAAGTGAGGGAAACACCCTATGAGAAGACTTAAGCGTGATCCGTTGGAAAGAGCATTTTTACGCGGATATCAATATGGCGTTCATGGCAAATCCCGTGAGCTTTGCCCATTTACTCTACCGTCGGTACGCCAAGCCTGGATCAACGGCTGGCGAGAAGGACGCGGCGACAACTGGGACGGTATGACTGGCACTGCGGGAATCCACAGACTCAACGAACTTCACGCCGTCGGCTAATCAAGGGCACTTAATTCCGACATCACCACGAATATGTAACGACTTAACCACGCACGTCCTATCCGGGCGGCGGGCTTCGGCCCAGGGGGCTCCTTTATGGAGCCCTTTTTAATGGGCGATCCTTCAACGCAATGCGGCGATGGCATCCACCGATTGACGAATCAGCGCCGGGCCCTTGTAGATAAAGCCGGAGTACAGCTGCACCAGGCTTGCGCCGGCGGCGATCTTCTCGGCCGCGTGCTTGCCTTCGGTAATACCACCCACCGCAATAATGGGCAGACGCCCGGCCAGCTCAGCAGCCAGTACCTTGACGATGTGAGTGCTCTTATCCCGCACCGGCGCACCCGACAGGCCACCTGCTTCATCGCCATGGGCCAACCCTTCGACGCCAACACGGCTGAGGGTGGTATTGGTGGCGATCACCGCGTCCATACCGGAATCCACCAGGGCCTGAGCCACTAGCACAGTTTCTTCGTCGCTCATGTCCGGGGCGATCTTGATTGCAAGCGGTACGCGCTTGCCATGGCGCAGAGCCAAGTCTTCCTGGCGCTGACGCAACGCTTCGAGCAATTGCTTGAGGGAATCACCAAACTGCAAGCTACGCAGGCCCGGCGTGTTGGGCGAGCTGACGTTGACGGTGACGTAGCTGGCGTGGGCGTAGACCTTGTCCAGGCAGATCAGGTAGTCATCGACTGCACGCTCGACCGGTGTATCGAAATTCTTGCCGATATTGATGCCCAGGATGCCCTTGTACTTCGCTGCCTCAACCCGCGACAGCAGGTGATCGACGCCGAGGTTGTTGAACCCCATGCGATTGATGATCGCCTCCGCTTCCGGCAAACGGAAAATACGCGGCTTGGGGTTACCCGGTTGCGGTCGCGGCGTCACGGTGCCGATCTCGACAAAACCAAAGCCCAGTTGTGCAAAACCATCAATGGCCGCGCCGTTCTTGTCCAGGCCGGCGGCCAGTCCGACCGGGTTAGGGAAGTCGAGCCCCATTACCGACACCGGCATCTTTGCCGGGGCCTTGCATACCAGGCCATTAAGCCCCAGACGGCCACCGGCTCCGATCAGGTCCAGGGACAGATCGTGGGAGGTTTCCGGGGAGAGTTTGAACAACAGCTGGCGGGCCAGGGTATACATGGGCGGGCTAGACTCGGATGGCGGCGAAAGGTGGCGGCGATTATAGCCGGGGTGACGGGCTGCACGCGAGGCGTGCCGCCCAAACGTCAATAGCGCTGCTGTACCAAAGCCTCATAACGCCCCCAGACTTTTTCTGCATAGCGCATGCGCAGCGCCTCACGCAGTGGCCCGGGACCTGGTCCGGCGTTGTAGGCCCCCACCGCCGTCCAGTTATAACCAAAGCGCTGGATGAACTCGACCAGTATCGACGCCGCCACTTCCACCGAGAGGCAGGGTTCACTCAACAGTCGCTCTTCGGTGATGCCCAGCTTGAGCAAACGAGGCAAGTGGATGCTGTTGATCTGCATCAGACCAATATCCCGGGTGCCATTACTGTTGGCGTTATTCATCGCGTCTGGTCGATAGCCTGACTCCACGGCAGCGATCGCTTGCAGCAACTCCGGCTCGATATCGTAGCGACGGGCCGTTTCCTCCCAGCAAAAGGCCAAGGCCTGATTGCCACTCATCAAGACTCCAAGCAACAGCACTGCGCGCCACACCTTACCCATGGTTGACTTGACCACAGGCCGAACACACATGCTCCTGGTGCCCGGTGCGACCTTGAACTGGCGACACAGCCCTCACCGGGCAGGTAAAGCGATACCCTCGACCGTATATCGTCTTGATAAACCCCTTGTCTGCACCCAAGTGCTTGCGCAACGAATAAATGCACCGCGTCAGCGATTCTTCGGCGACCTCCCCTTGGGGCCAGGCCAGCTCCAGCAATTGATCCTTGGTCATCAGCACGCCCCCTGAGACCAGCAGCAAACGCAACACATGCCACTCCTTGGGCGGCAGTTGCACATCAATGCCCTCGCCGGTGAGACGGCCATCGCCATGCAGGGTCCACTGGGAAAAGACTTGGGAAGTCACCGTCACCCCATCACTCACGACGGCCATATCTACCTCGGCATCCGACTACTGACATTGAAGCCCCTATTTCCACTACCGGCTCTAGCGCCCATCTCACAACTATAAAAACCTGCCTTACATTCCACCGTAAGAAAAAGCCCATATATTCAGGACTTTTCAGGGCCTACCCGTAAGACTTTTCTCTACCCGCCAGCGGCTCCCACCCCCTCGTAAACTTCGTGCAGTTCTACCCCTAGCCGGTCCTCCAACTGCACCAGTTCACCCAAGGCGAACAACAGGCCATCAACCCGTAATTCCACACAGTGAATAACCTCAGGCGCCAACGGCAGCACCTTCCCAGGCGCAAAGGCTGCCAGGCGCCTGCGACTGACCCGTTGTTCCTGTAGAAGAATTTCCAAATGCATGGGCTAACACCTTGTTCACGGAGAGATATCGCGACCCGGACGCACAAACGCACGCTGCACACGCTCGTATTGAGCCGCCGTCAACGGGGGCGCACCAAGGCCTGATCCCGGCGACTTCAACTCGCTGTCCACGGCCCTGGCCTGAATCACAAACAGGCGAACCTTGGCGGCTCCCGACGCTACCGTGCTACGGCTCGACTCGCGCGCCTCGCGGCTAAACGCGCCCAGCCACAGGCGCTTGCCCTGTGGCACCCGCACCACGCTGCTGATACCCACCCTCGCGACCGCAGCCGGTTTTGCGCCCCGCCCTGCTTCGCTCAGTTGGCGACCATCCTCAATGTGGAGCAGCATCTCGATCTGGTTCGCTTCGGCGAAACGCGGCAGCACGCTGACCTGTGCGCCATAACGCACAGGCCTCCAGTCGGCTGAGTCATCTCCGGGATGGGGCAGGTAAAAGGTGTGGTTGTCCTGAAACACCGCCGGCACGTTCTCCTGGGTGAGGATCACCGGTAACGTCGTCACCCTCGCTCGCCGCCGGCGTTCCAGAGCGGCGATTTGCGCCATCAGACGCTTATCGTCCAGCGGCGCCAGAATTCGCGTGGCCTGAGTCTTGGCGTCCTTATCCCAGGCAGGGTCGAGCTTTTTCAGTTCGTCACGATCGACATCCACCATCCATAACGAAACCTCGACAGACCGCTTGGGTGTATCCAGTTCTGCCACCAGTCGCTCGATAACACTCAGCTGCGCAGGTTTGCCCTTGATCAGCAGGCTGTTGGTGTCCGGGTAGGCGATTACGGCCAGACTCTTGTCTGCCAGCGGCCCCTTCTGTTCGGCAGCCAGTACGGTTTTGATCGTCGACGCGATTCCCGGCACGGTGACCGTTTCGTTGCCCATGCCGTACTCGCGGTCTGCCACATGCGTATTGAGCACCTGCACCACTGCGAACGCCTGGGTACCTGCGCGTAAATCGGCACGCTCGCGGTCCATCAATTGGGCCAGGTGCAATACGTGGTCGACATAATTGGGCGGGCCTGACACGTAAAACGTCCGCGCTCCACTCACCCGTAACGGATAGCGTGTTTCATCAATCCCCGCGCGACGCATGAGGCTGCGAAACCTGTCAACGGAGATATGCCGCAACGCCACTGCCGAGCTTTTTTCCTCACTTGCGTCATAGAGATAAAGCACCTGGCCATCGCTGTACCAGATCAAGCTGTATTGCAATGCAAGCGTCTCCAGCGCGTGTTGAGGCGTATCGAGATCAATGAGTTCACTGATGCGTGTCCGCGCTACGTCACGGCTCACAACGATCGGCAGGCCTAAAGGCACGGACAAGACGGTAAAGACGGTATGCAGGCTTTCGTCCTGCGCCTGATAGGTATCCCCCCAGGCGCCGTTGCCGCCCAGCATCAATGCGGCAAGCAGGAGCCAGAAGCGGGGCATCATTACGGTGAAGTCAGCGTACACCTTGGGTTTCCTGGCCGGTCCGGCAGTGAGAAGCGGCCATACTGAGAGGGCGCCCACTTTCAATCTTGATGGAAAGTTGACGGCCGACCGTCCTTGTCGGCCCGTGGCATGTGCCTTGCTTTGCACTCTGTATCAGAGCCCACTCCAACGGCGGAACGGGCTTACGGACAAAGGCGTCGTTACCCGCAATGGCCTCGCATCGCCATCTGAGGGAACGACGCTTTTTTTTGAAAGAAAAGGTAGGTGTTGATGAACGATTCGGTAGGCAGCAGCCCGACGAACGACCCGCGGGCCTGGGTCAACGGCAGTGATGCTCCGGAAAAGAGCAGCCTCGACCTGGGCTTCATGGCTTTGAGCGATTGCGCCTCACTGGTGGTGGCCGCCACCCAAGGCTTCGCACAACCCTATGGCCTGACACTCAACCTCAAGCGCCAAACTTCGTGGGCCAACCTGCGGGACAAACTGGTCAGTGGTGAATTGGACGCCGCCCACAGTCTGTACGGGCTGATCTATGCCGTTCACCTGGGCATTGGCGGCGTTGCGCCCACCGACATGGCCGTGTTGATGGGATTGAACCAGAACGGTCAAAGCATCAACCTGTCCCACGGCCTGCAACAGCAAGGAGTGGTCACTCCTGAGGCGCTGGACCGTCACGTGCACCAAAGCCGAACAAAACTGACCTTCGCCCAGACCTTTCCCACAGGTACCCACGCCATGTGGCTGTACTACTGGCTGGCGAGTCAGGGCATTCATCCGTTACAGGATGTGGACAGCGTGGTGGTACCGCCCCCGCAAATGGTCGCGCACCTGCAAGCCGGGCGGATTGATGGCTTTTGCGTCGGAGAGCCGTGGAGTGCCAGCGCAGTCGCGCAAAATCAGGGGTTTACCCTGGCAACCACCCAAACGATCTGGCCGAACCATCCGGAAAAAGTGCTCGGCTGTACCCAAGCCTTCGTCGACCAATACCCCAACACTGCCCGTGTGTTGGTCATGGCCATTCTCGAAGCCAGCCGTTTTATTGAAGAAAGTACCGAGAACCGGCGTTCCACCGCGCAATTGCTCAGCGGCCGCGAGTACCTTGACGCACCGCTCGACTGCATCGAACCCCGTCTGCTGGGTACTTACGATGACGGCCTGGGCAACCACTGGCAGGACCCCCATGCCCTGCGTTTTTTTGCCGGTGGCGAAGTGAACCTGCCGTACCTCTGCGATGGCATGTGGTTCATGACCCAGTTTCGACGCTGGGGCCTGCTGCGCGATGACCCTGACTATCTAGGCGTCGCCCGCCAGGTCCAGCAATTGGCGCTCTATCGCCAGGCGGCCGACGCCTTGGGCATCACCCCGCAAAGCCAGGACATGCGCAGCAGCCAGTTGATCGACGGCAAGGTCTGGGACGGCTCGGATCCCGTCGGCTACGCCCACAGCTTCCGGCTGCATGCCCTCGCCGACCACGCCAACCGCCAAGCCTTGCGCTGACAGGAGCACATCTATGCTGCGAATCCTGTTGATCAATGACACCCCGCGCAAGGTCGGGCGCCTGCGCACAGCACTGATCGAAGCCGGCTTCGAGGTGATCGATGAGTCCGGACTGACCATCGACCTGCCGGCACGCGTCGAAACAGTGCGCCCAGATGTGATTCTGATCGATACCGAGTCACCGGGCCGCGATGTGATGGAGCAAGTGGTGCTGGTCAGCCGCGACCAGCCCCGGCCGATCGTGATGTTTACCGATGAGCACGACCCGAATGTGATGCGCCAGGCCATCAAGTCCGGGGTCAGTGCCTACATCGTCGAGGGCATACAGGCCCAGCGCCTGCAACCGATCCTCGACGTGGCCATGGCCCGCTTTGAAAGCGACCAGGCCTTGCGCGCCCAGCTTCAGGAGCGTGATCAGCAACTGGCCGAGCGCAAGCGCATCGAGTTGGCCAAAGGTCTGTTGATGAAAATGAAAGCCTGCAATGAGGAAGAGGCCTACACCCTGATGCGCCGCCAAGCCATGAGCCGCCAGCAGAAACTGATCCAGGTGGCCGAGCAGATTATCGCCATGAGTGAGTTGCTCGGCTGAACGCTCGTAGAAGGTTGGCGCAGGACTTGCTAAGTAATCATCACAGGTAACCAACGGCGGTTGCCCCTCCACGACAAAGACGTCGCACATCCGGTTTGCCCTCGCGAACCCGGTGGCGGCGTTTTTTCGTTTTGGCCCCCGCAGCACGGGGCCGGTGGGGCGGCCTTAGCTGGCTGTTCCATCACCAGGCCTTCTTACAAGACTCCCAACCGTTGAGGTGCGTGATGAAATCAAGCTTCTGGAAATCCGGGCACACCCCGACCCTGTTTGCCGCGTTCCTGTATTTCGACCTGAGCTTCATGGTCTGGTATTTGTTGGGCCCGCTGGCAGTGCAGATTGCCGCCGACCTGCACCTGACCACGCAACAACGCGGCCTGATGGTAGCGACGCCGATCCTGGCGGGCGCTGTGTTGCGCTTCTTGATGGGCATGCTGGCCGACAAACTGTCGCCCAAGACAGCCGGGCTGATTGGCCAGGTGATCGTGATCGTGGCGTTGTTCGGCGCTTGGAAACTAGGCGTTCACAGCTACGAACAAGCCTTGTTGCTGGGACTGTTCCTCGGCATGGCCGGCGCATCCTTTGCCGTGGCATTGCCGCTGGCGTCCCAGTGGTACCCGGCCGAGCACCAGGGCAAGGCCATGGGCATTGCCGGTGCCGGTAATTCGGGCACGGTGTTCGCGGCGTTGCTGGCCCCGGTACTGGCGGCGGCATTCGGCTGGAGCAACGTGTTCGGCTTTGCGCTGATCCCGCTGATCCTGACCCTGATCGTCTTCGCCTGGCTCGCAAAAAATGCCCCTGAGCGGCCAAAAGCCAAGTCCATGGCTGATTACTTCAAGGCCCTGGGCGACCGCGACAGCTGGTGGTTCATGTTTTTCTACAGCGTGACTTTCGGCGGCTTTATCGGCCTGGCCAGCGCCCTGCCCGGCTATTTCAACGACCAATACGGCCTGAGCCCCATGACCGCCGGCTACTACACCGCCGCCTGCGTGTTCGGTGGCAGCCTGATGCGCCCTCTGGGCGGCGCACTGGCCGACCGTTTCGGCGGGATTCGCACGCTGCTCGGCATGTACAGCGTCGCTGCCATCTGCATTGCGGCAGTCGGCTTCAACCTGCCCAGCTCCTACGCGGCACTGGCTCTTTTCGTCTGCACCATGCTCGGTCTGGGCGCGGGAAATGGCGCCGTGTTCCAGTTGGTGCCACAGCGTTTTCGTCGTGAGATCGGCGTGATGACCGGCCTGATCGGCATGGCCGGCGGCATCGGCGGTTTCGCCCTGGCGGCGGGCATGGGTGCTATCAAGCAGAGCACCGGAAGCTATCAATTGGCCCTGTGGTTGTTCGCGAGCCTGGGCCTGCTGGCCTGGTTCGGCCTGCATGGCGTCAAGCGCCGCTGGAGGACCACCTGGGGTTCGGCGGCCGTGACCGCCGCGCGCGTCTGATGAGCCTGCAACTGAGCGTCGCCCACGCCAGCGCCATCGGCCCACGGGCGGAAAACCAGGACGCGCTGCGGGTGGTGACCCCCGCCGCCGAACTGGCGGCGAGCAAAGGCTACCTGTGCGCCATGGCCGACGGCGTGAGCCAGTGTGCCGACGGTGGCCTGGCCGCCCGCTCGACCCTGCAGGCCCTGGCCCTGGATTACTACGCCACGCCGCAAACCTGGGGCGTGGCCCAGGCACTGGAGCGCTTGCTGCTCGCACAGAACCGCTGGCTGCAGGCCAATGGCGGTGGTCAGCCGTTGCTGACCACCCTCAGTGCCCTGGTCTTTCGCGGGCAGCGCTTCACCTTGGCCCATGTCGGCGATTGCCGGGTGTATCGCTGGCTGGACGGCGAGTTGCAGCGCATCAGCGAAGACCATGTGTGGGAGCAGCCGGGCATGCAGCATGTGCTCAAGCGCGCGCTCGGCCTGGATCAGCACTTGGTGCTGGATTTTCTCGACGGTCAGTTGCGCGAGGGTGAGTGTTTCCTGCTGCTCAGCGATGGCGTGTGGGCAACCCTGGGCGATCACAGCATCAGCGCAATCCTGCGTGAACAAAGGGACCTGGATCTGGCGGTAAACACTCTGGTCAACGCCGCGCATCTAGCAGGTAGCCAGGACAATGCCAGCGCGCTGTTGGTGCGTGTCGACACCCTCGGCGAAGCCACCCTCGGCGATGCTTTGGTGCAGTTGCAGCAATGGCCCTTGCCACCGCCGCTGAAGGCCGGGCAACACTTTGAAGGCTGGCAAGTGGACGCCGTGCTGGCGCAAAGCAGGCAGTCGTTGCTGTACCGGGTACGCGACGCCCAGCAGCAACCCTGGCTGCTGAAAACCCTGCCCTTGAGCCGCGACGATGACAGCGACGCCGGCCAGGCATTGCTGTCGGAAGAGTGGTTTTTGCGGCGGGTCGCCGGTCGGGCGTTTCCTGAAGTCCATGCGGCCAGCGGGCGTCAGCATTTGTACTATGTGATGCGTGAATATCCAGGGCAGACCCTCGCCGAGCTGTTTGAGCGGCAAGGCCCGCTGCCTCTGGCGCAATGGCAGGCGGTGGCCGAGCGCTTGCTGCGCGCAGTGGGCATGCTGCATCGACGGCAGATTCTGCACCGCGATATCAAACCGGAAAACCTGCTGCTGGGGGATGACGGTGAATTGCGCGTGCTGGATTTCGGTCTGGCCTACTGCCCCGGCCTTTCAGAGGACCGCGCCCATGTGCTGCCTGGCACCCCCAGTTTTATCGCGCCCGAAGCGTTTAATGGCGACAGTCCTACGCCCCAGCAGGATTTATACAGCGTAGGCGTCACCTTGTATTACCTGCTGACCGGGCATTACCCCTACGGTGAAATCGAAGCCTTCCAACGGCCCCGGTTTACCCAGGCGGTCAGCGCCAGCCGTTATCGCCCCGACCTGCCGGACTGGCTACCGCTGAGCCTGGAACGGGCCGTGGCCGCTCAACCCGCGCAACGCTACGAAACCGCCGAAGAGTGGTTGCGGGTATTGGAGCAGGCGGATCGCCAGGAATTGAACATTCGCCCCCGGCCGTTGCTGGAGCGAGAGCCGTTGAAGGTCTGGCGAACCCTGGCGCTGCTGTCGATGTTGCTCAATCTGGTGCTCCTCTACTCACTCTTTCACAGCTGACGCAGTCTCAACGCGAGGGAAAACACATGAACGCAAAAGTCTGGCTGGTGGGCGCAGGCCCCGGCGACCCGGAGTTGCTGACCCTCAAGGCCGTACGAGCAATGAACGAAGCCGAGGTCGTGTTGATCGACGATCTGGTCAACCCGGCCGTGCTGGAGCACTGCGCCGGGGCTCGCGTGATTACCGTGGGCAAACGCGGCGGCTGCCGTTCTACACCGCAGGACTTTATCCACCGCCTGATGCTGCGTTATGCCCGCCAAGGAAAATGCGTAGTTCGGCTCAAAGGCGGCGACCCGTGCATTTTCGGACGGGGTGGCGAAGAGGCCATATGGTTGCGCGAGCGCGGCGTCGAGGTGGAATTGGTCAATGGGATCACCGCAGGGTTGGCGGGAGCGACGAACTGCGCGATTCCTCTGACGTTACGCGGTGTCAGCCGAGGTGTGACCCTGGTCACGGCGCACACTCAGGACGACAGCCGGCTCAATTGGCGCGCGCTGGCTGAAGGTGGCACGACATTGGTGGTGTATATGGGGGTGGCCAAGCTGGAGGAGATTCGCCAGCAATTGCTCGAAGGTGGGATGGCAGCGGATATGCCGGTGGCGATGATCGAAAATGCATCACTGCCCCAGCAGCGCGAATGCCGCAGCGAGCTGTCGCGGATGCACGAGGATGCCCACGCCTTCGCGTTGAAGAGCCCGGCAATCCTGGTGATCGGCAGCGTTGCCGCCACGGAGCAGGCTGCTCACTTTGCAGCACAGGCCAGTGCCTGAGGCAAATTCCAGGCGAAAAAAAGCCCGGCCTGAGCCGGGCTTTTTTCTACTCAGTAATTACTGAGCTTGAGCTTCAACCGACGCTTCTACGCGACGGTTAACAGCACGACCTGCTTCAGTTGCGTTGTCAGCAACTGGGCGGGATTCGCCGTAACCAACAGCAGTTACACGGCTAGGAGCAACGCCGTCTTTAACCAGGACTTGCTTAACAGCGTCAGCACGACGCTGGGACAGCTTCTGGTTGTAAGCGTCTGGACCTACGGAGTCAGTGTGACCAGCAACTTCTACGTTGGTAGCTGGGTACTGAGCCATGAAGTCGGCCAGGTTTTTCACGTCGCCGTAGCTGTTAGGCTTAACAACGGCCTTGTCGAAGTCGAACTTAACGTCCAGCTCAACACGAACAACCTGAGCAACTGGAGCTTCTGGCTCTGGAGTTGGCTCTGGAGCTGGTGCTGGGGTAGGAGCTGGAGCAGCTGCGCCAGCGTTACCGCCGAAGTTTACGCCCAGGCCGACCAGTGCGGAGTAGTCCCACTTGCCGTTGTCCAGACCGTAGTCAGCTTCAACACCGGCACGAGCGTACAGGTTGTTGGTGAAGTAGTACTTCACGCCAGTACCAACGGTAGCGAAGGTAGTCTGGTCGCGACCGCTGTGGCCGTCAGCTTGAACGTTGGTACGGCTCTGGTGGCCGAAACCGCCTTCTACGTATGGACGCAGGCTGTCAACGCCAGCTTGACCGAAGTGATACTGGGCAACCAGGCTGCCGGTATCGCCTTTGATCTTCTGGTTACCAGTACCGTCGTTCGAACGGGTGTGGTTGGTTTTGTCGTAGGACAGGTTCAAGGACAGGTCGTCGGTCAGGAAGTAACCGATGCGAGCGCCAGGATTGAAGCCGTCTTCGATGTGCTTGACGCTATCGTTGTACTGCTTCTTGTAGAACAGCTCGCCTTCAACTGCGCCTTGGCCTTGTGCCAGAACGCCGAAAGAAGTTGCGGCAATAAGAGAACCAATGGCCAAGCCCAAGGTGTTTTTCAGTTTCATCCGTTAAATCCCCATCTGGTGATTGTAAAGCAGTCCCACAAACCGGGGGACAACTCGGCGACAAGTCTAACAGAACTTGCCTACACGTAAGAGATATTTGCCACGCACTAAGTTTCAGTCTCGCCCGCAAATTTCTCACGTAATTTATCTAGAGCACGTTTGTAACGCATTTTTGTAGCACTCAAACCCATGTGCATGATGTCAGCGATTTCCTGAAATTCCAGCTCTGCGACGAAACGTAGCACCAGAATTTCCCGGTCAATCGGGTTCACATACACCAGCCAGCGATCGAGTCCGCCCTTTTCCTCGGGTGCCGGCGCCTTCTCTTCGGTCGCCTCCTCAAGGGGGTCCAGACTCAAAGCGTCCATCAAGCGACGCTTTCGCCGTTCCTTCCGATACTGCGTGATGCACTCGTTGTAGGTGATGCTGTACAGCCATGTCTTGAACTTCGATTTGCCCTCGAAGTTCTTCAGGCCGTACAGCAC
Organism: Pseudomonas sp. PB105; assembly: GCF_009764655.1. Lineage (NCBI taxonomy): Bacteria > Pseudomonadati > Pseudomonadota > Gammaproteobacteria > Pseudomonadales > Pseudomonadaceae > Pseudomonas > Pseudomonas sp. PB105. Next base: position 288,767 of record NZ_RWIO01000026.1, read on the forward strand.
CTTCAGCATCACTTCCTGACAGACATCGTCCGCATCTCTATCGTTCCCTAAATACCTTGAACAAACGTTGAACAGAGTGCGTTGATACCTGCGCATCAATTCTTCGTACGCGCGAGTTACGTGAAACAGCTCCGTGTGCGAGCGCGCGACCAACTCCTCATCAGAGAGCTCACGGGGGTCGTAGCGCGTGGACAGCGTTTGGGCTTTATTCAAAACAAGTCGTGCCGACAGTCAGGTCAATGTCCGCTACAGCCCGGTCAGCCGGGTTTGCGGCGGCGTACATTAGCAGGGTTTACCGGGTTAGCGGCTACTGACCTGCTGCTCAAGGAGAATCCGATTGGACAACGACACCAGGTCACCGTCATCGGTCAGCACTGTCGTCTTGACTGTGCCGATCTCTTCGATTTGCCCTTCGACCTCGCCTACACGCACCTGTTGCCCTACCTGATACAGCTCACGCACATAGATTCCCGCAAGAATCTGGCCGGCAATTTCCCGGCTTCCCAAGCCCATGGCCAGCGCAACGGCCAGACCAACGGTAATCAAAACGATCACGATCACATGGTTGAGCAGGTCAGTCTTGACCTCCAACTGGCTGATCGCGACCGAAATACTGATGATGATCACCAGCCCCTGAGCGATCCGCCCCAGGCCAGCAGCATAGTCCAGCCCCACGCCTTCGGCAGCGCCGCGCACCAGCCCATTGGCCAGTTGCGCCAGCAGAACACCTACCAGCAGCACCAGCGCACCGCCGAAAACCTTCGGCAAATACAGCGCCAGCATGTCGAGCGTAGCTGAAACTCGCTCAAGTCCAAGGGATTGAGCCGCAGAAACCAGAAAAATCAGCAAAACGAACCAATAAACGATCTTGCCGATCAACGTGGAGATCGGCACCTGCAGCCCGGCGCGTCCCAGCAGCTTGGTCAGGCCTGTACCTGCCATCAGGCGGTCGAGGCCGAGTTTTGCAAGCAATTTGGACAACAGGGTGTCGAACAATTTGGCGACGACAAAACCCAGCAATACCAGGACCAGCGCACCAAACAGGTTGGGAATGAAATTCGCCACCTTGGTCCACAATGCGGTCATCGCGGTGACCAGGCTCTGGGTCCAGAGATCAAGTTCCATATTCAATCAGCCTTATCAGCAGTGCGAGCAAGAGGTTTACGACGAGAAACCGGCGATACGTGGGCCGAACCGTTGTTCAGAGCCATCATCAACGCTGGCACCCAGCGGCCGAGCAGACCGAACAGGTCACCCGCGCCCACCTGGCGGTTAGCGGTTTTCAACACGCGGCCCAGGCAGGCATCGTCGTCACGGTTGGACGGCGAGGCATTGAGCATGTCACGTAAAGACTGTTCGAACGGATCGTGCATAGAGACCTCTCGCAAGTGATTTAAAAGACGAGGGTAAAATTCCTGGGGTCACATAGGACCCTTCCTACGTTCAGCTGATATTCAGCTCAAACCCAGCGTAATCGTCGAAATAGCCACCATTGTCCGAGCGCTACAGACACCATTAACAGGCACGCCACCATGAATCCGTAAGGGCTCTCAGAGAACGGTATACCGCCCACATTTATACCCAGCAACCCCGTCAAAAAGCTCATGGGCAAAAAGATCCCGGTGATGATCCCGAAGCGGTACATGGTGCGGTTCATGCGCACGCTCAAGCGCCTGTCTTCGGCCTCCAGCACAAGCCCCACGCGCTCGCGGGTCAATTCGAGCTCTTCCAGATAGCGGGTCAGGCTGTTATTCAATTCGTTCCAGTAGTCGGCATCGTCGTCGCAGAACCACGGCAATTTGATCCGCGTCAGTTGGGCAAAGATGTCCCGCTGCGGTGCCAGGAATCGCTTGAGCCCGGCCGCTCGCCGGCGGATCTGCAACACGCTGCCGTGCTCCGGAGTGTACCGTTCGTCGGTATCGAGTTTTTCTTCCTCGGTATCCACGATTTCAGACAGGTCCGTGACCAGATCCTGCACCTTATTGGTCAGGTACTGCGCCATATAAAGGATGAGTTCGGACGCGGTTTTCGGCCCTTTGCCCTCTGCCAGTTGCACCAGCAGTTCATCGGTCGCCCGCAACGGGCGAAGACGCAGTGAAATCACACGGCTGGCGGCGGCGAAGATACGCACCGAAACCATATCTTCCGGCTCCGCGCCGGGGTTGAGGTTAACCCCACGCAGGAACAGCAGCAGCTCGGCCTCCGGCAACGGCAAAAGGCGCGGGCGGGTGTTCTCCTCCAGCAGCAGGTCACAGGCGAACTCGCTCAGGCCACTGGATTTACGCAGCCAGGTCTGCGTTTGCGGGTGGCTGCGATCCCAATGCAGCCACAGGCTTTCCTGGGGCTGCAGTTGCAAGTCATCGAGCTCAGTCCGGGCAATCGAACGCGCACCGCCTTTACCGTCCAGCACCAGGGCATGCACCAGGCCCCACTGCGCGTTTTCTTCCTCGAACATCCTCACCCCGTCGTTTATTGCGGTTTATTCAGGCATTTTCAACGGACTTGGCGACACGATCACGCCATTATTGTCCGCATAGATGTACTCACCCGGACGGAAGGTCACGCCGGCAAACGTGACCACCACGTTCAGGTCACCGATACCGCGCTTGTCGGTCTTCAACGGATGGCTGGCCAGGGCCTGCACGCCAAGATCGGTCTGCGCTATGACATCGACATCACGGATGCAACCGTAGATCACCAGCCCTTCCCAGCCGTTTTTCGCGGCCTTTTCGGCAATCATGTCGCCCAACAACGCCCGCCGCAGGGAACCGCCCCCGTCGACCACCAGCACCTTGCCGGCGCCCGGCTGGTCGGCTTGCTCCTTGACCAACGAGTTGTCTTCGAAGCACTTGATGGTGACGATCTCGCCACCGAAGGAGTCTCTGCCGCCGAAATTGCTGAACATCGGCTCGACCACCTGCACCAGTTCCGGGTAGGCGTCGCACAGGTCGGGGGTCACGTAATGGTTCATCGAAAAATTCCTTTCTGCCAAAGAAGTGTCTTTCAAAGAAGTATCGGTCGAAGCGGACGAGGAACATCCCATTCGCTTCGCCGCAACGCAAGAGCCACTGCGCGACTGAATATGACCAGAAGCGTTCAGCGCGTCATATCTTAGCCGCTACCTTGCACGAGCGAAACGCCCTTGGCAGAGCGCTGCGTCAAACCGTCGCCAGCACCTCGGCCGGGGCGCCAAACAACGGTGTGAGTGGGTCTTTCAACCATTGCGCCACCAGTGGCCATACTTCGGTTTGGGCGGCCTTGCTCACAAGCATTTCCACATGCCCGAAATCACCGGTAAACCCTTGCTGGCGACCCAGGCAAAGGTATTGGCGATGCTCAGAACCGATTTGCTCGAACAGCTTGCGACAGGCCCAGTCAGGGTCCTGATGATCACCGGCCGCACTGACGGCCAACACTGGCACATCGACGTCTGCCAGGCCTTTCCACCAATCCTGCTTACCCTCGCCAAAGCGTCCAAACAGGCCATTCCAACGCATGGCTTCGATCAGCACGCCCGCCGGTTCGTCCTCCGGGCCGCGCTTGAGGCGTGAGCCGGACAGCTCTCCAAAGCGTTTCAGAAGCAATCGACCGGTCCATTCCACCGGCGGCAGTTTCAGGGGCCAGTGGGTGCGACTGACCTGGCAACCAAACAAGGCCACCGACGCCACTGCCGGTGCGCCCAGGTGCTGACCACCCAGCGCCGCCGCCAAGGCTGTACCGCCCAGGGAGTGGCCGATCCAATGGGGGATCTGGGCACTTTGCTCGCGCACAAACGCACCGATGGCCGGCAAATCATAGCGCGCGTAGTCGGCAACCCGATTTTTCGCATAGTCATGGTTGCGCTTGGACAGGCCATGGCCGCGCATTTCCGGGATCCACACATCAAACCCCTGGCGCGCCAGATAAGCGCCCAGGCCGATGCCTTTGGGCGAATACCAGAAGCGCCGGTTGGAAAAACTGCCGTGCAACAAAATAACCGGAATGCCCCGGTTTTCCGGGACATCGGCCAAGCCTAAACGGGTAACCGCCAGCTCGACAGTGCCGTCGGGGCTGTTACCGGGTTTGAGGCGGTACACGTCTTCACTCAGGTCGCCACGACGTTCAGCGCTGATCAGGGCGACGGGAAACAGGTTGCTGCTGCTTTGCATAATGCTCTTGCACAAAAAAGGGCGACGTCCGCAAGGATTCCGCCCTGTACAGATAAGAATGCCGGTCACCCACAACGAGTGACCGGCACTTTTGACGTAACGACCTTAAGCGGGCGCTTGGCCTTCCGCCAGGAAGAACCAGGTTTCCAGCACGGAATCGGGGTTCAGCGAGACGCTTTCGATACCCTGTTCCATCAGCCATTTGGCCAGGTCCGGATGGTCGGAAGGGCCTTGGCCGCAGATGCCGATGTACTTGCCGGCCTTGTTACAGGCCTGGATAGCGTTGGCCAGCAGCTTCTTGACGGCCGGGTTACGCTCGTCGAACAAGTGGGCGATGATCCCCGAATCGCGGTCCAGGCCCAGGGTCAACTGGGTCAGGTCGTTGGAGCCAATGGAGAAGCCGTCGAAGAACTCCAGGAACTCTTCGGCCAGGATGGCGTTGGACGGCAGTTCGCACATCATGATCACGCGCAGGCCGTTTTCGCCACGGGACAGGCCGTTTTCAGCCAGCAGGTCGACCACCTGGCTCGCTTCGCCCAGGGTGCGGACGAACGGCACCATGATCTCGACGTTGGTCAGGCCCATCTCGTTGCGTACACGTTTGAGCGCGCGGCATTCCAGCTCGAAGCAATCACGGAACGCTTCGCTGATGTAACGCGAGGCGCCGCGGAAACCAAGCATCGGGTTTTCTTCTTCCGGCTCGTAGAGCTTGCCGCCGATCAGGTTGGCGTATTCATTGGACTTGAAGTCCGACAGGCGCACGATGACCTTTTTCGGGTAGAACGCCGCCGCCAGGGTGCTGATGCCTTCAACCAGCTTCTCGACGTAGAAGCCCACCGGGTCGTTGTAACCGGCGATGCGCTTGTCGACGCTTTCCTTGATGTCCAGCGGCAGGCCGTCGTAGTTCAGCAGGGCCTTGGGGTGCACGCCGATCATGCGGTTGATGATGAATTCCAGGCGGGCCAGGCCCACACCGGCGTTCGGCAACTGCGCGAAGTCGAAGGCGCGGTCCGGGTTGCCGACGTTCATCATGATCTTGAACGGCAGGTCGGGCATGGCGTCGATGGAGTTTTGCTTGATATCGAAGCCCAACTCACCTTCAAAGATGAAACCGGTGTCGCCTTCGGCGCAGGACACGGTCACGCCCTGGCCATCTTTCAGCAGCTGGGTGGCGTTGCCGCAACCCACGACGGCCGGAATCCCCAGCTCACGGGCGATGATCGCCGCGTGGCAGGTACGCCCGCCGCGGTTGGTGACAATGGCGCTCGCACGCTTCATCACCGGTTCCCAGTCCGGGTCGGTCATGTCGGAGACCAGTACGTCACCTGGCTGGACCTTGTCCATCTCGGACACGTCCTTGATGATCCGCACCTTGCCGGCGCCGATGCGCTGGCCGATGGCACGGCCTTCCACCAGTACGGTGCCGGTTTCTTTCAGCAGGTAGCGTTCCATGACATTGGCCGAAGTGCGGCTCTTCACGGTTTCCGGGCGGGCCTGCACGATGTACAGCTTGCCGTCGTCACCGTCTTTGGCCCATTCGATGTCCATCGGGCACTTGTAGTGCTTTTCGATGATCATCGCTTGCTTGGCCAATTCGCTGACCTCAGCGTCGGACAGACAGAAACGTGCGCGCTCGGCCTTGTCCACATCAACGGTCTTGACCGAACGGCCGGCCTTGGCCTCGTCGCCGTAGATCATCTTGATTGCCTTGCTGCCCAGGTTGCGGCGCAGGATGGCCGGGCGGCCGGCTTCAAGGGTGTGCTTGTGTACGTAGAATTCGTCCGGGTTGACCGCGCCTTGTACGACGGTTTCGCCCAGGCCGTAGGCGCCGGTGATAAACACCACGTCACGGAAGCCTGACTCGGTGTCCAGGGTGAACATCACGCCGGCGGTGCCGGTTTCCGAACGCACCATGCGCTGCACACCGGCAGACAAAGCCACCAGCTTGTGGTCGAAACCTTGGTGTACGCGGTAGGAAATGGCGCGGTCGTTAAACAGAGAGGCAAACACTTCCTTGGCGGCGCGGATCACGTTTTCTACGCCACGGATGTTAAGGAAGGTCTCTTGCTGACCCGCGAAGGAGGCGTCCGGCAAGTCTTCGGCAGTGGCGGAGGAGCGCACGGCAACGGCCATATCCGGGTTGCCGGCCGACAGAGCGGCGAAGGCGGTGCGGATTTCTTCGTTGAGTTTCTCGGGGAACTCGGCGTCCATGATCCATTGGCGGATCTGGCTGCCGGTCTTGGCCAGGGCGTTGACGTCATCGACGTCCAGGGCGTCCAGCGCGGCGTGGATCTGGGCGTTGAGGCCGCTCAGTTCGAGAAAATCGCGGTAAGCCTGGGCCGTGGTGGCGAAACCACCGGGCACCGAGACACCAGCGCCTGCAAGATTACTGATCATCTCGCCGAGGGATGCGTTCTTGCCCCCTACGTGCTCTACATCATGGACGCCGAGCTTATCGAGGGAAACTACGTACTCTACCAAGGTGATCTCTCCACTTTCTGTGTTGGAAAAGCTCAGGACGCCGGCTGCTCAGTAGGAGCGTTCGCCAGCGCTTGTGGCCTGGACCTGGAAAATAAGTGAGAATGCGGCCCACTGCGGGACGGCAAAATCGCGCCTATCATATCCAAGATTCGCCATCAGCTTAAGGCCCAGGGCTCAAATGAAACGATCTGCTTTCTTTATCTCCGACGGCACCGGCATCACAGCCGAAACATTGGGTCAAAGCCTGCTCGCGCAGTTCGAAAACATTACCTTCGCCAAATTCACGCGGCCCTATATCGACAGCGTGGATAAAGCGCGGGCCATGGTACAACAAATCAATCTGGCGGCTGAAAAAGACGGTTTTCGGCCGATCATTTTCGACACCATCGTCAATCAAGACATCCGTGAGATTCTCGCAACGTCGAATGGTTTCATGATCGACATTTTCTCGACCTTCCTGGCGCCACTGGAGCAGGAGTTGAGCGAGCACTCCTCCTACTCCGTCGGAAAGTCCCATTCCATTGGGCATAACTCCAACTACATGGAGCGTATCGAGGCGGTGAACTTCGCCCTCGACAACGACGATGGCGCCCGCACGCACTACTACGACAAGGCCGACCTGATCCTGGTGGGCGTGTCGCGCTGCGGCAAAACGCCTACCTGTCTGTACATGGCCATGCAATTCGGCATCCGCGCAGCCAACTACCCGCTGACCGAAGACGACATGGAACACCTGACGCTGCCGGCCGCCCTGCGCGCCCACTCCCACAAGCTGTTCGGCCTGACCATCGACCCGGACCGCCTGACGGCCATCCGCAACGAGCGCAAGCCCAACAGCCGCTACTCAAGCTATGCCCAGTGCGAGTTCGAAGTGCGTGAAGTGGAAAATCTGTTCCGTCGCGAGAATATTGCGCACATCAATTCCACGCATTTTTCGGTTGAAGAGATTTCAGCGAAGATTCTGGTGGAGAAGGGTGTGGAGCGGCGCTTCAAGTAATATTCTCTGCCTGGCACTTTTGTGGTGAGCGAGCTTGCCTCGCGCGGTGTAGAACCGTAGACATCCTTTACATCTGAAACCGGGGACATCGTTTACACATTTGAAGCTTGGACGCGATTCATGCCTCGTCCAAGCCTCCCCAGGGGATAGTCACACAGGTACAGATCCCAAACATCATCTTCAACCTCTTTGAGCCCGATCCGTTCTCCTGATAGCGCTTCGCTAACAAACACCAACTTTCCTTTCCACATGATCGAGCCATTCTGTCTGACGCTTCGTACTTCCATTTCCGCTGCATATTCCACATCCGGCAGGCATCCTGGATAAGCTCGAGTAGACGGTACGTACAGATCTCCTGGACGTTTCATACCGAGCGCCTCGTGGGGGCGTATGTAATTGAATTCATGTCGAAAGTGCTCCAGTAAAAGCTGCTGCTCGATCAGGTTTTTTCCCAGTGGCAGTTCAAGCTTCAAACTGCGATGCATCCTTTCATGGCGGCCATTTTGGGCAGGTCGTCCCGGCATGGTTCGTTCGGGATATATACCCAGGCGGATCCACCAAACTGCCAGCGTGGACATTCTTGCCAGGCCTGGAGAAGCAAAGGGAACGCCGTTGTCAGAGCGAATGACTTCCGGCATCCCGTACTCCTGAAAAAGCCTCTCGAATGCTTGTTTGACAGGCTGGGTCATGATTTTGGGGTGGGCTCTACATGCCAAAATCAACCGTGAAGCATGGTCCGTAACGGTCAGGGGATAGCACATCTGGGCATTGAGCATCTTGAACTGCCCCTTGTAGTCAGCGCACCACGTCTTGTTGGGTTCGTTGGCTTCTCGCATTACCCTGTGAACGCTACTGTGCCGTCGCTTGAAACGCCGTTTATTGACCAGCCCAAGCCTGTCAAGCCATTGGCCAGCCGTGCTTGGCGATGGCCAGGCGACAGACGGGTCAGCGATTCGTAATAGCTCGACAAGCTTCTTCGGCCCCCATTTATCGTGGGCTTCTTTCATCGCCACTATGCGAGCCAAAATCTCATCATCAGTCTTATTTGGGCTGGTGTGAGGCCGTCGAGACACCTCTGCCAACGACTTTAAATCGCCTTCAACGTGACGGGAGATCCATTTATCTACAGTCGGTCGACTGACGCCAAAACGCCGAGCTAACTGGCTCTTGGTGAAATCGCCAGACAGCAAGTCGATGACCAGCTTGATTCGTTGATCCATAGGAGACTCTTGGTTCCAGGGCATGATCAGTTACCTCCTGATCATGCGTATTAACCTGTAAACCATGTCCCCGGTTAGATATGTAAACGATGTCCCCGGTTTGTACCCGGGCAAGCCCGCTCACCACAAAGACCAAGGCCTACAGGTGAAACCGGCCACCCCCCTGCCCCAACGCCGTCGCCAACGCGTCAAACCCCTCGCGCAACAACTGATCGTCGCCTGACGTATTGCAGATACTCGCCCGAATAAACTGCGGCACTGCCGTCTGCCCCACGGCAAATGCCTCGGCGGTGGCGATCAGGTAGTTGTTCTGCTTGAGTTCAGCCTCGATTTCCGACGCACGCCACGGCTCGGGCACCTCAATCCAGAAGTGCGGGCTGTTGAGGTGAGTGCGATATTGCAGGCCTTCGAGCAGGTCACGCACCAGGGCTTTACGCCGACTGATCTCGTTGATCTGCTGGCGCAGCAAGTACTCCGCCGTGCCGTTTTCGATCCACTGGGTGGCCAGTTCCAGGGTTACTGGCGTGGCCATCCAGCAGGTTGAGCGCAGGGCTGCCGAGATCCGGCTGACCAGCGCCGGCGGTGCATGTACGTACCCCACGCGCAGTCCGGCGGACACCGCCTTGCTCAGGCTACTGATCAAAATCGTACGCTCGGGGGCGAAATGGCTGAGAGGCGGCGGCCGATCTTCTACCAATACACCGTGGGCTTCGTCTTCCAGGATCAGCAGATTGTGCTCGCGGCATACCTTGACCAGCGCAGCGCGGCGCGCCACCGATAACACGGCGGTGGTGGGGTTCTGGATCGTCGGCGTGCAGTACAGCGCCGAAATCCGGTGGTTTCGACAGACTTCATCCAGCGCATTCGGCAGCACGCCTTCGTCATCCATCTCCAGGCCGATCAAGCGTATGCCGAGCATGCGCGCTGCGGTGATCAGGCCTGGGTACGTCAGTTGTTCGGTTACCACCGTATCGCCTGCCCGCAGCAGCGCCATCATCGCGCAGAGCAGGCCGTGCTGGCCGCCATTCACGCAAATGACCTGTTCAGGGATGGGATGAAAGTCACGCTGCACCAACCATTGCGCACCGGCTTCGCGGTAGCGCGGCAGGCCAGCGTCCGGGGTGTAGGCGCTGATGTCCTGGAGGAACTTGGCGTTGGTCGACAGGGTTTGGAAGCTCTGGGCCAGGAAGGCCGTCTCCTGCCCGGGGATGTGCATGTTGCGGCTCATATCGAAGTACTGGCGCGGCTCCTCGCTGACGTTGCGAAAGCCTTCATCGCGCTGGCGCTCCATCCCACGCTTGCGCACGAATGTTCCGTCACCAACGCGGGCGACCACCAGACCCAGGCGTTCCAACTCACCGTAGGCCCGGCTGATGGTACCGATGGTCACCCCGAGATTGTCGGAAAGCACCCGATGGGGCGGCAGTTTTCGTCCCGGTTCAATCAAGCCTTCGAGGATGCCCCGTTCCATGACATCGGACAGGCGCTTGTACTTCACGCCCTGACCGTTGGACAAGCCCTCACGCATAATTGACACCATGTCAATATTTGTTTTGACAGCCATCTTTCGCCCTAATAGTGTGCTTTTACGGGTTCAATCGCCGAATTTAATCACTCATTACAAGTTCAATATAGAGTTCAATTCCGGCTCAGGGAAGCAATAAACGATGCCAATGTCCGCCGTTATCGAAAACACCGCCAAAACCAAAACCCAAAAACAGTGGCTGGCCGGGCTGATCACCAGTGTGATGTTCCTGATCGTGTGCCTGAGTTGGGGCACGACCTGGCTGGGCATCAAGATTGCCGTGGAAAGCGTGCCACCGCTGACCTCCGCCGGCCTGCGCTTTCTCATCGCCTTCCCGCTGTTCCTGTGTTTCGCCATGGTGCGCCGCGAGCCCATCCTGTTCCCTCGCGAAAGCCGCTGGTTTTTCGTGTTCGTGACCCTGTCCTACTTCAGCGTGCCCTACTACCTGCTCAACTACGGCGAGATGCATGTCTCGTCCGGCCTCACCGCCCTGCTCTTCAGTTGCATGCCGGTATTCATCCTGATTTTCTCCGCGCTGTTCCTGCGCGAGCGCATCTACTTTTCCCAGGTGGTCGGCATCGGCATCGGCTTCGGCAGCCTGTACATGATCATCCGCAGCCAGGGCCTGCACCTGGACCACGCCGAGTTTTTCGGCGTGCTGGCGATTCTGACGGCCGCGATCATGCATGCCTTGTGCTATGTGATTACCAAGCAGAAAGGCAGCGCCATCAGCGTGATCACCTACAACACCCTGCCCATCGGCATTGCCGGGTTGATGCTGTTCGTCGCGGGGCTGTGGTTTGAAACACCCACCTTTGAAGACATCACCCTGCGCTCCTGGAGCGCCCTGTTCTACCTCGGACTGGTGGCCTCGGTGGGCGGATTCATCGTGTACTTCATGCTGCTCAAGCGCTTGAGCCCGATCATCCTGTCGTTCGTATTCATTATCTTCCCGGTGTTCGCGGTGATCATCGGCGCCTGGTACGAAGGCGTGGCGATTTCCCGCGACCTGATGCTGTACTCGGCCATCCTGCTGGCCGGTTTTGCGATCACCAAGTTGCCCATCGAAAAACTCATGGCCAAGAAAAATTGACCACCCACCAACGCGAGAGAAACATGGACGTCCTCCGCCCCACCGCCCTGGAACTGATCTACGCCCACGCCAGCCGCAGCTATCCCGAGGAATGCTGCGGCTACGTCTTCGCCGACGGCAGCGTGTACCTGGGCAGCAATATCCAGAATGAACTGCACCGCAAGAACCCCGAGATGTACCCACGCAGCGCAGCCAACGGCTACACCTTCTCGGTGGCCGACACCCTACTGTTGAACAAGGCGTTTCGCAGCGACAACCCCGTGGTGGTGATCTACCACTCTCACCCTGACGTCGGCGCCTATTTCAGCGATGAGGACCAGGACAAGGCGCTGTTCCTGGGTGAACCGATCTACCCCGTGAGCTACCTGGTAGTCGATGTTCGCCAGGGCCAGGCTCTCGGTTCCAAGCTGTTTGCCTGGGATGGCACACAGTTCGCCCTTCAACCCTTCAACGACCTGCACACGGAGTTGTCCATGAACGCTGTCTCTTTCCCCGATATCCTGGTTCGCGTGGCCAAGCTGCCGGAATCGACCCTTGAGAGCACCGGATCGACATTGCGCGAAGTCATTGAAAACCTCTGCAACAGCCACCCGCAGTTGCGCACGCATCTGTTTCACGAGAAGAACAATCAGCTCAAGGAACACTTCCTGTTTACCGCCGAGGAAGCGCTGATCGAGGCCGACGAACCGTTGCCGGAAAAAGCCAGGATCGAAGTGCTGCTCGCCACGTCCGGCGGCATCGACGTCGAATCCCTGAGCAACGAAGAAGTCCAGCGCTACGTGCGCCATATCACGCTGCCGGGCGTGGGCCGCGAGGGTCAGTTGAACCTGAAGAAAGCCAAGGTACTGATCATCGGCACCGGCGGCCTGGGCTCGCCCATCAGCCTGTACCTGGCGGCGGCCGGCGTCGGCACTTTGGGCCTGGTGGATTTCGACGTGGTGGAAAGCAGCAACCTGCAACGCCAGATCGTCCACGGCAACAGCACGCTGGGCCTGCCAAAGGTCGAGTCCGCCAAACAGCGCCTGCAAGACCTCAATGCTCACATCCAGATCAATGCCCACAACACCGCGCTGAATGCCGATAACGCCCTGGAACTGGTGGGCGCCTATGACCTGGTGATCGACGGCACCGACAATTTCGACACCCGCTACCTGGTCAATGACGCATGCGTCCAGCTTGGAAAACCCTTGGTGTATGGCGCCATCTACCGTTTCGACGGGCAGATCAGCGTGCTCAACTACAAGGGCGGGCCGTGCTACCGCTGCCTGTTCCCCAGCGCACCGCCCGCAGAGTTGGCACCCAATTGCAGCGCCGGTGGCGTGATCGGCGTGTTGCCCGGCGTGGTCGGGATGATCCAGGCGACCGAGGCCATCAAGCTGCTGATCGGCATTGGCGAGCCGCTGTCCGGGCGTTTGATGCGTTTCGATGCGCTGGCGATGAAGTTCAGCGAAATCCGCTTCAAGCGCCGCGCCGACTGCCCGTGCTGTTCCGAACTGCGCCACAGTGAAACGATCGCGCCGGCCGTGTGCGCCGACGCCCTGCCCAGCGCCCCGTCACTGGCCGAAGAACGCTACATCAAGCCCCGCGTCCTCAAGCAACTGCTCGAACACCCACGCAGCGCCGACGTACTGCTGGACGTGCGCGACGCCAGCGAACTGGAGGTGTGCAAGTTGCCGGGGGTGCTGCATATCCCCCTCGCCGAGCTGGACGATCAACTCGACCGCCTCAACCGCGACAACACCCATTACCTGATCTGCTACGCCGGCACCCGCGCCGAGCAAGCGGCCAGTACGCTGCTGGCGGCGGGCTTTGCCAACACCAAAGTCCTGCAAGGCGGCATGAAACATTGGGTTCGCGACGTCGAACCTGACATGCCCTTGTACTGACCCGAGGACCGACTGATGTTGCATAACTCGATCCTCGACGCCATCGGCCACACGCCCATCGTGCGGCTGGCGCAGTTTTCCGAAGACCTTGGCATCGAGGTCTACGCCAAGCTCGAATCCCTCAACCCCGGTGGCAGCCACAAGGCGCGCATCGCCCTGGGCATGATCCTCGACGCCGAGCGCCGGGGCGTGCTGATACGCGACTCCGGGCAAACCATCATTGAGCCCAGCGGCGGCAATACCGGCATCGGCCTGGTGATGGCCGGCAATGTGCTGGGCTACAAAGTGGTGCTGGTGATCCCCGACAACTACAGCCCCGAAAAACAGAAGCTGCTGCGCCTGTACGGCGCCAAGGTGGTGCTGTCGGACAGCCGCCGGGGCAACAATTCCCATGGCGAAAAGTGCATGGAGCTGCAGCTGGAAAACCCCAGCTACGTGATGCTCAACCAGCAACGCAACGGCGCCAACCCGCAGACCCACCGCGACACCACCGCGCCGGAAATCCTTCGCGCCTTTGGCGAGCGCCGTGTGGACTACTTTGTCAGCGGCATCGGCACCGGTGGCCATATCACCGGTATCGGCGAAACCCTCAAAGCCGCCTGGCCGGCGATCCGCGTCATGGGCGTGGAACCGGAGGAATGCGACCTGCTGAAAGACCAGCACGCGCCGCACCATATCCAGGGCCTGTCGATTGGCCTGATCCCGAGCATCCTCAACCTCAATGTGATCGACGGCATGCTCAAGGTTTCGCGCCAGGACTGCATCGACATGATGAAACGCATCATGCGCACCGACGCCATCAGCCTGGGCCTGTCCTCCGCTGCCAACATGGTCGCCATCGCCCGGCTCGCCCCCGAACTGCCACCCGAAACGGTGGTGTTGACCATGGTCTACGACAATGCCGACAGCTACCTTCCCAGTTTTGAATAACCGGTTTTCCAACCAGCCAGATTGCGGGGGTGCCTCCATGGGTGGCTTTATCGACATGCAACAGCTGCATGATGAGTTGCTCACCCAGCTCATCAAGACCCTCACGCCTGCGCAGATGAAGCAGTTGGAACCGCACCTGGCGCCGCTGATCCAGAACGCCGCCCAGGCGGTGGCCGAAGACCTGATCGCCTACGCCTACCGCGATCCGGCATCACGCGGGCGCGGCGAGCTGATCCTGGAATCCTATGCCTCGTTCAAGGCGGTGCTGTATTACCGCCTTGCACACCTTGTGTGGAATTTCCCCGACCAGACCAACGGCGTGTTTTCACGCATCGCCCTCAAACTCAGTAATCAGGGCAAGGTGCTGTCCGGTGCGGAGATTCACCCGGCGGCGCGCATCGGCCGCCGCTTTGTGCTGGACCACGGCTACGGCACCGTGATCGGTGAAACCTGCGAGATCGGCCACGACTGCTACATCCTCTGCGGCGTGACCCTCGGCGCCCGGGGCATCGCCAACAACCCCGACGGCAAGCGCCATCCACGCTTGGGCAACAACGTCGAAGTCGGCTCCGGCGCCCGTGTGCTGGGGTATGTGTTGATTGGCGACAACGTGTTTATCAGCCCGTCCTGCGTGATCACCCAGGACGTACCCGCCGGGACCAAGGTCAAGGTGGTGAACCAGATCCAACTGCAAAAAAACGATGAATCGGACCACAGCAACTACCTCGGCGCCTTCGCCCTGGATGAGCGCTTGCATGTGGTCGGCGAGGTCAATGCCAGCCACAAGGTCACGGTACTGGACGCCGACTTCCACCCTCTGCAGGGGCTGATGCTGGAACCGACGGTGAAGGAGCGTCACCACCTGCAGTTTCGCCTGCACCGCGTTGAAGCCGGCAATCAGCTGCCACGCCTGCCGCTGAACCTGAAAATCTGCGGCCCGGAGTTTGAAATCACCCTGCTTTCCCCCCCTGGCTTGAGTGCAATGGTGCGCCACCTGTTGCAAGCCAGCCCACTGATCGTCGGAGGTTGAACATGTCTGTGCACACCATGGAAACCCTGGCGCTGTTTGACAGCGCGCCCTACCAAAACGCCTTCAGCGCCCGGGTGATTGCCGTCAGCGAACACGGCATTGCCCTGGAACACACGTTGTTCTACCCAACCGGCGGCGGACAGCCGGGCGACACCGGCCACTTGACCCTGCCCGACGGGACGCAGGTGGCCGTGACCGGCACCGTACGCGACCCGGTGCTGCGTTCGATCATCTGGCACCAGGTGGAACACTGCCCCGAGCAGTTGACTGCGGGGGTCCAGGTCGATGCCGGCCTCGATTGGGAACGGCGCTATCAGCACATGAAAATGCACACCTGCCTGCACTTGCTGTGCTCGATCATCGATGCGCCGGTGACGGGTTGCAGCATCAGTGCCGACAAGGGCCGCCTGGATTTCGACCTGCCGGAAATGACCCTCGACAAAGACAGCATCACCCGCGACCTCAACGCGCTGATCGAACAGGCTCACTCGGTGAAAACCCTGTCGATGGCCGCCACGGAATACTCCACGCTGCTGCAGATAACCCGCACCCAGGCGGTCGCGCCGCCGGTGATCCAAGGCTCGGTACGGGTGATTGAAATTGCCGGGATCGACATCCAGCCGTGTGGCGGCACCCACGTGATCAACACCGAGGAAATCGGCCGGGTGTTCTGCGAGAAGATCGAGAAGAAGAGCAAGCACAACCGCAGGGTGATCCTGCGGTTTGAGTGATTCCTGAACCTGACTCAATAGCGCAACAGTGGAGGACAATGTGGGAGGGGGCTTGCCCCCGATAGCAGGGTGTCAGTCACTGCATATGCTGATTGAAACACCGCTATCGGGGGCAAGCTGAACTGGCCTAATGATTTTGGACACTTCATTCGGGCGCTATGATAGCGCCCAAATTTGAGGTGTTTGGATATGCGTAAATCTTATTCGAGTGAGTTCAAGCTTAAGGCCGCCAGCATGGTGTTGGATGAAGGTCAGCCAGTTACCGAAGTCTGTGCCAGCCTGGATATCGGCCCCACAGCGCTGCGTCGCTGGGTCGATCAAGTGCAAAAAGAACGCTTGGGCTCAACTCCCGTAGGGGCCAAGGCGATTACCGCTGATCAACGAGAAATCCAGAGGCTCAAAGCTCTGCTGCGAGAGAAAGATATGGATATCGAAATCCTAAAAAAGGCCAGTGCTCTCCTGCTTTTGGACGCCAAAGATCATTCACGCTGATCGATGAGCTGGACGAGCAGTACGGCGTTAAAAGGTGTTGCAGGGCGTTCGGGGTCAACCGCAGCAGTTTCTACGCTTGGCGTCAGCGCCAGGGCAGAGCAAATCCTGAACGGGACAAGCTCAAGGCCGCGCTGGTCAGGCACCACAAGGCGTCCAGAGAGTCGGCCGGCGCACGTACATTGTCCAAGGAACTACAAGCCAAAGGGCATCGTATCGGACGTTATATGGCTCGCAGTTTGATGCGCGAAGCTGGCATCGCTAGTCGTCAACGCAGGCGCCATAAGTACAAGTCGCCGGGCGTAGAGGCCTTGGTGGCGCCACACGTGCTCAAGCGGAAATTTGATGTGACGGCGGTTAATCAGGTGTGGTGTGGTGACGTGACTTACATCAAGGTCGGCAAGCGGTGGATGTACTTCGCCGCCGTTCTGGATTTGTACGCTCGCAGGATCGTAGGCTGGTCGTTCTCGATGATTTCTGATGCCAACCTGACCTGCGAAGCGCTACGCATGGCGGTTGAGCTACGCGGCCATCCCCAGAATGTGTTGTTTCATTCTGACCAAGGTTGTCAGTACACCAGTCATAAGTTTCGAAACGAGCTGCTCAAACAGGGTTTTAGGCAAAGCATGAGCCGTAAAGGCGAGTGCTGGGATAA